>JAOZMB010000056.1 GCA_029934515.1 Bacteroidales bacterium
TTTCCTTTTTTTGCCTCAGCCCAAAACAAAGATACTGTTTCAGATAACGGGTCTTTTTTTATAGGCAATGTTACACAAAAATCAATATCGCCAATTATTTTGGTGCTATCAAAAACACCAAAATATTTTTTTGCAATTTTGTTTTTTAGTTCTTCTTCTCTAATATTTTTATATGACATAATTTTATTTTAAATATGTAAATTTCATTATTCTTGAATAATATTTTATACTTTTAAAAAACCGTATTTATAAATTTTTGGTTCTATCTTTTTTGCAAGATTTTTTAGTTCATTCCGTAAGTCTGTTATTAATTTTGTATATTTTTCGTCTTTGCTTTTGTTGTTCATTCTACCATTTACATTTCGTCCCTGAAAATATGCACGAATATCATATAAAGAAGCGTTTTCGTTGCAGTAAAGTTGTGTATGATAATAGCGCCATAACTCTCGACCTGCATCAAAAACGAATTTTGCTTCGACTGAAAATTCTAAACTTTTTCTTCTTACTTTTTCTTTTTCTAATAAATCTCCGTTTCCGTTTGATTTTAATTTTCCTTGAATAAATTTTACCATAAAATTACTTTCAAACTTCTCTTGAGAATTTATTTCATTTTCACTAAATGGTATCCAATGATTTGTACCATATTTACTTTGAATATTATTGCTAAATAATGTAAATGATAGACAATCATTTTGAAATTCTTTATCATTTTGCCACTTATTATTTGGATACAAAAATTGGTCTCTGTCATTAAACCAAGTTGCTTTTATGCTTTTTCTTACTGTAAAATAGATACTTGCAAGAATTAAGTTTTTAGAGTTTATTAAAAACTGTCCTGCGGCTTTGTTATATACCATTTGCTGATGTACAATAATAATCATATTTTGGTTTTGAAAATCATTTCCTTTGAATGGAAATTTTCCAATAATATTTTTATCTTTTTTGTTAGCTCTAAATGGTTTTATCCAATCATTTATATATTGACTATCAATATATGCTTCAAATTTTTTTTTGCCTATAAAGTTTCTTGTCTTATCATAAACGTTAGCATATATATTTTTAAAAGTTTCTTTTTTTTGAGTATTCCAGATAAAAAAGCCAATAGGAAACTTTCCTTTTACATTATCGAATGTATCTGCGGGAACAATAAATAGGTTTTCAAGTTTTGCTTTAAAGTTATTACGAAAATCAATAAAGTGTTGACCTTGCAGAATTTTCAAAGTTGAAAATTCTGCGATAATACAATTTGGAATTTCTTCGTGTATTCTTATAAAAAATTGTGCAAATAATTCAGCATTACCTTGTCCTAAAAGATTTGCATATTTTTTATTTATGGCTGATTGTTCCACACCTTTTTTTCCTTTTTTTCGTTTTAAGGTTTTTTTATCACTTGCCTCCGCATATGGCGGATTAATATAAATTACTAATTTTTTTCGTTTTTCGGAATTATTAATAATTTGCCTTAAACTTTCAGGTAGTTTAGAGAAGTTATCATTCAAAAAATCGAATTGAAAAGCATGACTTGCCAACAAATTTGCACCGTTTTCAATGCGGTCTTTCATCACTATTACATCTTGTTTATCAAGTGTTGATGCCCAAATATTATGTTTATTTGTCAGACTGGCAAGCAAATTTCCTGTACCTGCTGCACAATCCCAAATATAATATTCTTCTTGCCAATCTTCACCGAGAACATCTGTTAAATATCTTTGTGAAAGTTCAACCCAAATCTGTGGAGTAAAAAAACTGCCTTTTCGTTCTCTTATATCTTGAGGAACAAGCAAATCGCGGCGTTTGATAATATAATCCCAATATTCTTCTTTCGGCGGTCTTTCGTATTTATTCCAAAATTGGTTATGGGCTTTTTGTTTATCTTTAAAAAATGCCGTTTTAAAAAAAAATATACCAGATTCATTAATTTTTCTGTCGAGTTCGTATTTATTCTTTTGCAACAGCACAAATAATTTTTCTTTAAAAGTTTCATTTTCAAGAGAAAGCAAATCAGCAAGATAAAAATCACCATCTATAATACCGTTTTTTTTAGCAATATTCCAATTAACCGCAATCGATGGTTTGACTGTTTGTAACCATTTATTATAGATATTTATAAAATTATTTTTGTCGATTTGTGTTTTGGTAATTCCGAATTTTCCGAAAATAAAATTATTTTTGATAAATTTTTTAAGCTCTTTTTCATCATTATCAAATACAAAGAGTAAATAATTATCTTCGATTTTTTTTTTAACTTTATCATATACAATTTTAAATTCTTTCGTATTGTGATTCGATGGTCTTACATTCCAATTAAAATCATTAAGATAAAATATCTCCTGAATTTCATTATAAGCTATAAAAACTATTTTTTCGTAATCAAAAGCGCCAAGAAATGCAGGAGGTAATTGCTTGTCAAAAGTCCGAGCCTTTCCAATTGTAAGAATTAATTGAACAATAGATTTATAGACATCAGATTTTCCTTTTTTTGCCTCAGCCCAAAACAAAGATACTGTTTCAGATAACGGGTCTTTTTTTATAGGCAATGTTACACAAAAATCAATATCGCCAATTATTTTGGTGCTATCAAAAACACCAAAATATTTTTTTGCAATTTTGTTTTTTAGTTCTTCTTCTCTAATATTTTTATATGACATAATTTTTTATTTTTTATTAATTTTGTGTCCTAATTTTGTTTATTAAATATTTTTTTCCAAGCAATAAAGAACATGTAATAACAGCACTTATTGTAACACCGTGAACACCGTGTACGTTTATGTTCTGACCTGCAAAATAAAAATTAGGAATTTTTGTAACTGGCAATATAACATTATACGGTTCGTTGCTATTTTTTATTACACCGTATGCGCTACCGTTTTTTGTTCCAGTATAATCTCTATAAGTAAGCGGTGTTGAAGTGTAATATTTATCAATATTTTGTTTGAAATTTGGAAAATATTGTTCCATTTTTGCAATCATTTGTTCTGCTTTCGCTGTCTTAAATTTTTTATAATAATCTCCTCGTTTTTCAACTGTTGTATTTTTCAGGTTTATTACATCATCGAATTCCATTTTAGCCAAAATTATTCCAGATTCTGCAAATTTATCGTTCTTTGATATTGCTGGAGTCATAAAAAATAAATTATTTCCAAAAACCCTATCATTACGATTAATTGTTTCCCAAGAAGTATTTTTGTCGAAACAGAAGAAATTAGAATTACGATATCTGAAACTATTCTTTTTAAATATTATATAAACAGAAAAAATTCCTGCCGTATTCTCAATATTATTAATTCTGTTTCTGTATGATTTTCTTAGTAATTTTGTTTTAAGCAATTTCATTGTAAGCGATGGATGTATTGTAGATATAAAATTTTTGCTTCTTATTTCTTCGCCAGATTTAAGAGTAATAGATTTTATTTTTTTTTCATCTGCATTAATTTTTTGTACCATACTGTCGGTATATATTTTGCCTCCGAAACTCTTTATAGAACTTGACAGAAAATTTGCAATTTTACCGCTTCCGCCTACAACACGCCATGAGCTTTCGATATAACCGTAACCAATTAGTGCATGTAAGAAAAGTGGAGTTTTGCTTGGCTCTCCGTTGTGTATCAAACTTGTTCCTGTGAGAACATCTATTAACTTCCTATTTGTGCTTAACGAACTAATATATTTATAAGCATTTATTGACAGAATATCATTCTTGTTACGATTATTTAAATCCAAATCAATATTATAAAACGGAAAATATTTTGTAATTTCTTTCAGTTTATTAATATATTTTTTTATTGCTTCTCTCTCTTTTGGAAAATATCCAGAAAGTTTTTCTACAAAATTATCTTTGCCCTCCGCATATTTATATTCTTTATCTGCAAATTTTATAATATCAAAACCTTCTGGGTCAAGTTTTTTAAGAACAAGTCTGTCAATAAGATTAAAATATTTAAAATATCTATATAAACTCTGTCCCTCGTGCAAACCACCAATATAATGCGCGCCTGTATCGAAGACTACACCATTTCGTTCAAAGTTCTGGATACTACCACCAACAGAATGGTTCTTTTCTACAATGCAAACATTTTGTCCTTCTTTGGAAAGTATATAACCACACATTAATCCAGTTAGACCAGCTCCTATTATTGTTGTATCATAAATCATTCTTATCTACAATTTTTTATATTTAGTAATTTTTTTTTATACTTAAAAACTTATCTAATTACACCTGTTTTATAAACTTCTTTTATAGGATTATTCGAAGCCGCTTCTATTCCCATTGAGATAATTTTACGTGTTTCAAGTGGGTCTATTATTGCATCGACCCATAATCTTGCTGCTGCATAATACGGTGATGACTGCTCGTTGTATCTTTTTATAATTGTTTCGAACAGTTTTTGTTTCTTATCTTTTGATAGTTCTATGCCTTTTGCTTTCATCGAACTTATTTGTATTTGCAACAATGTTTTTGCAGCACTCTCTCCGCTCATAACTGCAATTTTTGCAGATGGCCATGCTACTATCAGTCTTGGGTCGTATGCTTTTCCGTTCATTGCATAATTCCCAGCACCATAAGAATTGCCAATCACAACCGTAAATTTTGGAACTATTGAATTTGAAACAGCATTTACCATTTTTGCTCCTTCTTTTATAATTCCTCCTCTTTCTGAACGAGAACCAACCATAAAACCAGTAACATCATGAAAAAATATAAGTGGTATTTTTTTCTGATTACAATTCATTACAAAATGTGCAACTTTACTTGCAGAGTCTGAATAAATAACTCCACCAAATTGCATTTCTCCTGTTTTATTTTTAATAATTGTTCGCTGGTTGGCGACAATACCAACAGGCCATCCTTCAATACGAGCATATCCGCAAAGAATTGTTTTGCCGTATAATTTTTTATATTCTTCAAAAATAGAATCATCAACAATACGCTCAATAATTTCCCTCATCTGATAAGGTTTTGTTCTCGTCTGTGGTATAATACCGTAAATATCTTTTGGATTTTTTTTCGGAACTTTTGAATTTTTCCTATCAAGACAACATTTTTTTTCTTGTTTACATGTTTTGTCAATCAAATTACGAATTGTGTCAAGTGCTTCTCTGTCTGTTTCAACTTTATAATCCAAAATTCCAGAAATCTCAGCATGAGTAGTTGCGCCTCCAAGTGTTTCATTATCAACATTTTCTCCGATTGCTGATTTTACGAGGTACGAGCCAGCAAGAAATATTGAACCTGTTTTGTTTACAATTATTGCTTCATCTGACATGATTGGCAAATAAGCTCCTCCTGCAACACAACTTCCCATTATAGCTGATATCTGAATAATTCCAGCAGCAGACATTTTAGCATTATTACGAAATATTCTTCCGAAATGTTCTTTGTCTGGAAAAATCTCGTCCTGCATAGGTAAGAACACTCCAGCACTGTCCACAAGATAGATTATTGGAAGTCTATTTTCAAGAGCTATTTCTTGTGCTCTAAGATTTTTTTTTGCAGTTATTGGAAACCATGCACCTGCTTTTACAGTAGCATCATTTGCCACAATAACACATTGACGAGCCATCACATATCCAATAACAACAACAACACCTCCAGCTGGACAACCACCATAATCTTTATACATTCCATTGCCCGCAAATGCACCTATCTCAAATGTTCTACTTCCATTATCAATCAAATATTCTATGCGTTCGCGAGCTGTCATCTTTCCTTTTGCATGTTGTTTGGCAATCTTTTTTTTCCCTCCACCAGAATAAATCTTTATCAATTTTTGTTTTACATCAGATACAGATAGACGATTTGTATCTTCATTTTTATTAAATTGTATGTTCATCTTTTTTATTTTAAAAATTCGTTATTTGATAGGTTTTTTTGTATATATTCAAAAAAAAATATTGTTTAAATTAAAATATTAATTCTTATAATTTCAATATTTGCAATTGAGCGATGTTTTTCACAGACATTTATAAATTAATAGTTGCGGAGAAAACACTGCACAGGCACAAATTAAAAATAAAATTTTGTTATTAAAATTAGTTTTTTTCTAATATATATTGATACTTTTGCAAAAATTTTTTTAATATATATTAAAAAAAATCATTACAAAATTAAGTTCTATTATTCTAATATACAAAAAAGTATTAATTAAAAAACAAAAAATGGAAGATATAATTTTAATAAAACATCGTGTAAGAAAAGTTGTGATAATGTGGTTTATATTATTGTTTGAGTTTGTAATTTTCTTTTTAATATCATATTTTGTATTGGTTCCTGAAAAATTACAACCAATTATAAACAATATGACTCACAATTATTTATTATACTTCTCGTATTTAAGTGTCTTGGCAGCAATACCGGGAGGATATTATTTTTATAATAAAAAAGTAAAATCAGATAAATTGTCTTTTTCGATAAAGAAAAAAAGCAAATTATATTTTAATGCAGTCATAATTAAATTTTTAATATTTGAATTTGCGGCAACAATTTCGCTAGTAGCTTTTGTAATAACAGAACGAACAGAACCACTATACATGTTTGCAATTACATTTATTATTGTTCTAATAAATATGCCTTCTGTATTTCGTTTTGAGAAAGATTTCAATATCGAAGAAAAAAAAAAAATAAAAAATCTCCATATTGACAAAAAAAAAGATTTTCAGCCAATAGCATCAGAAGAAAATAATGCAAATTGTTATATTAATAAAAGTGAAATTTTGAAATTTTAATATCATAAATTTTCACTACTAAAAATTACATAAATTACAATTTATAAAATTTAAATTAAATTAAAATAAAATGTCAGTTCACAAAAAAGCTCGTCGTATTACTACTCATGTACTTAAAAATATGAAATTAAACGGCGAAAAAATTGCAATGCTAACAGCTTATGATTACTCAACAGCAAAAATAATAGATAAAGCTGGAATCGATGTAATATTGGTAGGCGACTCTGCGGCAAACGTAATGGCAGGTTACGATTCAACACTTCCAATTACTCTTGATGAAATGATTTATCATGCTAAATCTGTTGTAAGGGCTGTCGAGAGAGCTTTGGTTATAACAGATTTGCCATTCGGAACATATCAAGGTAATTCTAAACTTGCACTCGCTTCGGCAATTAGAATAATGAAAGAAACAGGCTCACATGCAATAAAAATGGAAGGAGGAGCTGAAATTAAAGAATCAATATTACGTATTTTATCAGCCGGAATACCCGTTATGGGACACCTCGGACTATTACCTCAGTCAATTTATAAATTCGGAACTTATGTTGTCAGAGCAAGAAGTAAAGAAGAATCTGATAAACTTTTGGAAGATGCTCATATTTTAGAAGAAACTGGCTGTTTTGGTATAGTGTTGGAAAAAATCCCAGCAGAACTTGCAAAACAAGTCGCCTCTGAAATAAAAATCCCTATAATTGGAATAGGTGCAGGAAACGGTGTCGATGGTCAAGTGCTTGTAATACACGACATCCTTGGAATTACACAAGAGTTTTCGCCAAGATTTCTGAGAAGATACCATAATTTAGATGCCGAAATAACTGGCGCTGTTAAAAATTATATTAAAGATGTTAGGTCAATTAATTTTCCAAATGAAAAAGAACAATATTAATACAAAACGAAATTTCAATTAATTAATTTATTTGCCAGTGTTTGCAGACATTATTATACCTTTCCCGTTACAGAAACTTTTTATATATAAAGTTCCAGAAGAATTAATATCCGATTGTTTGCCCGGTAAACGAGCTATCGTACAGTTTGGAAGTAAAAGAATTTATACCGGATTAATACGAAATGTTCACTTCAAAAAACCAGATTATGAAACAAAAAATATATTAGCAATAATAGATAAAATTCCAATAATCTCCAAAATACAATTTCAATTTTGGGATTGGATAGTTGCATATTATATGTGTTCCTACGGCGATATATTCAAAGCAGCATTGCCAGCTGGACTAAAACTTCAAAGCCAAACAAATATTTCAATTTCAGATGTCAAACAACCAGATGATATAAACAAAAAAGAAAAAATGTTGTTTGATTTTTTAAATAAAGAAAAATCAGTAAATATTAAAATGTTGGAAAAAAAATTTGATTATAATATTATTCCAACTCTGAAAAAACTGATTGACAGAAAATTAATTCTATCAGAAGAACATATAAAAGAAACATACAAAAAAAAAACGGAAATATTTATAAAATTATCTGACAAATTATATGATAACGAGTCCTTTGGCGAATCGCTTAATAGATTAAAAAATGCACCAAAACAAACAGAACTGTTACTTAATTTTACTTATATTGCAAAATACGGAAGTGAACTTTTTGGTGGTATAGAACCAGCAAATAAAATCAAAAAATCAGATTTATTGAAACACTCAAAATCAAGCCCAGCAATATTAAACGAACTGATTAAAAAAGGATATTTAATTGCCGAAAAAACGGAAGTAAATCGTCTAATTCAAAATAATTTTACTCTGCAAAAACATAACGTATTAAACCAATATCAGAAAAAGGCTTTGTTGGAAATAAGACAACTTTTTTTAGAAAAAGATGTTGTCTTATTGAAAGGTGTTACTGCAAGCGGGAAAACTGAAATATATATTAAACTAATAAAAGAACAAATTGATAAAGGAAAACAGGTTCTTTATCTGCTTCCAGAAATTGCTTTGACTACACAAATAATAAATCGTTTAAAAAATATTTTCGGAGACAAAGCTGGTGTTTATCATTCAAAATTTAGTGATGCAGAACGTGTTGAAATCTGGAATAATTTACAAAATTACAAAAAAGCGGATAGTTATAAAATAATTCTTGGTGTGCGTTCTTCGATATTTTTGCCGTTCAGAGAACTTGGTTTGATTATAATCGACGAGGAACATGATACCAGTTATAAACAATTTGACCCAGCACCGAGATACAACGCAAGAGATGCAGCCGTTGTTCTGGCAAAACTTCACGGTGTAAAAGTATTACAAGGAACAGCAACTCCTTCGATTGAGAGTTTTTTTAATGCAAAAATTGGTAAATTCGGTCTTGTAGAAATAAATAATCGTTACAAAAATATACAACTTCCAGAAATAATTATTGCCGACATGCGAGAAGCACGTAGGCGTAAACAAATGAAATCGTTGTTCACACCTTTACTATTAGAAAGTATAAAAACAGCTTTAAGCAAAAAAGAACAAATAATTTTGTTTCAAAATAGAAGAGGTTTTTCTCCTTTTTTGGAATGCGAAACATGTGGTTGGATTCCAAAATGCAAAAATTGTGATGTTAGTTTGACTTACCATAAATATTCAGAAAGACTTGTTTGTCATTATTGCGCTTACAGTTATAATGTTCCAAAAGAATGTTTAGCTTGCGGTGAGATAGCTATTATAACAAGAGGATTCGGAACAGAAAAAATCGAAAACGAAATAAATAAATTTTTCCCAGATGCCGTAACTTCCAGAATGGACTACGACAGCACAAGAAGTAAAAAAGCATTTCACAATATTATTTATAATTTCGAAAACCGAAAAACAGATATTCTTATAGGAACTCAAATGGTGTCAAAAGGTTTGGATTTTGATAATGTTGGTATTGTTGGTATTATAAACGCAAATAATTTGTTAAATTTTCAGGATTTTAGAGCATTCGAAAGAGCCTATCAACTTATGGCACAAGTAAGCGGTCGGGCTGGAAGAAAAAATAAACAAGGAAAAGTAATAATACAAACATCAGACAAAAAACATACTATAATAAAAGATGTTATAAAAAATGATTACGAGAACATGTTTGAAACACAACTTACAGACAGACAACAATTTAAATATCCACCTTTTTATCGTATAATAATTATCAAATTAAAACATAAAAAAGAAAAAGAACTTGATTATACCGCCGAAATAACAGCCAAAAAATTACGTAAAGTTTTCGGAGAACGTGTTCTCGGTCCTGAATATCAAGTAATTAGAAGAATTAAAAATCTTTATATTAAAAATATTTTAATAAAAATAGAAAAAAAACGCTCAACAGCAAAAGCAAAAAAACTTATTATACAAACAGTAAATTCTGTAAAAGCAATTCCTCAATCAAAATATGTTAATTTTATTTTTGATGTTGATCCTATGTAAGAAATTACGAATTATAAATTATGAATTACGAATTGGTTTACGCATAGTAGTATATAAAAACAAATCATGAAGTTATTTTTTAACAATTTCTTAGAGCAAAAAATCAAAAAAAAGAACCTAAAAACTTTAAAAATATTTTATGAAAAAATTTGATGTAATTGTTATAGGAGCTGGTGCTTCTGGTTTACTATCTGCTGGCAAAGCAGGCGAACAAGGGAAAAAAGTTTTGTTGTTAGAGAAGAAAGAACGTGCAGGACGTAAAATTCTTATATCTGGAAAAGGCAGATGTAATATAACAAATAAAGCTTATATGTCTGGTTTTTTTAAACACATTCATCCCAATGGAAAATTTCTTAAATTTGCTTTTTCTCGTTTTTTTTCAAAAGATATTATTTCTTTGTTAAGTCATTTTGGCGTAGATACGAAAGTAGAAAGAGGTGGACGCATTTTTCCAGAAAGCGATAATGCTCACGATGTTGTTAATGCTTTATTGTTGTATGCAAAAAGAAATAATGTTCAGATTAGATACAAAAGTAGAGTCGCTGATTTAATAACAGAAAAAAAAATAATAAAAGGAGTAAAAATTGTTTGTTCCCAAAAAATAGAAACAATATTTGCCGACAAAATTATATTATGCACTGGCGGAATGTCGTACCCTGCAACAGGCTCAACCGGTGACGGTTATAAATTTGCCAAGTCATTAGGTCATTCAATTACAAAAGTTCGTCCTGCACTCGTACCCATAGAAACGAAAGGAGATATTGCAAAAAAATTACAAGGACTGAGCCTTAAAAATGTCAATGCAAGTGTGTGGATAGACAACAAAAAATATTCTGAAATGTTTGGTGAAATGCTTTTTACTCATTTCGGTTTATCAGGTCCTATAATATTATCTTTGAGCAGATTTATCGTTTCTGAACTACAAAATAAAAAACAACTCGAAATTTCCATAGACCTAAAACCTGCATTAGATTCAAAAAAACTAGATAAACGACTGATAAGAGACCTTAACGAAAACGGCAAAAAACAAATCGCAAATATTTTTAAACTCTGGCTACCGTCAAAATTAATTCCTGTTTTTATTGAACAAACAGGAATAAATATTTCAAAAAAATGTTGCCTCTTAGATTCAAAAGAACGAAAAAAAATAAGAATACTTATGAAAGATTTCCGTCTAAAAATTAGCGGATATAGACCTTTTAAAGAAGCTATAATTACAGCAGGAGGAATAAGTACAAAAGAAATAAATTCAAGAACAATGGAATCAAAACTTGTTAAAGGTTTGTTCTTTGCTGGTGAAGTTATTGATTTAGACGCAGATACAGGAGGCTATAATCTACAAATTGCTTTCTCAACAGGCAACCTTGCTGGCTCATAAACAAACACACACACAAAGTTGGACAATAAAATTTTTAATCACAATGCAACCTTTTTTGTAATTTATAGGTCATTAAATTGAATTGAATGCTGAATGTTGAATATTGAGAAAATAATAGAAGGTTGTAAAAATAATAATCAAATAGCTCAGAAGAAGTTGTATGATGTATATTCGCATATATTTTTTGGTTTGTGTATCAGATACGCAAGCGATAATGCTGAGGCAGAAGATATTTTGCAAGAGGGTTTTATTAAAATATTTACAAAAATTTCTAAATACTCTGGAAAAGGTTCTTTCGAAGGCTGGATGAAAAGAATAATTATTAATATTGCAATAACAACTTATCATAAAAATAAAAAACATAATCAATTATACAATATAGATACAATAAACGAGAGAAATATTTATACAAATGAACCAGAAAGAGAAAGCTTTTCAAAAGACGAACTCCTGCAAGCGGTACGATCTTTGCCCAAAGGATACAGAATAGTTTTTAACCTTTTTGCCATTGAAGGATACAAACATAAAGAAATTGCAAATATCTTAAATATTAGTATAAATACATCAAAATCGCAATATTCAAGAGCGAAAAAATTATTAAGGAAAAAATTGAAAATATTAGAAAAAATAAATATCAATGAAAAATAATATAGAAATAGAAAAACTTTTTCAAGAAAGCTTCTCTAATTATACTGTCAAACCACCAGAAAAAGTGTGGACAAAAACTTCTCGAAAATTAAAATTTTTTAATTTTTTCCGTTTCACTTACAACAAACTTAATATCTTCTATGTAGTCGTTTTAATTGCATTATTAATTTCTATTCTTGTAGAATTACAACAAGACACAGATAATTACAGCAAAATTATTGCTACCGAAGTTTACGAAAAAACAAATATCAAAGTTCACGAGAATAATTTCGAAAAATCAAAAAATCAAATCGAAGAGACAAATAAAAATATTAATCATAATAAAATTATTTATAACAAAAAACAAACACCCGTATATAAAACCGTATTAAAAGAAAATAAGAAACCTGAAAAAAATATTAACAAAAAAAATAAACAAGATAGTTTAATAATAAAAAAACAAAATCCAGATATAAATTTATCAAAAAATAAAAAAATAATTCCAAATATCTCTGAAACATACGAAATATTTTTTGCAAGTAAATATAGTGGTTGTGCGCCTCTTGAGATTAGTTTTTTTAATAAATCATTAAACTATGAATCTTGCAAATGGGATTTCGGAAACGGCAATAATACAACAACAAAAAATCCTGTTACAATTTACGATACACCGGGCAAATATACAGTGAGTCTTACCGTATTTGCAGATGGAATAGTTAGTATTGTTAATAAAGAAATAATAGTTTTCGAGAGTCCGCTTGCCGATTTTGTCATTAATAGTAATAATATTTTTGCGGAAGAAGAAATAGTATTTACAAATTTATCTGAAAATAATAAGAATAATTATTGGAACTTTGGAGATAATACTATCTCCGACGATATTCACCCACGTCATACGTATAAAAAAGAAGGAATATATAACATAAAATTAAGCGTTTATTCGGAAGCTGGTTGTTCAGATTCTTTATCAAATTATAATATTAATGTAAAAGATTCAAAATATAAAATCGAAGCACCCAACGCGTTACAGGCAAACACAAGTGGACCAGAAGACAGTTACATTTCTTCTTCGGCGACAAGTAATAGTATTTTTAGGTTGGTGTTTAGATACGAAGTTGCTGAATATAATATGTTTATTTATAACGAATACGGACAGTTGATTTTTGAAAGTAATGATGTTAATAAAGGTTGGAATGCTTATTATAGAAATGAGATTGTTCCATTTGGTGTTTATGTTTGGAAATCTTATGGTAAGTTTATCAACGGTCGACAATTTTATAAAACAGGAAATGTTACAGTTATTTATTCCAATTAGTAAATTACGAATTATAAATTACGAATTACGAATTACGAATTGGTTTACACCTGATAATAAGTATTTTACAAAAAACAAATCAAAAAGTTATTTTTTAACAATTACTTAATTTAATAATTTTATTTATTTATGGTTTGAGCATAACAAAAAATTGCAAGCTCAAACCATTTTTATTTTTCTTATTTTTTATAGTCTATCTTGAATAAATCAAAATCTTTTTCAACAGTTGTAATTGTTTTAAGACCAAATTTTTCTTCTAATACTTTTAGAACATTTTTAGATAAGAAAGCCGGTAGTGTCGGTCCAACATGAATATTCTTAACTCCTAAATACAATAATGCCATATGTACAATTATTGCTTTTTGTTCGTACCACGCAATATTAAATTCAATAGGTAAATCATTAATATCTTCTAAATTTAATACTTCTTTTAATTTTAAAGCAACAACAGCCCACGAATAAGAATCGTTACATTGTCCTGCATCTAAAACACGAGGAATTCCTCCGATATCACCTAAATTTAATTTATTGTATCTATATTTAGCACATCCGGAAGTAAGGATAACTGTATCTGATGGTAGTTTTTTAGCAAATTCAGTATAATAATTTCTGGATTTGTGTCTTCCATCGCAACCCGCCATGACAATCATCTTTTTTATAGCACCGCTATTTACGGCATCAAGAACTTTATCGGCAAGTTGTAATACTTGATTATGAGCAAATCCAATCGTTAGTTCACCTTTTTCTATTTCTGTTGGTGCTTTACATTTTTTTGCTAATTCAATCATTTCAGAGAAGTCTGTTTCGCCGTTTTCTAATTTTTCTTCACAAAATCCCCATTCAGGCATTCCTGTTGGTCCTGTTGTAAAAACTCTATCGTTATAAGTTGACTTCTTACGTGGTGGAACTAAGCAATTTGTAGTAAATAATATAGGACCATTGAATGTTTCAAAATCAGTAGTTTGTTGGTACCATGCTCCTCCGTAATTTCCTTTTAAGTGAGGATATTTTTTCAGTTCTGGATAAGCATGTGCTGGTAGCATTTCAGAGTGAGTATATATATCTATGTTCATTCCTTCTGTTTGATTTAAAAGTTGTTCTAAGTTTTTTAAATCATGTCCAGAGATTAAAATTCCGGGATTTTTTCCTGTTCCAATATTAACTTTTGTGATTTCAGGATTTCCATAGGAACTTGTATTTGCTTTATCAAGAAGCGCCATTGCTTTGACTCCATATTCACCTGTTCTATGAACCCAATTAAGCATAGAATTTACATCTTGTTCTTCTGTTGTCATCACTAATGCTTCTTCTATAAATTTGTAAAGTTCATCGTCTTCGTATCCAAGATTAAAAGCATGTTCTAAATATGCAGCCATTCCTTTTAATCCACCAGTTATATATTCTTTTAAAGAACGTATATCTTCATTACTGTCTATTAATAAAACACTAACTTTTTCACTTCTTAGATATCTGTCTGCAACATTTGGTGTTGTCCAAGTAACCGAGTCATGCTTAAAATCAAAGTTTAATTTCTTTTTAAGGTCATCTTTATAATCTAAAACTTTTTCAGCTATTTTAGCTAAATCATAATTCTGAAAATTAGTATTTGTAATAGACATAAATAGGGCTTTAACAATATGCCTACTTTCTTCTTTAACATCAATTCCTTCTTCTCTAGCTTTTAATGTTGTATGTGAAAGCCCTTTACAAATATACAATGATAAATCTTGCAGATAAGTTGATTCTTTTGTTTTTCCGCAAACTCCTTTAATTGTACAGCCAATATTTTTTGCTGCTTCTTGACATTGATAACAAAACATATTTATAATTATTAAATTAATATTTTAATTTTACAAAAATAGTTTAAGTTTTTTAAAAAATACAATATATTTTAATAAAATATAAAATATTTCTTATGACTATTTACTAATCAAATTGTTCTATTGTTTTTTTTATAATTTCTATAGATTCTTTTATTTGTAACTCTGTGATTACAAGTGGTGGTGCAAAACGAATAATATTATTGTGAGTTGGTTTTGCCAGTAATCCGTTTTCTTTCATTGCAAGACAAACATCCCATGCTTTTTTCCCATTTTTTGGTTTTATAACTATTGCATTTAACAAACCTTTACCACGTACTGTTTCAATCATTTCAGATTCAATAAGATTTAATCCATCACGGAAAATTACTCCAAGTTGTTCTGCCTTTTCAGCGAGACGTTCATTTTTTACCACTTCTAATGCAGCTATCGCAACTTTTCCTGCAAGTGGGTTTCCGCCAAATGTTGAGCCATGTTCTCCCGGTTTTATAACAAGCATAATTTCATCATCAGCAAGCACCGCAGACACAGGAATTACTCCACCAGAAACAGCTTTGCCAAGTATTAAAATATCTGGACGTACATCCTCGTGGTCACAAGCGAGCAATTTACCAGTTCTTGCAATTCCTGTTTGTACCTCATCGGCAATAAACAATACGTTCTTTGATTTACACAAATTATATGCTTTCTTTAAATAACCTTCATCAGGAACATAAACTCCTGCTTCGCCCTGAATAGGTTCTACAAGAAATCCTGCAACATTTTTATCCTGTAATGCCTCTTCCAGAGCATTTATATCGTTGTAAGGAACAGTAACAAATCCCGGTGTATATGGACCAAAACCTTTATAAGCATCTGGGTCTGTTGACATTGAGATGATTGTTATTGTTCTTCCGTGAAAATTATTTGCGCAAACAATAATTTTTGCTTCATTCTCTGGAATACCTTTTTTCTCGTATCCCCATTTTCTGGCAATTTTTATTGCTGTTTCATCTGCTTCAGCACCTGTATTCATAGGCAAAACTTTATCGTAGCCAAAAAAATTTGTTATATATTCTTCGTATTCACCAAGCACATCATTATAAAAAGCCCTTGATGTTAGTGTTAATTTTTGAGCCTGCTCAGTCAAAGCCGAAATAATTTTAGGATGACAATGACCTTGATTTACTGCTGAATAAGCAGACAAAAAATCAAAATATTTCTTACCTTCTACGTCCCAAACATATACTCCAAGACCTTTTTTTAGAACAACTGGAAGCGGATGATAATTATGCGCTCCGAATATGTCCTCTTTTTTAATATAATCTTTTGTTTTCATAAAAATTTGTAATTGATTATTAGTATAACTTAAAAAACTTTACATATAGAAATATCTCTATAATATATATTTAATAAAAAATTGATTGTAAATTTTGATTCTATTGAAATAGTTGTAAATTAATTACAATTATTATCAAGAATAAAAATTGTATTTGTCGCATGAATTTAATAAAAATTCATGCAAAAATAAACAATTATTTAAACTTAAGCAAAAAAATTAGTTACTCATAGGGATGATTCATCAAATTTTGATTATTTCTTCTATATAACTATTATTCATATATGCTTTATATCGACTTTTCTTTTTACTTAGTTTATCTTTCTGTAAACTAACTCTTTGTAATGCTATCTTCTTCAAAATATTTAGATTCTCATGAGCATTCTCTTTTCTCGACCTTGATGCATCTTCCTTAAATGTAACATCCAAATGCCAATGTAATTTATTTTCAATACTCCAATGACAACATACCAATATTCAATATTTAAGTGTGGCTTTCGCCTGTAAATTCTTGTGAGATAGCTTTTAAATTGAATATTTTTCATCAATGGATTATTTACAGACTGAAATATTTTATTGACTAAATATATATACGAAAATATTATAAAATATATAGAATTATAAAATAATAAATTCACAATTTTGTTACAAAAAATTACATTTTATTAAAATAATATTTTTTTTATATAATTTTTTATATCTTTGCAAAAAAATATTAAAATTAATATTGACATTGTTTTTGAAATGATTTTTGTTTTGAAAATGGTGTTGATAATCAAGTAAATTATTAATTAATAAGGAGGGCTTTAAAATAGCAAGAAGAAAATTTAATAGAAACAGGAAACAAGACCTTAAGTGGAAGTATCGGACAAACATGCAAATCCGTGTAAGTAGTGTTAGACTTGTTGGAGATAATGTTAAAATAGGAATATACTCACTTGGCGAGGCTTTGGATATAGCTCGTGAAAAAGAACTTGACTTGGTGGAGATTTCTCCAAAAGCGAAACCACCTGTATGTAAAATTGTTAATTTTCAGAAGTTTATTTATCAACAAAAGAAAAAACAAAAAGAACTTAAGGCAAAACAAATTAAGGTAGTTGTAAAGGAAATCAGGTTTACGCCTAACACAGAGGAACATGATTTTAACTTTAAACTCGAACATGCAAAAAACTTTTTAAAAGAAGGCTCAAAAGTGAAAACTTATGTTTTTTTTAGAGGCAGAAGTATCGTTTTTAGCGACAAAGGAAAAATCCTGTTGCTAAAATTTGCACAAGGATTGGAGGAATACGGAAAAGTTGAAAGTATGCCTAAACTTGAAGGCAAAAAAATGACAATGTTTCTTACTCCTCTAAAAAAATAGTGCAAGAACAATTGTATATAAAGGTGTGTAATTGAACTTATTGTAGAAGATATTTCATTTCCAAAAAATGACTTGTTTTTGTATTTATAGATAAATTACATATCAAAGAAAAAAGAAAAAATTAGTTTTATAATCTAAAAATATAAGAACTTATGCCTAAAATGAAGACAAAATGTGGAGCAAAAAAAAGGTTCAAAGTAACAAGCTCAGGAAAGATTAAACGAAAACATGCTTACAAACGTCATATTTTGACTAAAAAATCAAAAAAGAGAAAAAGAAATCTTGGTTACTTTGCAATAGTCAGTAAAGCTGATGAAAAAAGTGTAAAGCAACTTCTCGCTTTAAAATAAAGTAAAATTGGTTTAAAAACCCAGACAGAACGCAAAAAAATGATTTTATGACTTTGAGAATTTCATATCTTCGGTTAAGTGTTTTTAAGTAAACCGCATCTGTCCAAAAATAAAATTATTAACTCGAATATTTAGCCAAATAGATTGAGAACCGTAATATTTTATTTCTTTAAAATCTATATAATTTAAGAAATTTAGGTTTATTATATGCGGTCGCTAATATTCAAAAAAGTAAAAGTTTATGCCACGTTCAAAAAATACAGTAGCATCGAGGAAAAGAAGAAAAAAAATTCTTAAACAAACAAAAGGATATTTTGGAGCAAGAAAGAATGTCTGGACAATAGCAAAAAATGCGCACGAGAAAGCATTACAATATGCTTATAGAGACAGAAAGACGAAAAAAAGAAATTTCAGAGGTCTTTGGATTCAAAGAATCAATGCAGGCGCAAGACTTCACGGAATGTCATATTCCGAATTAATTGGTAAGTTGCACAAAAAAGGGATAGAACTAAATAGAAAGGTACTTGCCGATTTAGCAATGAACCACCCCAAAGCGTTCGAAGCTGTTATAAAAGCTGTAAAATAGTTTTTTTTTCATAGTAATTTGAGGGGGAAGCAATTGGCTTTCCCTTTTTTAAATTAAAACTTAAATATTTTTGGCTTGTTTCAAATAAAAGTTCTTAACAGGAACACAGAAGAACACTGATTATAATACGGATTTTCAAGGATTTATAAATCTAAAAAATATTATAATTAGTAAATTTTATAGTAAAAAAAAACAGTAAAATAAAAATATGAAAATTTTAAATAAAATTAAAGAATTAATTAATCACAAATATTTTAAGTTCTATTTCTGGTCGGTAGTGATGATCCTTTTTGTGATATGGATTGGAAGTTTTTGGTTGTTGATAGGAATACCTATAATGTTTGATTTTTATGTCTCAAAAAAAATAAACTGGACTTTTTGGAAAAAAAGAGATTTAGAAAAAAAAAGTAAATTTGTTGAATGGGTTGATGCTCTGGTCTTTGCAGTAATTGCAGCATCGATAATAAGAATGTTTTTTATAGAAGCATATATGATACCTACATCATCGATGGAAAAAAATCTATTGGTAGGCGATTATCTTTTCGTTAGCAAAGTAAGTTTCGGACCAAAAATGCCAAACACACCACTCTCAATTCCATTTACACATCATACATTACCCGGAACAAAATATACAAAACCATACCTTGAATGGATAAAAGCACCATATAGAAGACTCGCTGGATTATCAGATATTAAAAGAAATGATGTTGTTGTTTTTAATTTCCCAGCAGGAGATACTGTTGCAGTAGAAAAACAAGAACTAAGCTATTATTCAATTATTAGAAGACAAGCACGTGAAATAAAAAGTATAGATGAAATCGGTGATAAAACATTAAAGTCAGACGAGATATATTATCAAGAAGCCAGAAAACTTGTTAGACAAAATTTAACTATTGTTGTACGTCCAGTCGATAAAAGAGAAAATTATATTAAACGTTGTGTAGCTATTCCGGGTGATTCTCTTGAAATAATTGACGGTATCGTACACATTAACGGAAGAAAACAAGAAGATTATAAAAATAAACAATACAAATACAGAATTATTACAAAAGGAAGAAGTCTAAATCCAGAAAGATTACAAAAACTTGGCATTAGTAATGAAGATATTGCAAGCTCTACTTTATCAAATAATGAATATGAAATTCCATTAACAGAAGAGGCTTATAATGAAATTAAACGCTCTAAAAGTATTGTTTCAATAAATAGAAAAATATCAAAAAAAGGTGAAAGAGCGCCTTGGATATTTCCGCACAATAAATATTATAACTGGAACACCGACAATTTTGGACCTTTATATATTCCACAAAAGGGACAAAAAATTAAAATTGATACAATTAATATTGCAATATATCGTAGAGTAATTGAAACTTATGAAGGGAATAAAGTAAATATAAAAAATGGAAAAATATTTATAAATGATAAAGAAACAAAAGAATATACTTTTAAGTTGAACTATTATTTTATGATGGGAGACAGCAGACATAACTCAGCAGACTCTCGATTCTGGGGCTATGTGCCAGAGGACCATGTTGTAGGAAAAGGCTTATTTATTTGGATGTCATCAGACCCTGATAAAACACTATTGCAAGGAGGAATCAGATTTGAGAGAATTTTTAAATTAATACACTAATATAATTAGTAATATCAAAAAAATAATTTACGATTCTTTTTTAGTGGTTAGTGGTTAGTTCTCTATTTTTCAAAATAGTAATTCCTTGATTTTCAGTACTTAAATATTTTAATGCGTTTGTCTTGCTGTGTAGTTACAAAATTTTTATTAAATATATTAAAAAAATATTTGTTATGGAAAAAGAAAAAATGGTTTACGGTTATCTTGCTCCGTTGAACTACGATAAGTTCTTCAAAAAAGTTTTCAAAGAGCCTATGATTTCGAAGCAATTCCTTGAGGATTTTCTTGGTATTGATATTAAAGAAATTGATATTTTTGAACGGGAGAGCGATAAACTTACTGATGCTTCTAAGGTTGTTAAATTTGATTATCGTTGTCAAATAGACAAAGAAGAAAACGTAATAATAGAGATGCAGCAATGGTACAAAGCAGATATTGTTCAGAGGTTTTTGTTATATCATGCTTTGAATATTAGTTTGCAACTTGAAAATATGCCTGAGAAGACTATTTTAATAAAGAAAGGCAAAGAAAAGATAATAACTGATTACAGACGTTTAACTCCTTCTATTACACTTATTTGGCTTGTCGATGATTCTCTTGGCATGGAAGATAATTTTATTAGTTATTCGATGTTTCCAGATAAAATAGCAGATTTTATAAGAAATTCAGACCTCTGGGACAGCGAAGAATTTGCTAAATTAAAAAATAAAAGAGATGAATTATTGAAAATTTTGGACAGCAAAAAACGAGAACTTGATTTTTTGCAGTCCAATAAACTGATTTTTATTTTACAGAAGCAAATAGTCAAAAATATTAAGCTCTTAAAAGAAGACCCTAAAAAGAACGCGAATCTATTAAATAACTACAATCGTTGGTTCGATTTTGCCGAAAAGACAAGAAATTTTTCTAATAAGGTTTCAGATTTCAGTGCTTATAATGAAGATGCCGTTTTTTCAGAAATGATAAAAAGATTGGCAACTGTTTCAATGGACAGCAAAGATTTGCAATACATAAAAAGTACAAAAGAGACTTTGGAAAGTATTAAGCGTTATGAAGAGGGTTTTTACAAATACGGTTTTATCGATGGCGAAAAAAAAGGAATGGAAGAAGGAATAGAAAAAGGAATAGAAGAGGAGAAAAAAAGAAGCGAAAAAATAATTAACAAAGCCGAAATTGAGAGAAAAAAGGCTGAGATTGAGCGTAGAAAAGAAAAAGTAAAACGTGAAAAAGCTGAGCTTGAACGAAAAAAGGCAGAGCTTGAACGAAAAAAAGAAAAGGAAAAACGTGAAAAAGCTGAATTACAGTTCTCTGTTTTCAAATATTATTTTACTGATAAAAAGACAATTGATGAGATTACTGATATCAC
>JAOZMB010000003.1:0-32835 GCA_029934515.1 Bacteroidales bacterium
GTTTTTTGTAAAATACTTATTATCAGGTGTAAACCAATTCGTAATTCATAATTTACTTATTACTGTAGAAATGAATACAAATCAGAACGACAGTAAACATTTTAAATTTCTAAATTCCAAATGCTTCTTTAACTTTTTCTATATAATCTAATTTTTCCCAAGCAAAGAATTCTACATCTTTTGTATATTTATCTCCATTTTTTGAAAAAGTTACTTTTTTTGTAAATGGTTCTCTTCCGAAATGACCATAAGAAGCAGTTTCTAAGAAAATAGGATTTTTTAATCCGAAACGTTTAATGATAAAAGCTGGACGCATATCAAAAATAGTTTTAACAATTTTTGCAATTTCTCCGTCAGATTTTTTTACGTTGGAAGTTCCGTAAGTATTTACGTAAAGCCCTACTGGTTCGGCAACACCTATTGCATAAGCTACCTGCACTAATATTTCTTTTGCAACACCTCCAGCGACAAGGTTCTTTGCAATATGCCTTGTTGCGTAGGCTGCTGAGCGGTCAACTTTTGAGGCATCTTTTCCCGAGAACGCTCCACCTCCATGCGCACCTTTACCGCCGTATGTATCAACAATAATTTTACGTCCTGTCAATCCAGTATCTCCATGTGGGCCACCGATTACAAATTTCCCTGTTGGATTGACAAATAAACTCATATCTTTTCCAAATAATTTTTGTAATTTTTCTGAGAGTTTATCTTTTACACGTGGGATTAGTATTTTTTTAATATCATCTTTTATTGTTTTAAGCATTTCATTGTCTGCTTCTTTTTGTGTTTTCGTGCTTGATGCTTTAACAAAATCGTCATGCTGTGTCGAAACTACTATCGTATCGATTCTTACTGGAATATTATCATCACCGTATTCGACTGTAACTTGCGACTTTGAATCTGGTCTTAAATATGTCATTTCTATACCTTTGCGTCTTATTGCGGCAAGTTCTGTCAATAACAAATGAGCAAGGTCAAGTGCAAGTGGCATATAATTATCTGTTTGGTCGGTTGCATAACCAAACATCATTCCTTGGTCTCCAGCTCCTTGTTCTTCTGTTGTTTCGCGAATAACTCCTTGGTTTATATCTGCCGATTGTTCATGTATCGAAGATATTACTCCACATGATTCACTGTCAAATTTATATTCGGCTTTTGTGTAGCCGATTTTTTTGATAACATTTCTTGCGGTTTTTTGAACATCAACCCATGCTTTGGTCTTCACTTCGCCGCTTAAAACTGTCAATCCAGTTGTTACAAGTGTTTCACAGGCGACTTTTGAGTCTGCGTCTTGTTTAAGGAATTCATCCAACAATGCATCTGATATTTGGTCTGCTACTTTGTCTGGGTGTCCCTCAGATACTGATTCTGATGTAAATAAATAAGGCATTCTTAAAAATTTTAATATTATAATATATTATAAATATTTAGGAAGGATATTTAAGAAAAGATATTGTTTTTAGCATTTTTTTGTGCGGTTGCAATCAATTCAAAACCTTCCGCTTTAAAAGCGGTGCAAATGTATTTATAAAAATTAAATTAGCAAAAAAGAATTAAAATTATAAATTACTTTCTTTATTTGGTGGTGATAAATAAGTAAGGCTATAATATTTAATTTTTAGCCTTATAATGCAAACTGATTAGCAAGTAAATATACCGCCTATTACTGAGTTTTGAAAATCTGTAGAGTTTTCAGAATTTAGGTATATTTTTTTCTAAGTAATCGTTAAAAAATAACTTTTTGATTTATTTTTTGTAAAATACTTATTATCAGGTGTAAACCAATTCGTAATTCGTAATTTATAATTCATAATTTACTAATACAACCATATATTTATTTTCATATTTTTTTTTATTCTTGTTCCTGATGGAATTGACTGTCTTCTTACTGTTCCTCTTCCTCTGATATTAACTTTTATTCCGAGTGTTTCGAGTAAAAAAACTGCATCTTTTGCGCCCATATCTATTACGCTTGGGACTGTTCCTCTTATCATGTTTCGGTCTATATATTCAATAGAATATTTTCTTTTGTTTGTTGTTATCCATTCTGATTCTATTTTTTTTTTGCTTCCTATTGGTATCTTTATAACAGAAAAAATTGCATCAGCATCATCTTTGTATCCACTTTTTGAAATAGGTATTTCGGAAAAAATAAATTTTCCTGTTTCTTTTAATTTTTGAGGATTTAATTCATGGTCGCAAGAATATATTTTATTTGCTATTTTTTCAAAAACAGGCACTGCAACCTGAGCGCCGTAATAATTTCCCTGTGGTTTATTAATAACAACTATACATGAATATTTTGGATTTTCGGCTGGGAAATATCCAACAAATGAAGCTCTATATTCTTCGATATGTTTTTTTTGTCCTACGTCATAATATTTTGCAGTTCCTGTTTTTCCTGCGACTTTAAATTTTTTTATTTTAATTCCGCTTGCTGTTCCACGTTCTACTACTCCTCGAAGAACACTATGAGCTTTTTTTATTGTAGGTTCGGAACAAACAGCGTCTATCAAAACTTCGGGTTCAAATACTTTAATTGTTTCTCCGTGTTTCTGAAATTCAGTTACAACCTGTGGTTTCATCATCATACCGTTGTTTGCAATTGCATTGTAAAATGTAAGAATTTGCAATGGCGAAATTTTCAATTCGTACCCGTGCGACATCATCATTGGCGTTGAGTTTGACCATTTTTGATGTTTCCGATTTTTTATTTCCGATTTTTTCTCCCCAGCTATATCAATTCCTGTTTTTTTTCCAAACCCCATATCATAAAGTCTTTGAAGGAATTTATCAATTTTTCCAGTTTTTACATAATTAATATTAACAATTTCAGCCATTCCTACATTCGATGATTTTTCAAATACTTCCCTAACAGTATATTGTTGCTTAGCCTCGTGGTCATCGTCCACAGGAACACCAAAATATTCTTTATGCCCGTTTCCTATATCTATTGTATCAGTAAGTTTCACGTATTTATCTTCGAGAGCGGCAATTAATACTGGCAATTTAAAAGTGGAACCAGGAGCAAGCGTTTCACCAACAGCATGATTTAATCGTTCCGAATATAAACTGTCAGTCCCGTACTGCAAATTTACCATCGCTTTAATGTAACCTGTTTTAACCTCCATCACAACAACACTTCCATGACTTGCTTTTGATATAAATAACTGCTCTCTCAGAACACTATCCGCATAATCCTGCATGTTTATGTCAATTGCCGTTACTATATCTGTGCCTTCGTCTGTTTCCAAACGCGTACCTTTATTTACAGCCATCAGCACATTATTTGCCAATTTTTGATAAAGTATCTCTCCTGGACTACCGAGCAATTCACGGTCATATTTTTTTTCTATTCCAGCCATTCCAATGTCTAATTCTGTATATCTATTTTCACTAATGTATCCTATTGTCCTTCGCAACAGATTCCCGAATGGTCGTTCTCTTTTGATTTCTATTTGTGGTACAAGTCCGCTTACATTTCTGTTTAATTTAAGTATCGGAAATTGTTTTATTATTTTAAGTTCTCTGTTAGACACCTTGTGTGCAATAACGAAAGCCCTGTTTCCTTTTTTTCTTGCGTCTCTTAGATCTGTAAGCCATTGTTTTTTGCTTTTATTTTTAAAGAAAATTGCCAAACTGTCAGCCAAATCTACAACATTATTATCAAATATTTTGTTACTTAATCCGCCAGCTTTCATATCCATAAACAAATTATAGTAATGAACAGAAGTAGCAAGCAACTTACCCTTTGCATCATAAATATCTCCTCTTGATGCTCTGTCTTTTTTCAAAACATAAGCTCTTTTTCTCACTTCTTCTTTCCATTTATTTTTTTCAATGAACATTATACCCAGTAAACGAATAAAAATAAGGACAGCAATTATCATTATTAACCAATATATAATTCCTGTTTTTGCTATTATCTCTTCTTTATGACTAATAAACATATATTTGAGATTTTTTGATTATAATTTTGTGATTGGAATTTTAATTGTCTATTTCCAATCTGTAAGGTGGTTTTTGCGGAATATTCAATTTAAGATTATTTTCATTAACCAATTTTTGTACCT
Source organism: Bacteroidales bacterium (assembly GCA_029934515.1). Taxonomy (GTDB): domain Bacteria; phylum Bacteroidota; class Bacteroidia; order Bacteroidales; family JAADGE01; genus JAOZMB01. Next base: position 4,074 of record JAOZMB010000003.1, read on the forward strand.
CCGACTCTTTGCTCATATACATCAATTTTTTTGTTACAATTACATATTCCGATTTTAATTCCTTAATTTCTTTTCTTAAATTGTGAGACTGTATAATTAACTTCTCAACTGCGTAACGATTTGATATATAAATAATACTAAGAACGGCAAGGAATACAAAAAAAATGAATTGTTTAACAGAAATTTCATTTTTTACCAATGAACCGGTTATAAGTTCTTTAAGTATTTTTCTCTTTTTTTCTTGTTTTTTCATATATTTAAGTTTTATGATTTTATCATTAACAGTTATAATCTACTGTTTTTCAGCTATTCTAAGTTTTGCACTTCTTGCTCTTTTATTATTTTTTATTTCTTCTGCTGTTGGGATAATTACACGTTTGTTTATTTGTTTAAAATCTGTTTCAAAATTTCCGTATATATCTTTATCTAATCTGCCTGAAAAATTTCCAGATTTAATAAAATTTTTTACCAATCTGTCTTCTAAGGAATGATATGTTAGAATAGCTATACGTCCTTTTGGTTTTAATATTTTTGACATTTTTAATAATAAACTTTTCAACATATCAAGTTCTTGGTTTGTTTCTATCCTCAGCGCCTGATAAATTTTTGATAGGAATTTGTATTCTCTATTTTTCGGCAAAAGAGGCATAATAATTTCATTAAATTGTTCTATGTATTCGATTTTTTTATTCGTTCTTAGTTTGCATATCTTTTTCACAATTCTATATGGATTTCTTATTTCACCAAAATTTTTCATCACTTCCGTTAGTTCTTTTTCGCTGTAATTATTGATAATATCACTTGCTTTACGAGTTGATTTTTTGTTCATTCTCATATCCAATTTACCTCCAAGACGGTATGAAAAACCTCTGCTTTGTGTATCAAACTGGTGAGAAGAGACTCCAAGGTCTGCAATAATTCCGTTTACTTTATTGTAACCGTAATATCTTAAAAAATTTTCTATATAATAAAAATTGCTTTGTATGAATATAAATTTATCTCCGTTATTTCCTGCTGATATTACGTCTGCATTTTCTTTTGCATCTACATCACGGTCGAAAGATATTAGTTTTCCTGTTTTTATTTTTTTCAATATTTCTTTTGAATGTCCTCCTCCGCCGAATGTTACATCAACATATATTCCATCGGATTTTATATTAAGACCATTTATTGTCTCTTCCAAAAGAACAGGTATATGATATTTCTGATTTTTCAAATTTATTAAATTTTAATGATTTGTTAATATATACAAATTATTTATATATATGTTTTGGTAAAAAATGATAAATATTAAGATTACAAATGTAAAATAAATTTTTCCATTTTTAACTTATTTTTTCATATAATGTTTTTATATATTTATTATTATTCTAATAAACAAGCAGTTAGCTTAAAACAATGTATATTTTTATTTTAATATAAAATTTAGTTTATTTGCTGATTTCACAACATAGAAGGTTGTGATACGTTGGTTTTTACAAAACACAGAGTATAGTACAAATAATTTTTGATTTTGCATATATCGGTAAATTTTATCATCAATTATATATTTTTAAAAAAATTATATTAATTTTGCCTGTTATTTTTTTATTTAAATAAATGAAATGAAAGACATTATCTCACCTGTTTCCAAAAAATTGTTAATTAAAGAATTAACAAAAGACAAATTTATCAGAACAACAAATTTCGGCAATAATGAACTTTATATTTTTTCTTCTCACGATTCTCCTAATCTAATGCTTGAAATTGGGCGTTTAAGGGAAATTTCATTTCGATTAGCAGGCGGCGGCACAGGAAAGGATTCTGATATTGATAGCTACGACATTGCAGAAATACCTTATAAACAATTGATTGTTTGGAATAAAGATAATAATGAAATTATGGGAGGATACAGATTTATTAACTTAAATAATATCCCGTCAGAGAAACGCAACAAAATGAAACTCGCAACTAAGGGTTTGTTTAAATATTCGAATAAATTTATAAATGAATATATGCCATATACAATAGAACTTGGGCGTTCATTTATTCAGCCAAAATTTCAGGCTGGTAAACTATCACGAAAAACACTCTTTGCCCTGGATAATCTTTGGGACGGTCTGGCATCGCTTACACTTAGAAATCCAAAAATAAAATATTTCTTCGGTAAAGTTACAATGTACACAAATTATAACAAATACGCAAGAGATTTAATTCTTTTTTTTCTTAAAAAATATTTTGGAGATAAACAAAAATTAGTTTTTCCTGTTGCACCATTAGGTTTTCATACAAACGAAAATATTCTAAAAAAAATTTTTATAGGAAAAAAATATTCAGATGATTATAAAATTTTATATAGAACAGTAAGAAAAAATAATGAAACAATACCACCTTTGATAAATTCATACATGAACTTGTCGCCGACAATGAAATGTTTCGGAACTTCAATAAATAATCACTTCGGAAACGTGGAAGAAACAGGTATAATGGTAACCATTTCAGATATTTATGATAGTAAAAAGAAAAGACACTTTAATTAAAAATATAAACTAAAATGGCTAAATACAAAAATAAACAAGCTCTCAAATGGAGGTTTAAAAGATTGATTAAAAATTTGTTTTTACTTGACATACTCGCTTTTTTTTATTTCACCGCAGATAAACTAACTACGGTAAACAACAATAGAATTATATATTTTCTTGCAAAAGGTGAAAAATTTAATGATAATATCAGATTTTTTTATGAATATATGATAAAAAACTCTGACTACGAAAATGTAATTCTTGTAAATGATACAGAACTCTACAAAACACTAATTATAGAAAATCAGAGCGGTATTTTTAAATCGCGCAGTATAAAAGGTTTTTTACTCTTTTTGAAAACAAAAACCATTGTTATTGCCAACGGATTAGATAAAATGTCGTTTTTTCCTTATTATTTAAGTCCACGAACAAAAAATATTATCCAACTTTGGCACGGTAGTTTGTTCAAACGATTGGGCTTTCAGGTCAAGAATTGGCAAGATATAAAAAAACGTAAAGAATATCAACGTTTTTCAAAATTTGTTGTCTGTTCTACTCTCGAAAAATTTATGGCTGCCTCGTGTTTCAATATGTGTATCGATGATATATGGATTACAGATTATCCAAGAAATGATTATCTTTTAAATCCTACAAAAGATTTGACAAAAAAACATAACTACTTAAAAAACAAAACAATACTGTATGCACCAACATGGCGAGAAGAAGGAAATAAAGTTATTTTCTTTCCTTTTGAGGATAAAAATTTATCCGAAATTCAGGAATTTCTGGAACAAAATAATGCTTATTTATTAATAAGAGGACATTCGGAAGAGTTGGAAAGAATATATAATCAATACGATTTATCTATCGAAATGACAAACAGAATATTGCCTGCAAATCAAAAAATCTTTCCAGAAACAGCTGAACTTCTTCCTTATATTGATATTCTTATCACTGATTATTCAGGTATTTATCATGATTTTTTACTCTTAAAACGTCCTATAATATTTATACCTTATGACTTGGAACAATATTCTGAATACAGAGGAATTATGTTAAATTATAACAATTATACAGCTGGTTACAAAGTTTATACACAAAACCAACTTATCCGTAAAATAGGAAATTTATTTGAAAATCCTAATCTATGCGGTGATGAAAGAATAAAAATGATGGAAACGTTCCATGATTTTTACAACGGAAAAGCTTGTGAGAGAATAAAAAATAAAATAGAAATCCTTTTAGAAAAAAAAACAAATAACTGATTTAGTAAATTACGAATTATAAATTATGAATTACGAATTTGTTTACACCTGATAATAAGTATTTTACAAAAAACAAATCAGGAAGTTATTTTTTAACCATTACTTAGTAATAGTCGTTATTTATTTAAAAATCAAAATATTCAAAACTTCAATTTTAATATAATTTGATATGTATTATTTTTTTATTGTAAAAAAAATCTTTTTCTTATTTTTAATATTAGCTGTTGTTCATTACGGTTGTAACGAAGACAAAAATGATTATTTAATTGAAACTAAAAAATTTAAAAATATTTTAATTGACATGCATCTTGCCGATGGTATTTTACAAGCAGAGAATCTTCAGAGTAAGTTTAACAGAAAAAGAGACACTATAACACCTTATAATTTTGTTTTAAAAAAACATAATGTTTCGCGAGGTCATTTTGAAAAAACGGTTAATTATTATACCTTGCATTCCGAAGATTATAAAATTATATATAAGTCTGTTATCGACAGTATTTCAAAAATGGAAGATGAAATAAAAAAAATAAATAAAAAATATGTTAATGAAGAAAAACTCAAAACAGGTAATCTTTGGCGAAAGAAAACTGAATGGAATTTGCCAGAAGATGGTAAGACAAAGGCTATTTCTTTTAAAATAAAATTAACAAAACATGGAACTTATACATTAAGTGCCGATATAAAAATGTTCAGCGATGATAAATCCGTAGGTCAGAGAATGACAATAATTGCAAATTACAAAGACGGCACGAAAGAAATTAATACAAATGGAACTATTGTGAAAGACAACAAATACAACAATTATAAGGTGTCGATTACAAGTTTACCTGAAAAAAAATTACAAAGTATTTCTGGCTGGGTGCTTGACCACAGCAAAGGAACACAGGAAAAACATGCGAAAGTGAAAAATATTATGTTAAAATATCAAAAAAAATGATTTGAATATTCACAAAAAAAATTGTATTTTTTTGTATTTAAAAAAATAGTTATATATTTGTGGCACGTTTAGTGATTTTTTTACTAAAATGTTTTTTTTCATAGTAAGTTTTAGGTTAGTTGTTTTGAGGGCGGAGATATCCGTCCTCTTTTTATTTTGTAATTCTATGATTATAATTTCATTTCTTTATATATCCATTGCAGTACCTACTTTGCAGATTATCCTCACAGTTATTATACTAATTTTTTTAACAATAAAAATAATTGATTCTTCTTCTTCCGTAGAGAAAGACTCTAACAGTCATATTAACAATGTTTTAAAATCGAAATTAATTATTTTTGGGGCTAAATTTTTATTGTATAGGAATACTGATTATCAAAAAGAATTAGATTATATTTATAAATATTATCTAAAAAATTATGATGAATATACTGCAAATATTTCAAAAAAGAAAATTATTTATTATATTAATAATACGGTAAAAATAAAAAACACTAAAAATACGGTAAAAATCCCACATAAATACCGTCTTAAAATTTTGTTTTTTTTGTTCGAAGTTGCATCTGTTAATAAACCTATTACAAAAAAAGAGCTATATTTTCTAAAAGAAATTTGCAAAGAACTAAAAATCAATCAAAATTTATTCGATAGAATAAAAGAAAATTATGTATATCAAAAAGATAAAACAAATAATAGAAAAGATTTTTTTCAAAATAGAAATCCTAATTACAAATTGAACGAAGCATATCGTACTCTTGATATTTCCGTAAATTCAAATATTAAAGAAGTAAAAAAGGCATACCGAGTACTTGCCCAAAAATATCACCCTGATAAACATACAATTTTTGGAGAAGGAGCAGTTAAAAAAGCGGAAAAAAAATTTAAAATTATTTCGCAAGCGTATAAAAAAATTATTGATTCTCTAAAAAATTATTGATTCAAAAAATCTATAATTACTGTTGCCGTGATTGCTGCTGTTTCTGTTCTCAGTCGTGAGTTTGAAAGATTTACAGATATAAAACCATTCCGCTCAGCAATCATAACCTCTTTTTCCGAAAAATCGCCTTCTGGACCTATCAAAATTAAAACATTCTCTCCTTTATTGTATATATCTTTTATTTTCTTTTTTGGTGTATTGTAACAATGCGCAATAATTTTTTTACCTGGAAAATTAATGTTCAAAATTTTTTTAATATCAGTTAGAACATTCAATTTTGGTAAATATGCTTTATCCGATTGTTTTACAGCCGACAATAAAATTTTATTTAATCGTTCTGGTTTTATTATTTTTCTTTCTGAATAACGACATAGAAGCGGAGTAATTTCTTCTATACCAATTTCGGTTGTTTTTTCTAAAAAAAATTCAAATCTATTTATACTTTTAGGAGGCGCAATTGCAATATGTAATTTAAAATCACGTTTTTTGTAATTACTTATTTTCGATATCAATGCAACTGTGCATCGTTTCTTATTTGTAAATATTATTTTTGCATGATAAAAATTTCCTTTTCCATCGATAAGATTAATTTCATCTCCGATTTTTAATCGCAATACGCGCAAACAATGTCGCGATTCATTTTCCGACAAAGTGTATTTTTTTGAAATAATATCTGTTGCGTAAAATATATGCACTTTTTTTTATTATATTTATTAATTCATTCTATTAAAAATCTGTTTGTTAGGCAAAAGTTGAAAGTTGATGCGGAAAAATTTTTGTCAAATGATTTAGGAATTGTTAAAAAAAGGTTTTGTAATATTTTGTTTTTTTATAAAGTCAATCATATTTTCCACAATGTCAAAAAAATACTTGTCTTAGTAAATTACGAATTATAAATTATGAATTACGAATTGGTTTACAACTGATAATAAATATTTTACAAAAGAACAAATCATAAGTTATTTTTTAATGATTACTTATATACTCTCGTCCATATTTTAAAAGAATATTTGTAATTGAAGCGATGCTGTGTAATTTTTAATATTATTATCTATAACTTGGAAATAATTATCAAACATAATTTTAAGTTTATGCTTGTTTATCAGGTAATTATATCCTAATCTATAATATGGTTTATCATTTGTTTCGTCTATTATATCAGTGTAATTTTCGTAAGAAATAATTATTTGATTTTTCTTGAAATTAAATGTTGTCAGTAAATAGTATCCGTTTGCAGATTGTTCGTTTATATTTGCGTTTAAATATTCTGCTTGGAATTCAATAAATTTATTTTTAAATAAAACAAAAAAATTATATCTAAAATCATTACCATTTAATATTGTTGTATCTGGAATAAGTTTTTTTATTTTTAAATTTTCTGCTTTTCTGAGCGCAATAGAATATCCAATTTTTATTTCACTTTTATTGTTTGGTTCGAAATTCAAAGATGTTTTATGCGTTGCAAGGTAGCCATTATTCTCAAACCTATATTCTTTTATTCCGTATCCGTTAAACAATCCAGCATAAGTTTCCAAAAGTTTATTTTTTGTCTGAAATTTTATCTGCATTCCTATATCTCTCATATCAAGTGAGCCGTTAACATACAATCTGTTAATTGGTTTTGTCCTTTCAATTGTTGTTATTTTATAATCAACTTGAAACATTTGCAAACTGTATGCTGGTTTGAACTGTCCGATATCAAATTTGAACAGACCTGCTTTATATCCAATTTTTACGTCTTGCAGAAAGAATTTTTGTTGTTGGAAACTTGTTATTATTGTTTGAATTTTATAAGACCATTTTTTTGAGAAGTCTGGAGTCGATTTTGACCAAGCTTTCAATCTTCGTAAAGCGAAACCATGATTATCATCAAAATTACTTGATGCTCTAATCTGTGCGTATCCGTTCCATTCTATCGAACTTTGTGCATTTGTAAAGCCTGTGCTAACTATTAATAGAAGAATAATTATTTTATATTTCATTTTAAAATATCAAATTTATTTTTTTTATGTTTACTGTCGGCATTGTTTCAAATCACACAGACAGTATTAAACAAATACTTTTTTATATCAGGTTAATTTATCATTGTCAAAAGTGTCTCCAACATTCCAAACCCAAACTCTATGATTTTCAAGCACTCTAAAACTTTCACGCTGTAAAATTTTATATTTTTGCAAAATTATTTAAATTTCATTTATAATGAAAAAAAAAAAAGAAAATGTAATGATGCAACTCGGTTTGAGTTAAAAGGACAGGAGATGCACAGAATATTTCCGGGAGACATGGCAATTGGAACAGGAGATATTTTTAGCTTCTCATATTGCCTTGACTGCGGACAAATACAAGATGACTTTCCACTATTTAGAACAACTTTTGAAAAATTCTACGATTTATAAATCGTAAATAAAGTTTGAAATTATAGAAAAATAAGTCGTAGCTTGGATATTTAATTTATATGTTACAAATAAACCCAAGCTTTGACTTTATTGATGAATATTATTTGATTATTTTGTGTGTGTAAGTTCTTGTTTTTGTTTTTATATTAATAAAATATAATCCAGATTTCAGATTACTAAGCTGTAATTCTATGTTGCCAGAGCAGTTCTTTTTTTCCAAAATAACCTTTCCAGTAATATCACTAAGTGAAATATTAGCTTCCTCAATATTTTCAATTTTAATAAAATCGGAAAAAGGATTTGGATATATATTAAAATATTTATTGTTTAAGTTTTCTGTATTGGCAACATAATCAAGAGTCAAATTATCAACACAATAATATGCTGGCGTAAAATCATCACTTGTTTGATAAGAAATTTCAATACCGTGAGTCTCACCAAGTGCAGATAAATCTACCCAAGTCCAGTTGTCAATAATATATGAGTTCCCGTTTGTAAAATCGGCAAGATAAAATTCAACAAAATTACCAGTGTACTGATTATTAACCATACTTTTGAATATTAGTTTGTAATAATCACCTGTTTCATAAATACCGTTACCTGTTCCGTCTGTTCCGTTCATGTAATGATATGCCCATGTTGAGTTTGTAAAATATGCTCCATTCGCAATTTGAATGCCACAACAATAAGATACATCAAACTGGATTGTGTCTTTATCGAACATGTATCCAATAGCATAATTTTCTGTGTTCTCGCAACCGCCTCCATTTGGGTAGTTTGAGTATGAACTAAAATTAGTCCAATCGGCAGTGTTCAAATCAGTTTGGTTTGAGTATGCTGTCCCCGACCAGTAATCATAACCATTCTCAGGTGTATAAAATACACGAAAAGTTCCATTGATGCTCTGAAATACAAATTTCTCTGTAACTCCTATCGTTCCACTGTGCTGTGTTGAGCCGTTAAAATATCCTTCTTCTGGCACTATTAAATCTTCAAAATCAGTGATAACAACGTTCTGCGAAATAGCGCAAAAATGTGAAAATACAATAATAATTATTGCAGTTAATAATAAATTTTTCATAAAAATATATTTAAAAATAAAAAAAATACTTCATATCCAGAAAGTTCTTATTTTTTATATAGAATAAACGGCAGGTCTTCTGACTTACTTCATATTTTCAAAAAGCCTTCCCATAAGTTATTGTTTAATACATAAACACTTACAGTGGCAAAAAGGAGGTTTCTTTGAAAATTTTGGAAGTTTACAGCAGCTGGTACTGTTGTCGATTTTCACGACATTCCCTCTTATTTTAATATTAGAACAAATAATTAAAATCCATTTAAAGTGCAAATGTAAAACTTTTTTGTAAAAAACGGCTTAATACTTGTGTTTTATTTTTTTTTTATTAAAAAGTAAAATAAAATATTTAAATTTAAATAAAAAATTATATATTTCGGGTTTCAAATTATAGTATTTTTTTATGAAAATAAGAACAAAATTACCGCTATTTACAAGTATAATTGTTTTAATATCAATAGTTTCCATCACGATATATGCTATCTATGATTTCCGTATGAAGACGCTTGAAAGTATTGAATTATACAGAGTTGAACAGACAAATATAATAAAAAACCAACTAAAAGACAATGTAAACAATGCCTATAAAATAATTGAGATGGCACATGAAATGGCTATTTCTGTTGGCGATTTTAAACAAAAAACAGATACCGGTTATGTTGAAAATAAAGTTACAATTTCTAATTTTCTACGTCTTACTCTGGAAAATATAAGAATAATGCGTTACCGTGAAGCTGGTTATATTTGGATAAATGAGATTGAACCGCCTTATACTGTAATTTTGCATCCTATCCGACCAGAAATAGAAAGTACAGCACAGGTTTTTTATATAAAAGATACACAACAGAATGTATATGAAGCATTTGCAGAGGTAATTTATGATGAAAATGGTGCTGGATTTCTTAGATATGATTTCTACAAACCAGGAACAAACGAAAAAATACCTAAATTAAGTTATATCAGATTATATGAACCTTTTGGCTGGATACTTGGAACAGGAGTTTATATTGATTACATAGATAAAATGGTTAGTCTTAAGACAGAACAGCTTTACGAACAGACCAACAAAATGATTAAATACATAATTGTTTTTGGTGTTGTTCTTATAGCTCTTTCTACAATTGCTTTATATTTTATAGGAAAAGTTATTACAGATTCTATATATTTTGTAAAAGAGCAACTTTTTCAAATGTCAAAAGGTCATATTATAAAAAAAAGTCCTAAGATGAGGAAAGATGAATTAGGCGAAATGACAAACTCGCTAAACGACCTAATAGGCGGAGTGAATTCTTACTCAGAGTTTGCTTTAAATATAGAAAGTGGAAACCTTGATGCTGATTTTAAACCACTTAGCGAAAATGATAATCTTGGAGTCTCTTTATTAAAAATGAGACAAAGCCTAAAAACTGCTAAAAAAGAAGAAGAAAATAGAAGAATCGAAACAGAACGCAGGAACTGGGCAAATGAAGGATATACAATGTTTAGTGACCTGATGAGAAAAAGCAGCGACGACCCAGTGTTAATGTCTTTTGAGATAATAAATAATCTGGTAAATTATTTAAATGCTATAATTGGTGGTTTGTTTATTGAAAATGACGATGACAAAAAAAATCCTCATTTCGAACTAATAGCATCTACAGCATATAATAGACGAAAATTTAAACAGAAAATAGTTAGAAGAGGAGAAGGTCTAATAGGAGCTTGTGCACTTGAAAAACAAAAAATTTATCTAACAAACGTTCCAAACGATTATGTTGAAATACGTTCAGGACTTGGAACAGCAAATCCAAACTCTATATTAATAGTTCCGCTGATGATAGAAAGTAATGTTATAGGAATTATCGAACTTGCAGCTTTTAAAAAATTTAAAGAATTTGAAATACAATTTGTTGAAAAAGTATCCGAAAGTATAGCGGCAGCTGTTTATTCTGCAAAAATTAATGTAAGAACATCGGGACTACTGGAAGGAGTGAAAATATTTGATGATGAAAAAAATAAATTAATAGCAAATATTAAAGATAAAGAAAAACAAATAAAAAAATTAAAAAGACAGTTGAGAATTGAAAATTCTAAAAAATCAATATTTGAAATTTAAAAACATAAAAAAAAAGATTTTAATTGGAAAAATATGATATATTAATATCTTAAACTAATATTTCTGAACTCAAACCTTATAAAATCTAAAAAAATAAAAATGAAAAGTATAAATAATATATTAATAAATTCATTAAATATTAAACAAGAGGAAACTAAAAAGTTTACTCTTTTATTTTTTCATTCTTTTTTCACGGGTCTATTTATTGCCTTATATTTTGTTCAAGCAAATACTGTTTTCATAAATAACTACGGCAGCGAGCAGTTGCCTATTGCTTACATGCTTGCTGGTGTTGTCGGATGGCTTAGCTCGTCAATTTATTCTTCGCTACAAAAAAGAATACATAGTAAACATTTATTTGGAGGTGCTTTGCTTTTTATGTTTATGATTACAATAATAGGTCGTTTTGCATTAGGTTATATAGAAGAAAAATATTTAAGTTTTTTTGTTTTTATATGGGCTTGGCCATTTATTTCAATTGTTGGTATTGAGTCTGGCGGACTTGCAATAAAATTACTTAACCTGACTCAGATAAAACGTCTCTTTGGATTAATAAATATGGGCGGTGTTACTGCTTCTATAATAGGATATTTAATTATTCCTGTACTGACAAAAATTATAGGCACTTCTTACAATTTATTTATTATAGCTGCGACAAGTCTTCTTGCTGCAATGTTGTTGCTTTATTTTATTTACAAAAATTTCCCTGAAAAAGAAATTACAATAAAACAATCGAAAGATAAAGCTAAAACGAATTTTAAATATCTGTTGAAAGACAAATATTTTAGATTGATATTTATTTCGGCAACTCTGTCAATGACAGTTATTTACATTGCAGATTTTGGCTTTCTGTCGAGTATAAAAATTCAAAAAGAACTATTTGCAGATTCCGATTCTGTTGCACATTTTTTGGCATTGGTATTTGCTGGAATGAAAGTTGGAGAACTTATTATGTCTTATTTTTCAAGCCGAATTCTTAGTAAATACGGCGTGAAACTTGGACTAACAATCCTTCCTTTATCAATTACTTTAATTGTAATAATTTCGACAATAACTGGTTTTACTATTGGCGCTGTAAGTGTTATATTTTTGATTTTAATGACATTAAACAAGGCGGCAGAAAGAATATTAAGAAGAGGATTAGACGACCCTGCATCAAATATTTTGTATCAACCTTTACCCGAAAATATGCAGCTTGTTGTGCAGTCAAAAGTAGGTGTTGTTATGCAATTTTCTATCGGAATTGCTGGAATAATTCTTTTTCTTATTAATATAATTTTAAACAGTAAAGATGGTTTTAAGTTAGAGTTCTTTACGCTTTTTTTTATTCCAATACTTTTGGTATGGGTTTATTTTGCTTGGAAACTTTATTTGGCATATAAAGTTAAATTGCGTGATATGTTAAAAGAATTAAGCAAAAAACGACAAAGAGATACTTCAAAATATCATTATGGAACAGAAGTATTGTCAAAAAAATTCAAAGATGTAAACGAAAATATTGTAAATCTGAGTGTTGTTATTCTCTCAGAAACAAACCCCAGAATTTTCGAACCTCATGTTGCTTCACTACTAAGAAAAAATGACCCTCTTATAAAAAAAGCAGTTTTGAGAAATATCGACCCAACATGGAGAGAAAGAATAACAAGATATACAAAAAAAATATACAAGGAAACAAATTCATTAGAAATAAAAAAAATTGCTGAAAAAGTCAATTATTTGCTTGATTTTTCGGAAACAAAAAATATAACAAAAGATATTATTGAAGTCTTGATGAACTCGAATGATATAGATGATAAAGTAAAACTTATTAAATATTTAATAAAGAAAAAAACAGATGTAAATGATGAAATTATTTTATTACATTTGTTAAAACAAAAAGATAAAATAATAAAAAATGCAGCAATTAGATTATCTGTAAATATCAAAACAGACAAAATAATAAAGAAACTAATATTCCTTCTCTGCTCGCCAGAGTTTTATCACACAAGTACTGCTGCAATTTTGGATATTGGTGAACGCACTTTGCCTTACCTCGAAGAGTTATTTGAAAGCACAAAAGAAAATGATATTATTCTTAAAATAATAGAAATATATGCAAAAATGGGTTCTACTCCAGCCAAATCATTGCTTGCAAGTGCAATTAATTATCCAGACCGTAAAGTTCAATTATCAGCTATATGGGCATTGTACTATTGTAAATATCAGGCTGTTGAGTCGGAGCATGATATTATAAAGAAAAAAATCCTTGATGTAACAGAAAACTTATTATGGATTTTGGCTACTATAAAAGATATAGAAGAAGAAAAAAATACATTAAAACTTTTTCTTGCCTTAGACCAAGAAAAAGTAAATAACCACGAACTTTTATTTAATTTACTTAGCTTTCTTCACGACCCAAGAGTTGTTAATTTGATTAAAAAAAATATTATAGGAAAAAATACGATATATGCTCTTGAACTAATTGATAATTTTATTATTCCTGATTTAAAACCTTATATAATTCCAATTTTTGAAGATATCTCTGTTGCTCAGCGAATAAAAAAATTAGCTAAGTTCTTCCCACAAGAAAAAATGAAATTTATGCAAAGATTACGAGCTATTGTTTTGAGAGATTTTGACAAACTTGATAAATGGACAATTGCAAAAGCACTGGAAATGATGGGTAAAGTGCAGAGAAAAAGAAATATAGCAAATAAATTAATCAGAAAACATATAAGTTATGATGACATAACAATCTGGAAAAAAGAAAATACAAATCTTGTTCTTAATCAAATAAAAAGAAGTGAATTACCAGATGAAGTATTTTTGGCATTATTTCATAAAAACGAACTTGTATATTCAACTGCGGCAAAAATAATTTATGATGAAAATCCAGACAAGTGTATAAATTATCTTGAAAAAATGTCGGAAGAAAAGAAAAATCTTATAAAAATATTTACAGAAGGAGGGTTTCTTTTGCAGGATAAAATAAGATTATTACGAAGATATCAATTATTTTTTACTCTTCCTGATTACCTTCTTATTAGAATTGCAGAGCTTGTAAAACCAAATATATTAGAGCGAGGCAAAAAAATTTACTTCTCAGAAAATGGTAGTGAAAATATATTAATTTTGATAAGAGGTATTTTGATATACAAAAAAGGTCTGAGCGATGAGCATATATTTAAGAAAAAAATAATAGTTACTCCGGGTATGAACATAGAGCAAAATGCGGAATACCTTACGGCTGTGAAAAAAACAACTGTCTTAGCTATAAACAGGTATAAATATTTTAATCTGCTTGTTGATAAAACAGAAATACTTCAACAAATATTTGATGTAATTAAGAAATAAGAACTCTTACAAATTAAAATTTCATGAATTAATATATTTATAAAATACACTGATTTTATAAATATATTAATTTTGAAAAATTTATTGAACTTAATAAATCAGATGTTTTTTAGAATCATTACGCCAGCCAGCATCGCCCTTATAATCAGCAAAATAAATCTTCAAATCTGCATCGCCTTTGTAATCAACGAAATAAATCTTCTTGTCAGCATCGCCTTTGTAATCAACAAAATGCCATAAACCTTTGTTGCCAGAAGCATCGCCTTTGTACTTACATTTGTAAACTACCAAATCTGCATCGCCTTTGTAATCAACTACATAAACCTTAATATCTGCATCGCCTTTATAATTAACAGAAAAAACTTTCTGAGCATTGGAATACTTAATTACAGATAAAAAAAGCAAAATAAAAATAAAAATTGTAAAAAAACGTTTTGTTATCATAATCATTAAATTTAAAAAATTATTAATTTGAGTGTGTAATATTGTGGTTCGTATTGTACGATACAATTACAATTTAAGTATTTGAAAATTAATATCAAAATCTTTTTTTATATTTTTCTTAAAATACCTTCTACTATTTTTGACATTATTTGTTCGGCTTCACCTGCAATTTTTTGTACCTCCTCGTGTGTTGTAATTTTGTTCTTGTCTTCTGGTTCGCTTTCGTTTGTAATTACCGATAAACCAAAACATCTCATGCCCTGATGATGAGCAACAATCACTTCTGGAACAGTTGACATTCCTGTTGCATCACCGCCGAGCAAACGAAACATACGATACTCGGCAGGTGTCTCAAGCGTAGGTCCAGTGCTACCAACATAAATACCTTTTTGTAATTTAACACCTATTTCTTTTGAAACCTCTTCAGCAAGAGAAATAAATTTTTCGTCATAAACTTTGCTCATATCTGGGAATCGTGTTCCGAGTTCATCAAAATTCTTTCCTCTTAATGGATTTTCAGGAAAAAAATTTATATGGTCATTAATTATCATCAAATCACCAGCTTTATATTCTGGATTCAAACCACCAGCAGCATTTGAAACTATCAAATTTTTAACACCAAGAAATTTCATTACTCGAACAGGAAACGTAACATCTTTCATATCATAACCCTCATAATAATGAAATCTACCTTGCATAGCTACAACATTTTTTCCAGATATCTGTCCAAAAATCAACATTCCAGAGTGTCCTGCAACAGTTGAAATAGGAAAATTAGGAATCTCAGAATAAGGAATCTCTATTTTATTTTCTATTACATTTACAAAACCACCGAGTCCGCTACCGAGTATAATACCCGTCTCAGGTATTGCCGTAATCTTTTTCTTTAAAAACTCTGCCGTTTTTTTTATATTTTCAATCATAAATTTATTATTTTTAATTTATTTTATTATCAATTTTCATAATATACTTATCCAACCACTTTTTGTTATTGTTTTATTTTGTGAGTTATTATATTTAAGATAGTAAAAATATGTTTCGCGAAACATTACTTCTCCATTTGAAAGTTGTCCGTTCCAGCCTTGGTTAGGATTATTTGTCTCAAAAACTTTAACTCCAAGTCTATTATAAATTATTAATGAATATTCTGTAACAAAAGCTATTTTTGGTCTAAAAATTCTATTTTCTTCGATACTGCTGTTAGGACTAAAAGCATTTGCAATATAAACATTTGATATTTGATTTAAACATTTTTCGTTTGATTTGTATGTTCTATTTTTTTCTGCATTTTTTGTTGTTATAAAATAACAAAATTTTCCTGATGTTATTTTATCAATAAATTGATTTTCATAAAATTCAAAAACGTTGTCTTCAAAAAAATAATCATTTGTTATATTTATATTTTCATAATTGCCTGAATTAAAAGACCGAAATATTTCATATTCATTAATATTTTCCTGATTTGTCCAATTTAGTTCGTTGTAATATTTTTTTGTTTCTGTCTGGTTTGTATTCAATACAATATTATTAATCGTATCGGAAGTTATTACAATATCACCGCAACTGTCTATTCCTGTCATATAGTAATAATTTAATTTATTACTATTAAATTCCGATTCTGAATATTTTATATTTTCATTATGAGGAGCTAAAAACTCATCTTTCAATACAAAATTTTTATATCTTTCGTTTGATTTAAATAATTGGTATTTTTCTATTTCATAGTTTTCATCAATATCAAAAGTAATCTCCAGCAGATTATTTTTATTAACAATAACAGAATCTACTTTTAAATATTGTGGAATCTGAATATCATCAACAAATTGTTCAGCAATATTTGTATTTGATTCTATTTGATTATTACAAACAGCTGTTACAAAATAATAGTAGTTACCATTTATTATATTTGAATGTACAAATACTGTGTCTGGCGGTGAAGTATTTCCTATATGAACAAACGATTCATCTGCATTTTTATTATAAATTTTATATTTTGCTATATTATTATCCCATGCTGCATATCTATTCCATCTCAATTTATTATTTAACAAACATCTATTATGCTCAGTTTGTAACAACATTGTACTGTGTGGCTCGCTCATCAAGCTCATAAATATATCATTTCCGTTGTATTTAAAAGCAACAATCCTGTAAACTTCTTGTCGTTCTGCTGGAATTGCTTCGCCGTAAACTGTGGTATTATCAATAAAATTTGTTTGTTCAGGATTATATATAGTTGCAATAGTATTAAAAGTATTGTTTACAACTCCGGGATAGCTGTATATCAATCGTTTTATAATATATCCGTCAATTGTTGAAATATTTTCTGGACTTATCCATGATATTAAAGGTTTTTGAGTTTCATTGTCTATTGTAACAAAAGAAATTTCTGGCATTGATGGCGATTGCGAAAAAGCAATTTGTACATAAATAAGATAAATCAAAGAAAATATAAATTTACATTTTAGGTTTTTTATTAAGAAATTAATCATACTTGATTTTCATTTGATGTGTTTGCTCTAAAAAATCAGTGTTTAATCCGTATAATCAGTGTTTATCTGTGTTCCTATTACTCCAATAAATATTTGTGTATTCTCCTATTACTACGATAAATAGGAACGCTGATTATACGGATATTTCACGGATTTTGTTGCAAAGATATAAATATTGTTTTTTATGATTCAAACATAATATCAAAACTTTCTCCTTGTTGGTATTGTTTTGTCCATTTTTTTATTTCTTCTATTTTATAATTTATTATATTTTTTTGTTGTAATTTTTTTATAACAGTTATTTCTAATCTTCCTAATTTTCCGTCGATTAAAAATCCTATTATTAGTAATTGTCCGATTGCAAGTTTTACATCATTATTACTATTTTCTAATTTTTCGAGATAATTTTCAGAAATAAAATGTTCTTTTTTAATTTTAATATTAAAAATAGACAGAAAATATTTTGAAAATACAAAATCTGCTGGGTAGAATTTTTTCTTTGTAATTGCAATATATCCGAATGTATCATATATAAGTTCTATAAATTCTTTATTATTTGCAAATTTACTATGGAATTGGTTTCCTATATTTAACATTTCATTGTGTGCTAGCATTCTCATATTAATTTTTCTTATTACAACAGACGAAGCATAAGCGTTCCAAAAAGCATAAATTGGTATTCCAGCTAAATCGACAACTGTACGTACAGCAAGTCGTCCTAGCAATCGTTTTACAATAATTTTGAACAAAAAATTTGTTAGCATTGCTTTTAACATAAAAAAAAGTCGAATAAGTGCAACTCCGACTCTTGAAACATTTTGGAAGGGATTAATACCAACTTCGGGTACTTTTTTTTCGTCTTTTCCCATTCCTATATAAATTAGTTCTGTTATTTCATCGATGACAACATCATTTTTTTTTCTTGTAAAATATCCATAAACGGCAGCCACTTTGCAGACAGCTCGAATATCGTTTCGCATTAACAACCATATTTCTATTACGACAAGGAAAAAACCGTAAAAAAGTTCTAATATTGACAGATTAACGAAAATATTTGTAAATGGAATATGAATTTTTTTTTGACTGAATAATTCTGGAAAATAATATTGAGGAATATATAATAAAATTACGCCGAGAATACCATAAACAGCTGATAATAACAATGTTTTATATTTTATTATTTTAACTTTTGCAATTTTTTCTTTTATTGATAAATTATCAAAAGTTGTAAATTTATCTGCTTGTTTCAAAAAAAAATTGAAAGCTGTTTTGTCTGTTATTTTTGTTAATTTTTCAAACATTTTTATTTGAAATATGATATTTAGTAAATTACGAATTATAAATTACGAATTGGTTTACACCTGATAATAAATATTTTATCAAAATTTATAAAAAACAAAAATTGACAAAATATATAATAATATACAAACTATTTGTAACTTGGACAATCGCATCCTTTCCCGTTACCAGCTGTGAGTTCGAATCTTATACCAGCCGTAAAACCAATTGAATATGGGTGAATATTATTTATAGCTAAACTTATCTGTGTTTTTTTTGATAAATAATAATTATATTCAAGAAATCCACTTAACCATGAAATTTTATATTGAAAATTGTCCTTGATTTTAAAATCTTCTTCGTTATTATAATCGTTTAATTCACTTCTATTGTTGCCATAATATACAGTTGGACCAAATCCTATTCTAAAAAAATGTTTCCAATATTTATAAAATGTATATTTTATATATATTTCAGAGCTTGTTGAAATTTTAGAGAATCTATCATTTACAATAGATGTTGAAATTCCAAGATATGTTTTTTTATAGATAGTTGATTCAAAAGACAATATAATTCCAGGTTCAAAAGTAGAAACTCCTTCTGAATCTATTTTATTTTTATGTAATTTTAGGTTTTCATTTGCTGTCGGATGCACCGTGAATAGAATTGCTCTTGTAGAGATATAATTCTGTGATTCAGCATTAAATAAAACAGCTGTTACAAGATATAATAAAAAAAAAAATCGCATTTTAATTTAAAATTTAGAAGATATAAATATTAAATATTCAAAATCGTAAAGATATTATAAAAGACAAAAGTATGAAAAAATTATTGAAAACAGTAAACTATTAGTAGAAAATTTTCTTATTTTGTAGAAGCTTGTCTTTGTATTACGCATAAGGCTATCTTCAAAAAGAAGTAGCTGAAGTATAATCCGAAAACCAGTTTCACTTTAGTATAATCAAATTTAATCATTCAGTTTTTAATAATATGAATATCGTTTTGTGGAAATGGTATTGTTATATTATTCTCTCTAAACTTACTGTCTATATCAATTCTTATATCACTCTGAATATTTTCGATTTTTAGATTTTCTAAGCTCCAGAAAAACAATTGAAAATCGAGCGAAGAATTGCCAAAATTATAGAACCTAATAAAAGGCTCAGGCTCTTTGGCAACTTCTTTATGAAAAATTGCACATTCTTTTAAAATTTTTATAACAAGCTCAACATCAGAACCATAAGCAACACCAACTTCAATTTTGAATCTTGTTTTATTATTTATATTACTCCAATTAATAATTTTTTCGTTAGTAAATTTTGAGTTTGGTATTTGCATTGTAATATCATCTCTTGTGATTACTGTTGTTGTTCTTATTCCTATATATTCCACTTTACCAACTATGCCGTCCACCTTAACAATATCGCTTACTTTAAGAGGTCTTTCTATTAATAGAATAATACCAGAAGCGACATCTGAGAAAACATTTTGTATCCCCATTCCAAGTCCAACAAGCAACGCCGCCGAACCAGCAAGTATTATTGATATATTAAAACCAGCAGATTGAAGAACCACAACAGCCGCAATAATCCATAACAAATATTTTGTTATCTGAAATATTGCTGAACCAGTCCCAGTATCCAATTTTTTATTTGTAATTTGTAGATTAAAAAATTTTTTTATCCCTACAATAAAAAGACCATTTAATGAAATGATTATGCTAATATATAAGATATTGTAAATTGTAATATGAGTACCATTAATATCAAAAAGATTATAGGTATTTATAAGTTCTGGATTTTTCATTATTACTCGCAGAACATAATTTATTGTAATTATTACAAAAATATATTTCAATAATACCATTATCTTTCGTCTAATCTCTCTACTTTTTTCACTTATATTTTTATCACGAAACAATAAAATTTCAATTATACTTATTATTAATATTGAAAATAGTGGAATTAGAATAATTAGTATTATATTGTCAGCACTTATCAGAAAATACTTTGTTTCAATAAGTATTGTTTTTGTTGCTTTTCGTAAAATAACCAAAGCAACCATACTAAAACTGATAACCCATAAAATAATATTAATTATTTTAAATACTTGATTTATAAGTTCTTCATTAAAAAAAATTAGACTTTTTTTGAGGAAATATTTTTTTATTATAACATCGAATATAAAAGTTGTTAGAATAATTAAAGTAATATATACAAGGTTTTCTATATTTATCAAAAAAAACTTTGTCTCTAAAAGTTTTATACTTGTAATTTTTCTTAAAATAAGTATAGCAATCATATTAAATGCGTTCGTCCAGAACAATATTTTTATTATTTTAAATAGACGAACTGCAATTTTTTTGTTTAATATTTTAATACTTTTTTTGAATAAATATTTTTTTATGACAGTTAATAATATTAATGTAAACGAAATTATTAGAATAGTATATACTAAATTTTCGATGCTCAATAATACATATTTTGATTTATAGATTTCCATTTTTTTGAACTTTTAATATATCTGTTATTGTGGCACATTTGCAAGATGCCACGATAATTATTAAATTTAAGCAATTCCAGAGAATCCCATAAAAGCAAGTGCAAGCAATCCAGCTGTAACAAAAGCGATAGGTACACCTTTCATTCCTTTTGGGATATCCTGCATATCAAGATGTTCTCTAAGACCAGCGAACAAGACAAGTGCCAATCCAAAACCAATTGCAGCCGCTACTGCATAAACAGTTGCTTCTAATAAGTTGTAGTCATAAACAGGCTTTACCGCAAGTATTGCAACACCAAGTACTGCACAGTTTGTTGTAATAAGCGGAAGAAAAATTCCAAGAGCTTGATACAACGCAGGACTGACCTTTTTCAAAACAATCTCGACTAACTGAACAAGAGAAGCTATTACCAAAATAAATGTAATTGTTTGCATGTAGCCAATATTAAAAGCATCGAGTACGTATTTTTGTAAAATAAATGTTACTATTGTAGCAATTGTCATCACAAAAACTACCGCTCCAGTCATCCCAACTGCTGTCTCCACTTTCTTAGATACTCCAAAAAAAGGGCATACTCCCAAAAATTTTGCCAATACAACATTATTAACAAAAATTGCTGATATTACTATTAAAACATATTCCATATTCAATTATTTATTTTTTAAATTATTTTTTATATTAAAAACATGTAGTTTGACAGTTTTTTCTTCTTTTAATAAAAAAAAATATTTTATATTTGCAAAAAATGAAATTCGATTTTTTTTATAAATATTTTAATTCTTCTTTACATGTTTTCGCACTATTAGAGTGCAAATGCGAAAGTAAATAATTATTTTTATTATACAAATTTTTTATGTTTTTTTTGAATTTTATATAAAACATTTTTACTTTGTACTATTATTATTTGAATAATTTTATTCAAATAATAATAACTTAAACTTAAACATTATCATAAATTAATTTTTTTTAATTATTAAAATAATAAATATAACATGAATAAATCAAAAATTTTCAAGAGGGGTTTTTTTAAAGAAAATGCTGTTTTTGTGATGTTGCTTGGTCTTTGTCCAGTTCTTGGTACGACATCATCTGCTATAAACGGTTTCGGAATGGGAGTTGCTACGACTTTTGTTCTTGTGATGTCTAATATTGTTGTTTCAATTGTAAAAAGACAAGTACCTGATAAAGTAAGGATTCCAGCTTTTATAGTTATTATTGCATCTTTTGTTACTGTTGTGGAACTAACAATGCAAGCTTTCGTTCCAGATTTGTACGATGTTTTAGGATTGTTTATACCTCTTATTGTTGTAAATTGTCTTATACTTGGGCGCGCCGAAGCATTTGCATCAAAAAATAATACTATTGATTCTATCCTCGACGGTGCTGGCATGGGACTTGGTTTTACGATGGCACTTACAATGCTCGGAGCTGTAAGAGAGATACTTGGTAGCGGTTCGATTTTTGATATTAATATTTATAAAGGAGACGGTGCATTGGTGTTTGTGCTTGCACCAGGCGCATTTATTGTTTTGGGATACATAATTGCTGTTATTAACAAATTAACAAAAAAAACAATATAGTTTTTAGTTCTTAGTTTTTAGTTTTTAGTTCTTAGTTTTTAGTTCTTAATTTTTAGTTTTTAGTTTTTAGTTTCTATTTGTTAGTTCTTAGTTTTTATTGCTATTTGTCATGCGCCTGTGCGGTGTTTTCACCGCACATATTCCCAAGCACATTATATAAGTTTATCTTTGATAATAATCAATAATATTATATTTATGTTAAAAATTTTAATTGCCGAACCAACACATAACAATTTACTTGAAAAATTGCAATCAAGAGGATTTTATTGTGATTATAAACCAGATATATCTTTTAACAAAATGTCTGAAATAATAAAAGACTATGATGGTTTGGTAATAAGAAGCAAGTTCAAGATAGATAAAAAATTTATAGATTCTGCAAATAATCTTAAATTTGTTGCTCGTGCTGGAGCTGGAATGGAAAATATTGATACATATTATGCTTCAAAAAATAATATATTATGTATAAATTCACCAGAAGGAAACCGTGATGCTGTTGCCGAACATGCCTTAGGAATGTTGTTGGCTTTATTAAGCAAAATAAATGTTTCCGCAAACGAAGTAAAATCTGGTATCTGGGACAGGAAAAATAATATAGGCAATGAACTTTCTAATAAAACAATAGGAATTATAGGATACGGAAATACAGGCAGTGCTTATGCTAAACGTCTTTCTTGTTTTGGAATTAATATAATAGCTTATGATAAATATAAAACAGGATATTCAAATGACTATGTTAAAGAAAGTTCGATAAATGAACTATTCCAAGAAGCAGATATTTTGAGTTTGCATATACCTTTAACAGATGAAACTGATTATATGATTAATAATGAGTTTATTAATAAATTTAAAAAACAATTCTATTTGATAAACACATCACGAGGAAGGATAGTTCGTACTTCTGATTTAGTTAAAAATATGAAAATAGGAAAGATAAAAGGTGCTTGTTTAGATGTCTTGGAATATGAAAAAACATCTTTCGAAAACATTATTATTAAAAATGAATCGGAAACATTTAAATATCTTATAAAATCAAAAAATGTAATATTAACACCTCATATTGCAGGAACAACTAAGGAGTCTTATATTAAAATAGCAAATGTTCTGGCTGATAAAATTATAATGAAATTTGGATAAAAATAATATTCGCTTGCAAAATTACCAATTCAAAATAACAATAATATGAAATCGAAACCAACATACAAAGAATTAGAAAAAAAATTAGAAGAAATAAAACTAAGTAATAATCTTATAGAAAAAAGTCCAGTAATTCGGTTTTTATGGAAAAATAAAAAAAATTGGCCTGTTGAATATGTATCTGAAAATGTAAAAAGAATTTTCGGATACACAACAAATGACTTTTTAAAAGGAGATATTATTTATAGAAAAATAATACACCCAGAAGATTTACAGAGAGTAACAAAAGAAGTAATAGAAAATAGTAAATCAGATAAAATTTCATTCGAACATAAACCATACAGAATAATTTCCAAAAAAGGAAAAATAAAATGGGTAAATGATATTACTATTATTAGAAGAAATAAAAATAGAGAAATAACTCATTATGAAGGAATAATTATTGATATTACAAAACAAAAACAATCAGAAGAAAAACTAATCATTACAAGAAAAAAAGTAGAAGAAAGCGAAGATAAATATAAAATACTATTAACAAATACATTAGATACAATATGGACAACAGACCTCGAGTTTAATATTACTTATATAAGTAATGCAATTTATGACTTCTTAGGTTATAGACCAGAAGAATTTATAGGATTACATCCTTCAATTTTTACTAACACAGAAGGAATGAACAAATTAAAAAATCTCGCTAAACAGTTATTTTCTAAATATAATGAAGGCAAGATTGTTCAACTCAAATCTGAATTAAGACAGGCAAAAAAAAATGGAGAAGTTATAGATGTAGAAATTATGGCGAATATTTTACAAAATAGAAAAAAAGAGTTTATTGGATTTCAAGGCAGGTCTGTTGATATTACAGAACGAAAAAAATCAGAAAAAAAATTACGATTACAAAATATAGAACTTATAAAAGCCAAAAAGAAAGCAGAAGAAAGTAATAAATTAAAAACTGAATTTATAAATAATATGTCTCATGAAATCCGAACACCAATGAACGGAATAATCGGGTTCTCAAATTTTCTTAATAAATCAGACCTAACAAATCAAGAAAGAAAACAATACATAAATATAATTCAAAGTAGCGGAAGACAATTAATACGGATAATTGACGATATCTTGGAGATATCAAAACTTGGAACAAGACAAGTAAAAGTAATCGAAAAACAAATTTGCTTAAACAATTTATTATTAGAACTGTTCGCTATTTTTGAAATAAAAGCAAAAGAAAACAAAACACCTTTATATTTGAAAAAAGGACGCACTGACAAAGAAAGTATAATAATTACAGATGAAATAAAATTAAAGAAAATTTTGGGAAGTTTATTAGAAAATGCTCTGAAATTTACAAATAAAGGATTTATAGAACTTGGATATAATATCGTAAATATAAAGAATGAATTGCCTCTGCTTCAAATATATGTTAAAGATACAGGAATTGGAATAAAACCAGAAAACAAAGAAATGATATTTGTACGTTTTTCACAAGAAGAAAAAGGATTGTCTCGTAAAGCTGGCGGACTTGGATTAGGACTTTCAATATCTAAAGAAAACGCAGAACTACTCGGTGGAAAAATTACTCTAAAATCAGAAAAAGGAAAAGGTACAACATTTTATGTTACAATCCCTTATAAACCTGTAAATTCTAAAACTGATAATTCAATATAACTCACTGCAAAAACAAAATTGACAGTATTTTAAATTTTTATAAATTAATTATTTGTATAATATATTGATTTTCAGTATTTTATTAGAAAACCTCAAATAAACAAATCTTATGAAAAAAATAATTTTAATATTTGCTCTTCTTTTTATTGGGCTTTCGGTATTTTCACAATTTCAAAACCCACCGTCATTAAAATGGAAACAAATCGAGACCGAACATACACAAATAATTTTTCCTGAGGAAATAGAAAAAGAAGCTCAACGAGTTGCAAATTTGATGGATTATTTGTATGAATACGAAATAAAAACTCTTAAAACAGAACCAAAAAAATTACCAATACTACTTTTTAATCAATCCGCTTTGCCTGGTGGTTTTGCTGGTTTACGTCCTCGCAGGTCTGTTTGGTTCTCGACTCCTTCGCAATATGCCGCCGATTTAAGTAATTCAGATTGGTATATGTTGCTCGGAACGCATGAGTTTAGACATGTAGTTCAGTATTCAAAAAGTAATAAATATTTTACAAAATTTTTAAGTATTATTTTCGGACAAACAGGTCTGCTAATGGGCGAATATTCAATACCTTCTTGGTTCTTCGAGGGCGATGCTGTTGCTACTGAAACATCTTTTTCCAAAAGCGGGCGCGGTAGAATACCTCAATTTGAAATGCCAATTAGAACAATTCTTTTAGAAAACAAAACAATCAATTACGACAAAGCAAGGTTTAGGTCATATAAAGATTTTTATCCAAGTCATTATAATCTTGGATGGCTTTTAACGTCTTATGCAAGAGAAAAATATGGTAAAGATGTTTGGGATAATACTCTTAATAACTGTTCAAAAATATCATTCTTTCCATTTGCTTTTTCGATTGGATTAAAAAAAACAATCGGAAAAAATGAAAAAAAATTGTACAAAGAAGCAATGTATGCGCTTGACTCCGTGTGGACAAAAGAATCAGAAAAAAGAACTTTTACAGATGCTAAAATTATAAATACAGCAGAAAAAAAAATGTGGACGAAATATACAGAAGCGCATTATTTACCTGATGGAAATATTCTTGTCAAAAAAGGAGATTTATCAGAAATTACAGCTTTCTACATAATTTCGCCAGACGGGAAAGAAAAAAAAATAAAAAAAACAGATGCTGGAATGATATCAGTAAACGAAAATAAAGTTGTCTGGAAGCGTACATACAACGACCCACGCTGGGGATATCGCAATTATTCGGATATTGTTATCATGGATATAAAAACAAAAAAAGAAAAGCGTTTAACCAAAAAAGGAAAATTCCATTCGCCTACACTATCACCTGATGGAAAAAAAATTGCAACAATTAAATATACAAGCAATTTAAAATGTTCGTTAGTAATTATTGATGCCGAAACAGGTAAAGAAATTAAACATTTCGAGAGCAAAAATAATGAATTTATGCGTACACCAGCGTGGTCGCAAGACGGTAAAAAAATCGTTTATACAAACAGCAAATATAAAGGCGCAGCGCTGACAATATTAAATGTAGAAACTGGCAAAACCAATGAAATAATATCTCATTCTTTTGAAAATATCGGAAGACCAGTATTTTTTAAAAATTATGTTTTGTATAATTCTCCTTTTAACGGAATAGGCAATATTTATGCAGTGAACACAAAAACGAAAGAAAAATTTCAGGTTACATCAAGAAAATACGGTGCTTACAATCCGAAAGTTAAAGACAATAAATTGCTTTTTATTGATTATACTGTTATGGGATACGATATTGCGATGATGACCTTAGAACCTAAAAAATGGAAAAATATTACAAATATTGATTATGTATATAAATTTAAACGTGCAGAGACACTTTTGGAACAAGAGCAGAACAAAAATTTGTTGAACCCAGATTTAATACCGAATAAAAAATTTGAAATAAAAAAATATTCCAAACTCAGGCACAGTTTAAATATTCATAGTTGGGGGCCAGTGACAGATTTTGAATCTAATGTAAAATTTCAGTTGTACTCTGCAAATCTATTAAATACAGTTTTTGGAATTGCCGAATCGAGCTACAATATTTCCGAAAAAACAATAACAAACAGTCTCACGGCAAGGTTCTCAAAATTATATCCAGTTATAGACATAACAAGCTCGTTCGGACAAAGATACCAAAAATATAGTGAAACATACAACGACCGCTGGAATGAAGCAAAAGCAAACATAAATGTAAAATTTCCTTTTAATATAACTCGTGGAATTTACAATAGAAGTGTAAATCTTAATGTAAACTACGGATATACACATACTTACGACAAAGGAGAAGGACGATTTCTTTCAGGAAAAAAAGTTGGAGATTTTTCTTCTTTGGAATATTCAGGATTTTTTTATAACTTTATGCGACAGGCTTCAAGAGACCTTAATCCTAAATTTGGACAGTTTTTTTATCTCTCTTACATAAATACACCTTTTAATAAAGATTTAATTGGTTCTCAATTTTCCTGTTTGGCATCAATATATTTGCCCGGAATTTTCAGAAATAATTCGTTTAAAATAAGTGGTGGTTTCGAAGTGCAAAAAGATTATGATGCAAATAACAATAATGATTATTATTTGTTTTCAAGTCCACAAAGTTTTTCAAGAGGTCATGACAGAATTTCGTGGGATAGATTTTGGGAACTAAAATTTGATTATCTATTTCCTGTTTGGTATCCTGATTTTGGAATAGGTTCTATTATTTATTTTAAAAGATTACGAGCAGGGTTTTTTGGCGATTACACAAAAATAAGAAACCTATCTGGAAAATATAAAACATATAAATCTGCTGGAATGGAAGCCTACATACAGTTCCATATATTCAGGCTCAAATTGCCATTGGAAATAGGTGGCAGAGTTTCATATATTTTTAAAGAAAATAATAACAAAGAATTATTTATTCCAGAGATATTTATTCTCGGAATACCTTTTTAAATAAAAAAATCTGTGTTAGTAATCATTAAATAATAAATTATTATTCTGTATAAATTAGTTTTTGCTTCTTACAGTTTTACAAAAGTTACTAATAATAGGGCAACGCATCAAAATATTTAAGTGCTGAAAATCAAGGAATTACTATTTTGAAAAATAGATAACAAAAAATAGCCA
>JAOZMB010000003.1:32935-61328 GCA_029934515.1 Bacteroidales bacterium
CTAACCACTAACAAACTAACAACTAACAACTAACCACTAACAACTAACCACTAACCACTAACAAACTAACAACTAACAACTAACCACTAACAACTAACCACTAACAACTAACAACTATATAAGAATCTTAAATTATTTTTTTGATATCACTTAATCGGTCTAATCTGTGTTAATCAGTGTTCCTATTTTACAATCACAAAAACAAGCCCGTTGGTGTTTATATACTCCAGCAGGCTTGTTTAGAATTTTTTATTCTTCTAATTAGAGACCAAGATTTATTTTTATTTCTTTTATTTTTTTCATTTCCGCATTTTTATTTTTGCTTGCATTATTTACAACCATAGCGTCCATGAATTTGCCAAACGATGCCGTTAAAGAGTTTTCTTTTTTTGGATTGAAATCAAATGTCAGCATTGCTTTCAGCGCTTTGATAAAATCTGCTTCGTATTTGTTACAGTTACGAGCGAGATATAATATTTCAGAACCAGCACGAATATTAAATTCTTCATTAATTATGCAATTCTCTGGTTCAAAAGCGACAGCCATCATCTCCATTAAATCAATATTTACAGCAGATTTTACATCAATACTTTTTGATAATTTTTCTAATGATGCAATTTCGTTTTCATCTACGACACCGTCACCAGCAATTGCTAATGCCGCTGGCACGTAAGATAAAAATGTAAATATCTGAGAGTTTGATAAAATAAATTCTCTATTTTTCATAAAATTATCAATACCCGCTCTCATCTCTCTAAAAATCGTTCTGATAAAAATTTTGTTCTCGTTTGTCAATTTTGTAATGTCCATATTTTTTTGTATTTAAAATCTTCTTTCTTTAATACGCGCCTTTTTACCTCTTAATTCTCTCAAATAATAAATTCTTGCTCTTCTAACTTTTCCTCTTTTATTTATCTTTACATCTTCGATAGCTGGAGAATACAAAGGGAATATTCTTTCAACACCTACGCCACCTGATATTTTTCTTACTGTAAATGTTTCAGTTGCTCCTGTTCCTTTTCTTTGAATCACAACACCTCGATAGTTCTGAGTACGTTCTTTGCTACCTTCTTTAATTCTATAACTAACAGTAATTGTGTCGCCGGAGCCAAATTTAGGAAAATCTATTTCTTTTTTAAATGCGTTTTCCGTTACTTTAATTAAGTCCATTTTTATATTTTATTATTTTATTTATCTTGTTATTGTTTCCAGCGAGTTACTGTTTTTTGATTTTGGCAAAAAAATCAATAATACATTACTCGCCAATATTTATATGCCTATTTTGGCTGCAATATTACAATTTTTTATTAAAACAATAAACTTTTTTTTATACAATAATTATTCAATAAAAAATTTTAATATTTTATAAAAATTAAATTTGAAAATTAGACAGCTCATTTGTTAAATTTATTATAATTAAAATATCATAAATATCTAATAATTAACATTATAACAAAAAAAACAATTATCTTTGCATAGTTATAAACAAGTAATGTTTTTTTGAATAGCATTACTTGTTTTGGACTATCAAATTTTCATGTGTTTACAATAAAATTATATTTGTTTTGAATTTTTTAATTTTGATGCGTCTATCCTAATTTTTAACCGAAAAATAAAAAACAACGAATTTTTTAATCATTAAGATTATACTTATCACACCAATAATGTATAGAAAATAGATAGGAATATTAAATATAAATGTTATTGCAAGATATAAATAATATCCTGAAGTTAATCCATTTTGAAGTTTTCCAACAAAAATTTTCAACTTGCTTTTCCCGAATAATTTTTCGGCTGTTTCTTTTTTTGTATCTTGTTTTTGATTTTTAAGATAAATATTTTGAATAGTAATGTTCTGAAATCCAGATAATGTAAACAAGGCGAGAACAATTAAACCTATCAACATTGCGTTCTCGTTTGTATAAGATAATCTCACTGTTAGCGAAATAATTAACAAGCGGTAAGAAATATGGTCTGTAAATACATCAAGATATGCACCAAGAGCGGAGCTTTTTTTTTTGTATCTTGCGAGTTGTCCGTCGGCGGAATCAAAAATTAATGCAAAATGTAGAACCAACCATGTTATAATCAATCCGTTATGTCCATCAATTGTCAGCAGAGTATATGTTCCGACAATTGTAAATAAAAATGAAACAATTGTGAGCATATTTGGTGTTATTTTTGTGTTCTCGACAATCGAGACCAACAAAATCGAGAAAGGATGACTAAACCATTTTGAATAAAACTGGTCGTTTGCATTCGACTTTTTATTAATATCTTTTATTTTACTGTAATTTTTTAACATTTTATTGTTTTAATCTGTGAAAAAAATAAAATTGACGCAAAGGATAATCAGATTTAACCCAATTATTATATACTTTTTTGTATAATTTTTTATTGTTTAAAAGGAATTTATCAAAAAAAGCTGATTGTAAAATCAAGCCGAAATTTAAACAAAATAATATTATTTTGTTTCTTCTTAATTTATCTGGTAATCTTTTATACAAATTTAATGCAATAACAATAGGATAAGTTTCTGAATAATAGAACGTTTCATATTTTTGATTAAATATTTCTTTAACTTCTGTTATTGTTCTGTAGAATGTAAAATCAGTTCTGTCGTGAAATTCTTTTGCATGTTTACGCCTGTCTGTTAACGAAACAGTATCTCTATTAATTACAATTCCGTTTGGTTTTAAATAATTTTTAATATTATTTAAAATTTCGACAACATCAGTATCGTTTATACACATCAGAACGCCACCGAGATATATAATATCAAACTTTTCTTCTGTCTTATATTTTTGTAATTCGGATACATAAAACTCTGTATTCACGGCAGCATTTTTATTTTTATACAATTTTGCCTGTTTTATCATTTCTGTTGCAAAATCTACACCTACTACTTTTTTACATTTTTTTGCAAATACAAACGTAAGTCGTCCTGTTCCACATCCTAAATCCAACAATGTTTTTCCGTTCAGGTTTATTTTATTTTTCAGATGTTTATATTCTGTGCGATTACGATATTTACCAACAATTTTATTTTCTGGATTTGCTTTTTTCATTGGCGAACCGGCAACAAAAAAAGAGTTATTTTTTCCTCTTTTGTTCCAAAATTGTTTATTATATTTTGTTATTTCGTTATTCATGTTTAAATAATTTTTTTTTTAGAAAATTAACACTTTTTATTACTAACTCGCTTTTTTCTGCTTCTTTTTCAGTAAATTCTATTTTATTATCTGGCTTAATTTCTTTTCCGTAAATCAAAAAAGGTACTTCAAAATCATAATGTTTTCCATCTTTTACTGCTGTATAATGGTCTGGCAATACAGCTATACGAAAGTTTTCTTCGTATTTTTTTCTCAAATGCAATATCAACGGAGCAATTATTTTATGGTCAATATTTTCTATTGCTTCAACTTTTCCTTTTGCATTTCGTTTGTGTCCTTCTTCGTCTGGAGCGTTTATGTGAACATATACAAAATCATTGTCTTCCAATGCTTTAATAGTATATTTTAATTTATTTTCGTAGCTTGTGTCAATATAACCGTTTGTGTTCGGAATATCTTCGAAGTTCATATTTGCTGCAACGCCAATTCCTTTCAAAAAATCCATCGCAGCCACTATTGCACCGTTTTTTTTATATTTATCATAAAAATTCGGTAAACTTGAAGTATCAGACGGACTCCATAGCCAAAATAAATTACCTTTTGTTTTGAAGTATTTATTTAGTTTTGATAATTGTTCTGAGGAGTCAATTATTAAATTTCTAAGTATTTTTGCAAATAAATCAGATTCTTTTGATTTTCCTTTCGGTAATATTGTTTTATATTTTCTTCCGATATGCATATGTGGTTCAAAAGTTGTTATTTCTTTTGCATTAAAATTTACATCTCTCAACAACAAAATATTTCTATAACTTTGTCCGTGAATAATTTCAATATTTTTGTTTCCAGTTTTAAAATGACTTACAAGACTTTTAGCATTTCCATCGCTTATATTATCAGCCGTAAAATCAATAATTTGATTATTTTTATTTATAGATACAAGATTACATCTAAAAGCTATATCTTTTTTGCCAATAGATATTCCTTGTGCCAGTGCTTCGAAAGAAGCTCTTCCGTTTGGATAATATTTATAAGGGTCGAAGCCAAGTATTCCCATATTTGCGACAATGCTTCCTACAGGTAATTTAGGAAATACAGTTTTCATTTTTCCTACGATTCCATTTTTTGCAAGATAGTTCATATTTGGAATATAAGCATATTGCATTGGTGTTTTGTTACCGAGTTCTTTTATAGGAAAATCAGCCATGCCGTCTGGTATGATAATAACATATTTCATAATCTAAGAACTTATTAAATAAACAATTGTTCAGCTTTTTCCAAATCGTTTTGATTATCTATTTCAAACCATTTTTTTGGAAAAATATTTTGAATACTAATATTAATATTATTGATATATTTACTAAACAATAAATCAAAATAAATATTTTTATTACCTGAATTAATTTCATATTCAAGTAGTTCAATAATTTTTTGTTTTTGTTTTCCAATAAATAAAATACCTATCGATTTGTATATATTGTTTCCGTAATATGATAATTTTTTCCTAATTATTTCAATTTTTTTTATATTATTGTTTTTATCAGAAGTTAGCATACAACCATCAGAATTTATTGTAAATTTATCTGTAAACCATAGATTTTTGTTTTTAAAATCAATATTATTAAATATTTTTTTTTCAAAAAATACATCACTTTCTAATATCATAAAATCATCTTTCATATAATCTTTTGTTAGATATAAAGAAAAAATATTATTGGTAGTTTTATATTCTTTACTTTCTATAAATTTCAAATTTAGAATATTTCCCCACTTTTCACTAATATAATTTTCTAATAAATCAGACAGATAACCAGTAACAATTATTACATTATTAGGTTTTAATTGTTTAATATTTTTCAATTGTCTGTCTATTATTTTTTCATTATTTACTTCAATAAGACATTTTGGAATTTTCACTGTCTTTTCTTTCATTCGTGTTCCCATTCCAGCAGCAAGGATAATTATATTCATTGTTTGTGTGTGTTTTATTTTAATTTGCACAAAAATAATATATTTTTGCAAAGTAACTAATAATTAGAATAAATATTATAATATATAATGAAAATTCTACAGTTTTTTTTATAATATCAAATATTATATTTAAGTTTATATTTTATCTAATGATTCAATAATTTAATACTATGAAAATCATAAAAATTATTATAATTATTTCATTTTTATTTACTAACATATTGTGTAACAATGAATCCGAACACCATCATGCTGATGATGAATTAATGGTATTTTCCAAAAATTTATTTGGTAAAAATCTTGAACTATTTTTTGAAAGTACATTTCTATTTGTAGATAAAACATCAAAAATTATTGCACATTTTAATTTTCTTTCTAACTTCAAACCAGTAACATTTCAGACAGTCATGCAGGACACAGTCATTAGAATTTACTGAAATTTCATATTTTTATATCAAAATTAAAACTTAAAAACCAAAAAAATAAAACCCGAACCAGTGTCAAGTTTCACAAAACATGTCTTCTTATAGACTATTTATTATCCAAAAAACTCCAACAGTTATTGCTGCCAAAGCTCCCAAAAATCGTAAATTTAATAACAAATATTTGCTGTTTTTATCTGATTGAATTTTATGTAATCTACCTGTAATTACAGTAAAAACAATCATTGCGAAAATAGTACCTGCTCCAAAACCAATTATGTATTGTAAAGATTCAATTTTTGATTCGTATCCCAAAACGGGCAACATAAGTAAGAAATGAGAGATACCTGCAAAACCGTGTATTATTCCTATAAAAGTTGCTGTAAAATTATTCTTTTTTATTCCTCGTTTTGAATAATTATGAACATGCTCTTTTTCTTTATGTTCGTGTTTATGTGTGTGGATATAATTTCCTTTTTCTTTTTCGTTATGTAAATGAAAATGTTTATGATTTGATTTTTCGTGTCTTATTCGATAAAAAATCCATATACCTAAACCTATCAAAATAACTCCAGTCAATTGTTCGCTGTAATAAGAAACAGTATTAATAGGAATAAAATCTTTAAACAAATAAAAAAGAACACCTATAGTTAGCATTCCTAAAATATGACCAATTCCCCACAAAAATCCAATCTTCCAGTGTTTCTTTTTTGTTTCAAATACAAGAGGAGCTACGGCAGCCAAATGGTCTGGACCTGAAACAACGTGAACAATGGCAGTCGTAATACCTATTATTAATGGAAAACTCATAAATAATAATAATTATTAAATAATACTAACAAATTCTAGGTAATTGTTCGCCAACAGGCATTTGTACGACACTTCTTCCTCCAAGAGGATTTGTAATAAGCACCTGCCCGTGGTGGTCATCAACAACCTCAGCTATTATTGCAGCATTTTTAGCGTCTTCTGATTTTTTTAATAAATCAACTACATAATTTGCAATACTCTCTGAAACGAAAGCCATAAAAATACCTTCATTAGCAGAGTAAAGTGGGTCTAAACCAAGTATTTCGCAAGCCGCTTTTACTTGCGAGTCAATAGGAATATTTTCATTATTAAGCATAATTCCAAGATTCATTCCTGATGCAATCTCGTTCAAAGTACCAGCAATACCACTTCTTGTTGGGTCTCTAAAAAAATGAATGTCGTGTCCGAATTTATCCAACAACATTAAAGTTAAATGATTTAAACATCTTGTATCGCTTATCATATTTGTCTCAAATTCAAGACCTTCTCTAACAGATAATATTGCTGTTCCATGCGTTGCAATATTATTGCTTACTATAATTTTATCTCCTTTTTTTATATTTTTTATATCAATATTTGCTTTATGATGAATTTTTCCTATTCCAGTTGTATTTATAAAAATCTTATCTCCTTTTCCTCTTTCAACGACTTTTGTGTCTCCTGTAACAATTTCAACACCAGCTTTTTGTGCTGCATATTTTATGGATACCAAAATATCCCAAAAATCTTTTATCGGTAAACCTTCTTCCAAAATCAAACTTAAAGATAAATATTGCGGGACGGCACCGCACATAGCTACATCATTTACAGTTCCGTTTACAGACAGTTCACCGATATCTCCTCCGGGAAAAAATATAGGAGAAATAACAAAACTGTCAGTCGAAAAAGCAATATCACCGTTGATATTTAAAAAAGCACCATCGTGGCGTTTATCTAATTTTTCGTTTTTTAATAAATTAAAAACACCAGATTCAAGTAATTCTCCAGTAAGTAAACCTCCGCTGCCGTGTGCCAATGTGATAATATCAAAATCAAATTTCGGTATAGGACACTGTAATCTAAATAAATTTTTGTTCATAAAATCAATTTTGAATGAGTTATTTTTTAATAGATATTTTTTTGAACATTGTAGAAAAATTATAGTACGCCGCACATGCACCTTCGGAACTAACCATTGGAGCTCCAATAGGATTTTTGGGTGTGCATTTTTTTCTGAAATTTAAACATTCAGGAGGCTTTTTTATACCTTTCATAATATCTCCAGCGATACAATTATCAGGTTCATAAACTATGTTATCTGTTTTAATTAAGAATTTTTTATTTGCATCATATTGTGAATATTCTTTTTTCAGATTATAACCGCTTTTTTCTATTATTCCTATTCCTCGCCATGTTTGGTTTCCTACGACAAAAACATCTGAAATAATTTTTTGTGCCGAAGTGTTTCCAGATTTTTTTACCATACGAACATATTGATTTTCTACTTCTGCTCGTCCTTCTTCTAATTGTTTTACGGTCATTAAAATTCCTTGTAATAAGTCCAACGGTTCAAATCCGGATACAACAATTGGAATTTTATATTTCTCAACCAGAGGTAAATATTCCCAATATCCCATAACAGAACATACATGACCAGCGGCAAGGAAAGCATCAATATTGCTTTCGGGGTCGTTCATAAGTGTTGTTATTGCGGGTGGAACGAGGACATGCGATGTTAAAATCGAATAATTTGTCAAACCGAGCTTTTGGGCATGAATAACAGACAAAGCATTTGATGGAGCTGTTGTTTCAAAACCGACAGCAAAAAATACAACTTCTTTATCTGGATTTTTTTTTGCAATATTAACAGCCTCTAACGGCGAATATAAAATTCTTATATCGCTGCCACCAGCTTTTGCTTCTAATAAACTTTTTCTTGACCCTGGCACTCTAAGCATATCACCAAAACTACAAAGAACAACATTTTCTTTTTCAGCAAGAAAAATAGCTTTATCAATTAGGTGCAACGGAGTTACACAAACAGGACAACCAGGTCCATGGAGCATTGTAATTTCTTTTGGTAGAACATCGACAATACCATTTTTTATAAGGCTGTGTGTCTGTCCTCCACAGACCTCCATTATTTTCCACGACTTAGTAACCGTATTTTTTATTTCATTCAATACTTTTCTGGCAAGTTCAGGATTTCTATACTCTGTTAAATATTTCATTTATAGATTATTAGTATTTTTTTTTGTTTACAATATAAACGGTATCTTCAATAAAGTCAATATATTTTTTTAAAGCACTTTATTTAATATTATTTCAGAAACTTCAAATTAAAACCTAAAACTAATATTTAGAAAGCTAGAAATTCCGTATAAATAATAATATTTAGGGTCAAATTTATCTGGATTTTGGTTATCCAAGTCGAAACGCAGTTGTTCGTATCCACCTGTAATTATTTTTTTGTTATTAAGTATATTGCTAATATTCAGATTTATTGATAAATAATAATCATCTTTTATTTTAAAAGATTTGCCAAAAGAAGCATCAACTGTGTATCCGCTTGGCAATTGTTCCTGATTTACAATTTTTTGAAATAAATCATCGCTTGGTTCTAAATATTCAACAGCCTCCGATGTACGTCGTGTTGGATTGAATGATAAATAAATATCATCAACATAATTAATATTTACACCTACCCAAAATCGTTTTGGCGCTCTCCAATTAAGACCAGCAGAAAGAGCCGTTTGCGGAGTCCCGCTCACAAGAAATCCCTTAGCATAAACTGTTTCGTCCTCAGCAAGAGATTCTGAACTATTATCAACAGTTACATTAAAAACAGGACGCGAATCCCAATGATAATAACCAAAAGAACCAGCAGCAATAAAAGATAAAGAACTTAAAATTTTTGCATCAATGCCAAGCTCAACTCCTTTGTGAACTTTATCTATTCCAGACATTGCATAATTTACAAAATTACGATAACCATCATGATAAAAACTTCTAACCCAAACGAGGTCTTTAAAACGAGTATAATAAGCATTTAGAGATAATTTTATATTCGGTGAACGCAAAACATATCCTCCATCGATTGATGTAATTTTTTCGCTCTCAGGATTTTCAATAACTTCATTTCGTGTACGTGAAGAGACAAAAGAATTTCTAAAATTTGGTGCTTTTGTAAGTCTTGCTACATTTAAAGTAAGATAATTTCTGCCATTAATTTTGTATGTAATTCCGCTTTTTACAGAATAATCTACAAAACTTGATTTCTCTGAATCGCCAAGCGAATTATTTGGATATTTGCCATTTTGCATGTAACCTGTTCTCCAAAATTTTGTATAAGAAAGCTGAGCTGTAATGTAAAAATTAAACCTTGTAAAATCAAATTTATTTTGTACCCAAGCATTTGTATGTTGAATATTTGCATCGTAATCATATCCAAATTTGTCGTCTTCTTTTACAATCCTGTTTGGAAATCTAATATCACTTTGAGCAGTTTGTGGGTCTGGAAAATCTCTTTCTGCATATTTGTCAATATCAACAATAAACTCTCCACCAAGCAAATCATTAACAGTTTTATAATGCGAACCTTTATAATTTCTGTAAGATAAACCAGTTATAAAAATATAATTGTCAGATATTTCTTTGTTTAACACTGTATTAAAAGAATATTGAATCTCATCATTATGACGATTTTCAACTATGTATTCTGATTTATATCCAGTTAGAACGTTTCCTGAATTATTTGCATTTACAACAGTATCAGCAATATTTCTGTTTACATTATACATATATTCCCAATCTATTTGTCGTTCTTTGTTCTGAAATTCTTCTGTTCTCGTAATTATTGACAGCGAATCGTTCATATAACTTGGCAGGTAGCGGTAATAATCGGGGCGCGGGTCAACGGCATCGTACCAATTAAGAGATGTTTTTGTATTTTTGCCTCTTGTATGCGATATTCCTGTTGTCAGACTTGTTGTTTTATTAATTATCCAATCATGGTTTAACATAAACATAGGTTTGTGAGAATCTCGTGTTCTTGAATTTCGTTTTTTGCCGTCCTGAACTCCCCAGTATGGATTGTAATAATTATTTCCTGTCAAATTATATACTTCTTGTGTTGATGCTCCTTGACTTCCTCTGTTACTTTTTGCACCAAAAGCTGTAAAGGTCAAGTTGTGGTTATTTATTTTTTTTTCGATAGCCGCAAACCAAGAATACGCATCATAAAAAGTTCCTTCTACATATCCTTCATCAGCCCAACGTTTTGAACCAGAGACAGTAACAGCCCAATTATTTTTCATCAAACCAGTTGAATGAGTAATCATTACTCTATTTTTATAACTTTTATTTGTTGCCGAATATACAAGTTTTGTTCCTACTCTTTGTTGCGATGGACGTGTATTTATATTTGTGTGTCCACCTATTCCTCCGATAGCAAAATCTGCTGGCATAATTCCGTTCATGACGTATTTGTTTCGAGTAACATCGTTAAGACCGCTCCACAGAAACCAAGTAGTTCGTCCCGATTCGTTGTCGTTAGTATGTATTCCGTTCACATAAGTATCCGAATATTTTGAATCATATCCTCTTACTCTAAATCTTAACTGACCGAATGTAAATGCCGCAACAGACATAAAAGCATCTTTTGAACCGTGTAATATGCCCGAAACATATTGTCCTCCTTCACCATCGTCATCTAATTGTTCTTCGATAAGAAATGCCTCTTCAAACTCAAAAATTAGTGATTCTTTTTTCAATTTATTTGTGTCTGGTTGTGCTTTCAGAATAAGTATTCCAGATACAAAAAAAATAATACCAAGTATAAATTGTTTCATATTATAAAATTTTATTACTTTTGTAATTTTTAAATAATTGAGTTAATTAATGACTTTTTTTAATAATTTAAAGTTTACAAAAATAAATATTCATAATCATAAAAACTAATTTAAAGTATGAATCTATTAGAAAATAAAATAAAAACACTTTTTTATTTGTTGTTTATAATCGTAATAACGGCAAATATTAACACCTTGAAGTCTCAGGAAGCAAATAAGATAATACGTTGTATTTCTTTTTATAATCTTGAAAATTTATTCGATACGATTAATACTGATGGAGTTATAGATACAGAGTTTACAGCGAAAGGCAAAAAAGCATGGACAGGCGAAAGGTATCAAAAGAAGTTGAGCAATATGTCTGATGTTATTTCACAAATTGGCGATGAACGTATTAATGGAGGGCCACATATTATAGGTGTATCCGAAATAGAAAATAAATCTGTTCTTGAGGATTTAATAAATATGCCTAAATTAAAAAATTCAAAGTATGCTATTGTACATTACGATTCGCCAGACCGTCGAGGAATTGATGTAGCTTTATTGTATAGAAAAGATTTTTTTGAATTAACAAGAACAAGGAGTGTAAGATTAAATATTCCTGATAGTATAAATCCTTATAAAGATGAATTTCGTTCTCGTGACCAGCTTGTTGTGTCTGGAATTATTAATGGAGAACTAATACATTTTATAGTAAATCATTGGCCTTCACGAAGAGGTGGAGAACGAGCAAGTCGATTATTAAGAAATGCAGCAGCCGACCTTTGTCGTTCAATTTCAGACTCTATATTTGCAACAAATAAAAACGCAAAAATAATTATTATGGGAGATTTTAATGATAATCCTAATGATAAAAGTATTGTTAAGCATCTGAGAGCAAAAGAAAAAATAGAGAAAATTGAAGAAGGCGATTTTTATAATCCATTTTATAAGAGTTACAAAAAAGGAATAGGAACAACAGCATACAGAGACACGTGGAGTTTATTTGACCAGTTGATAGTTTCACCAGCATTGCTTGGAAAAAATCTAAATACTTTGAAAATGCAAAAATGTAAAATTTTTAGTAGAAGATTTATTATTCAAAAGAAAGGAAAATTTGAAGGATATCCTAAAAGAACGTTCAGTTTTGATAAATTTCAAAACGGATACAGCGACCATTTTCCTGTTTATATGTTCTTGGAAGTGAATAATTAATAATTAATATTTTATTTTACAGATTTTTCATAATATTAAATATGCAAGAATATATATACTTAAAAGTAAAAGAAAATATTGATAAAATAAAAAACTCTGAATTTGTAAGAAATGTTTTAACGCTCTCAGCAGGAACGCTTGTTGCACAGGCAATACCTGCAATATCCTCACTTATACTTGCACGGCTTTATTCGCCAGAAAATTTTGGCACACTTGCTTTGTATCTTGCCTTAGTAAATACCATTGCAATACTCGCTACGGGACGCTACGAAACCGCAGTTATGATAGAAAAAAAAGAAAAAAGTGCTGTAAATTTAATGGCTCTAATTCTTGGTCTGATATTTATTACGGTTTTTATATTCGGAATTATTGTATTAATTTTTAATAATCAAATTATAGAACTTTTAAACGATGAAAATCTTTCATTAGTATTATATTTTTTACCTATTTCTATTTTTTTTCAGGCTTCTTTCACAAGCCTTAATTTATGGGCAAATAAAAATAAACAATACAAAAAAATCAGTTTTGCAAGAATTATTCAAAGTCTTGTTCTAAGTTTATCTGGAATATTGTTTGGATTATTTGGTTTTAATTCCATAGGTTTAATTATAAGTACAATATTTGGCGTTGTTGCAGGAGTGGTTTTGTTATTTATATCTTTTTGGCAAGATAGATATTTATTGAAACTTATAAGTTTTACAAAAATAAAATATTTATCAAAAAGATATATAAAATTTCCTAAATTTACAATGCCAGCAGCTTTTATTAATACATTATCTGGACAAGCACCTATTTTTTTGTTGTCCAATTTTTTTATGCGAAATGTTGTAGGTTATTTTTCGTTCACACAAAAAATTTTAAGTATGCCTATGTCGCTTATCGGAGCATCAATTGGACAGGTATATTTTCAACAGGCATCAAAATATAAAGACAATTTAAAAGACCTCAGCCGACTTACTATTGAAGTTTTTAAGAAATTAGCTCTGCTCGGAATTGTTTCCATGAGTTTGATTATGCTTTTCGGCGATTATATTTTTGCTTTTGTCTTTGGTGCTGAATGGAAAATTGCTGGAGAATATGCAAGATATATTAGTGTATGGCTTATGTTTGCTGTTATTTATGCTCCTATATCGCCAATTTTTAGTATTCTCGAACGACAGAACAACGCACTAATTTATAATATTATATTATTTTTATTAAGAGTTGCGGCATTGTTTATAGGTGGTTTGTTTTTTAAAGATGCTTTGATTACTGTTATTTTATATAGCATAACAAGTCTAATTGCAATCATCGGAGTTCTTTTGTATATATTTAAAATACTTGAAATAAAATTCAAAATATACAACAAATATTTGTTTTTATTAATAATTCTGCCAATTATTTTGGTTGGTGTTGGTTATTTTATTTGAAAACCAAACTTTTTTTTGCTTCTATTTACTTGATAATACCTGTTTTTAAATATTAAAATTTAATATCGAAATTAGATAGAATTACTTGTTTACCACTATCTTTATTATAACATAACATTGTTATGTAGGAAATATTATAATGAATTAAAAAATTACTATTGCAAATATCGCATTGGAAAAACAGTGATTTGGACAGTTTACTATAGTCATTTTTAACTTCCTCCACAAACTGCTTAATCTATTGTTTTTCAATGCTTTTTCGTTACAGACAGTCGAAAAATATATAAAAATAATCTAATGAAAAAAAATCAAAAAACAGTTTTAAATGATTGGTTACAAAAACTTGTAAGCGAGCTTGAAGCAGAAAAAAAACTAATAAAATCTACAACAATTCCTGAAAAAGATTCAATAAAAGCTTTTAGAGAGTTGATAGAATCAGAACCTACTGTTTATATGTATTTCTCTGAAATGTTTGACCAGATACCAGAAAAATATAAACAAGAAAACGAAACCCCAAAAGCTATAGTAAAAGATTATAATATGATGCTAAAACTAATTAACCTCGTAATTAGTAAAGCTCCTGAATATAATAAAACTTGCTTAGTAGGTTTTCCTATAAATGCTATTCTTGATTGGGCAATGGGAACACCAGCAGGTTTTTCTGCTTTTGTAAATGATAAAGTTAATAACGCATTTAGAACGATATTCAAAGAATGGTGCAAATTTCTTGACAGTGAAGATTCGCTTTATGTATTAAACGACACACCAAACGGTTGGAAATCTGAAACAGCAAGAAAAGCTATAAAAATTGATGACTTTATACACGATGAGAGTAAAAATAATTGGGGTTTTAAATCATGGAACGACTTCTTTATAAGACAGTTTAAACCAAATATGCGTCCCACAGCCGAACCAGACAACAATAAAATAATTGTGAGTGCCTGTGAATCGCAACCTGTTCGTATCAGTACAAATGTTCAAAGACTTGACAAATTTTGGATAAAAGGTCAAAAATATTCTCTCGAATTTATGTTGAACAATAGTAAATATATTAACGATTTTGTTGGTGGAACAGTCTATCAGGCATTCTTAAATGTATTATCTTATCATCGTTGGCACAGTCCTGTTTCAGGTACAATTGTTCATACAGAAATG
This sequence comes from Bacteroidales bacterium, assembly GCA_029934515.1. Taxonomy (GTDB): domain Bacteria; phylum Bacteroidota; class Bacteroidia; order Bacteroidales; family JAADGE01; genus JAOZMB01. The sequence goes on from JAOZMB010000003.1 coordinate 47,836, forward strand.
GTGAAAGGAACTTATTATTCAGAATCACAAAATGTAGGTTGTGAGCCATCAGCACTGGATCTTTCGCAAGCTTATATCTCACACATTTCAACAAGAGCATTAATATTTATAAAATGCGATGACCCTGTTATTGGTTTAATATGTTTTATGCCTATTGGTATGGCTGAAGTATCAACCTGCATAATTACAGTTAAAAAAGGACAAAAAATAAAAAAAGGTAAAGAAATAGGTTACTTTCAATTTGGAGGTTCTTCGTATTGTCTTTTTTTTAGAAAAGGAGTTATTTCGGAATTTGCATTGCAAGCTATACAAAAAGACAAAATAGTGAAACTATGCTCAAAGATTGCTATTGCAAATTAGTATATTAAAATAATATATACTAAATTGAATTAGCTTTTCTGATTTATTTTTCTTAGCTTTGCAAAAAACTATGAAATAACTTGATTAGAAGACAATAACAAACCTAAAAATATTAATATTTAATCCGACAAAAATTATGACAAAAATTAAATTAAATTATACAAATAACAACTCTGTTGCAAATATAATATTAGACAACGGAAAAGGAAATATACTTGATAAAATAATGATGAAAGACCTACACAGTCTTTTCGGAGAATTTAAAAATAACAAGGATATTAAACTTATTATTTTTGAAGGAGAAGGAAAACATTTTTCTTTTGGCGCATCAGTGCCAGAACATACAAAAGAAAATGCAGCTGATATGTTGTCTAATTTTCATGGGCTTTTTTACGAAATAATTGAACTCTCAATTCCTACAATGGCAAAAATATCAGGTCAGTGTCTTGGAGGAGGTCTGGAACTTGCACTTATATGCAATTTTATTTTTGCAGATAAAACAGCAAGACTCGGACAACCAGAAATTTTACTTGGCGTATTCCCACCGCCAGCATCAATAATTTTACCACAAAAAATTGGAAATGCACGAGCCGAAGAATTATTGATTACAGGTAAATCAATATCAGCAGAAGAAGCATACAAAATAGGTCTCGTAAATTCTTATTTCGAAGATAAAAATGAAATGAACGAAAGTATTAATAAATGGATAAAAAAATATATAATTCCCAAAAGTGCAAGTTCGTTAAAATATGCAGTTAGAACAAGCAGAATAGTAATGAACAAAATAATCAAAGAAAAACTTGCCGATTTAGAGAAAATTTATATCAACGAACTAATGGAAACAAACGATGCAAACGAAGGTATAAATTCCTTCCTTGAAGGACGCAAACCAGAATGGAAAAATAGTTAAGTAAATTACGAATTACAAATTACGAATTACAAATTACAAATTACGAATTACGAATTGGTTTACACACATAGTAATAAGTATTTTACAGAAAAACAAATCAGAAAGTTTTTTTTAACGATTACTAATTGAAAATATTATTATAATAATATATATGAAAAAAATTCAAACAGTTGGAGTAGTAGGAGCAGGAACTATGGGTGCGGCAATAGCACAAAAATTTGCACAACAAGGATTTAAAGTAATTCTTGCAGATAGAGAGATGAAATATATAACCAAAGGAATAGCATCTATAAGAGAGATGTTGGAGCAGGGAGCTGCAAGGAGATTGTTCAGACCAGAACAGATAGATATTTTTATCGCGAACATTAAAGGAACAGCAGATTTGAATGAGCTTAAACAATGCGATTTGATAGTGGAGGCTATTTATGAAAATTTTAATGCCAAAAGCGAGCTGTTCAAAAAACTTGATACAATAGTAAGTAAAGATACAATTTTGGCAACAAATACGTCTTCTTTTTCTGTAAGCGAACTTGCAAAATCTGTATCGTATCCAGAAAGATTTATTGGATTACATTATTTTTATCACGCAGCAAAAAATCGACTTGTTGAAATTATTCCGGGCAAAGAGACATCAGATGAGGTTTATAAGGCATTGCAATTTTTTTCAGTACGTTCGGGTAAAGATGCGATAAAGACAGCAGATGTTTTTGGTTTTGCAGTAAATAGGTTCTTTGTTCCTTGGCTTAATGAAGCGGTTCGTATATTGGAAGAAAAAACTTGTTCTATTTCTCAAATTGATAAAATTTGTATGAAAATATTCAGTATAGGAATGGGGCCTTTTGCACTGATGAATGCCACAGGAGTTCCTATTGCATATCACGCACAAAAAACGCTTGAAGTATTTGGGAATGCCTATAAAACATGCGAACTGCTTAAAAAACAAGCTGAATCAGGAAAAGAATGGGAACTCGGCGACTTGGAAAATACAAAGATAGATAGTGAAATTATGAAAATCGTTTCAGAACGAATGAAAGGAATTGTATTTTTTGTTTGTTCGCAAATTTTGTCGGAGAATATATGTACGGCAGTAGAACTAAACAGAGGGGCAAGGATAGGTTTACGATGGCGAAAAGGTCCAGTTGATTTGATGCAAAAAGAAGGTGAAGAAGAAGTAACTCGTCTTGCCAAGAATATTGCAACATACTACGGCGAGCAAGTTCCAAAAGATATAAAAACAGAAAAATGGAATATGGAATATGTAACTCTTACAAAATCTGAAAATAGAGCGATTGTTACAATGTCGAGACCAGAAGATATGAATGCGCTGAACGAGACAGTTATGAAACAGCTGGATAATAAATTTACGGAAGCTGAAAATGACAAAAAAATAGATACGATATTCATAACAGGAACAGGCAAAGCTTTTGTTGCTGGGGCTGATATTCGTTTTTTTGTAAAAAATATAAGAGCCAAAACACTTGATAATATTGTAAATTTTACAGCATTTGGACAGCATGTTTTTGAAAAAATTGACAAATCCAAAAAAAATGTTGTTGCTGTGATTAACGGTTTGGTACTTGGTGGCGGTCTTGAACTTGCGCTTTGTGCTGATGTTATTCTAACTACTCCTTCGGTTATTGCAGCATTTCCCGAAACAGGAATAGGTATATATCCCGGACTCGGAGGCACGCAAAGAACAGTTCGAAGAATAGGAAAAGGGCTTAGTAAATTTATGATTTATACGGGACAAATGTTAAACTCAAAAAAAGCATTACAAATGGGTTTAATAGATGCAGTTGTTACTTATGATAAAATATTTGATATTTTATCGGGTAAAGAAATTGTGCCGAATAGGAACGAAAATAAAACAACAAAAGAATGGAAAGCAATAGGCAATTTCTTTGATAATTTTACAGTTGAGGAATTGTTGAACGGTGTCTCCGAAAATGATTATATAGCGAAAGAAAATGCAGAAAAATTTAGCAAAAAAATAAAATATAAAGCACCAATTGCACTAAAAACAGCCGAAAAATTAATTGATGAAGCAGCAGGTTGCAAATCTGAATTAGACAAATTAAAGATGATTTTCTCAACCGAAGATGCAATTCTTGGTTTAAGTTCGATAGGAAAAAGAATGAGCTTCAAAGGGAAATAGTGTATTTCTATATTTAAATTTATAGAGTAAAAAGACTGATATTTTAATGTAACTCTAATCGTGGCATGTTGCAACGTGCCACGATAATTATTAGAAAAATATACTGATTTTTTTTATTAAAATATTTTTTTGATTTGTTTTTTGTAAAATACTTATTATCAGGTGTAAACCAATTCGTAATTCGTAATTTATAATTCATAATTTACTTAGAACATCGTTTCTGGCGATTTATAAACAACTTTGTTAAGGTGTTCGTATGCAAGTTTTGTAACTTCTCGTCCTCGTGGAGTTCTTTTTATTAGACCTTCCATTATTAGAAATGGTTCATAAACTTCTTCTATTGTTCCTCCTTCTTCTCCTACTGCCGTTGCGATTGTATTAATTCCTACTGGACCTCCTTCAAATTTATCAATTATTGTAGATAATATTTTGTTATCCATTTCGTCTAAACCTCTTTTGTCGATGTTGAGAGCATTTAAACCATATTTTGCTATTTCTAAGTCAATTTTTCCGTTTCCTTTTACTTGTGCAAAATCTCTTACTCTTCTCAGTAATGCGTTTGCAATTCTTGGTGTTCCTCTGCTTCTTCTTGCTATTTCTATTGCAGCTTTTTCACTTATTCCGACTTTCAGTATTCCCGATGAGCGTATAATTATATCTTTAAGAATTTTGGCGTTATAATATTTTAACAAAAATTTTATTCCGAATCTTGCTCGCAGTGGCGATGTCAATAATCCAGAACGTGTTGTTGCTCCGATGAGTGTAAATTTGTTTAATTTTAATTGTATAGACCTTGCCGCTGGGCCTCTATCAATCATAATATCTATTGTATAATCTTCCATTGCCGAGTACAAAAATTCTTCTATAACAGGGCTAAGTCTATGTATTTCGTCAATAAAAAGGACATCTTTATTTTCGAGGTTTGTAAGTAATCCAGCAAGGTCTCCGGGTTTTTCGAGTACTGGACCTGATGTTATTTTCAGGTTTACTTTTAGTTCGTTTGCAATAATATGCGAAAGAGTAGTTTTCCCAAGTCCGGGAGGTCCGTGTAATAATACGTGGTCTAATGCTTCTTTTCTTAATTTTGCAGCTTTTACAAATATTTCCAAGTTCTCTGTTATATTTTTTTGTCCTCTAAAATCATCAAATGAAACAGGGCGCAATTTTAGTTCTGCTTTTCTTTCTTTCTCGTTTATTTTATCTTTTTTCAGGTTCATTGTTCTTTTATTTTATTTCCATCGATTTTAAATATTTCTCCTTCTTTATATACAATTACAGTATTCATATTTCCTGACTCGTCATAATATTTCCACTTATCATTTTCTACACCAAGCCTATAATTTGCGATAAGTTTTATTTTTCCGTTTGGATAATAAAATTTATGAACTCCTTGTTCTTTTCCTTCCAGAAAATTTCCTTCAAATTCAATTATATTATCAGCGAAGTAATAACTCCATTTACCTTCTTTTTTCCCGTTCACAAATTTTCCTATCTCTTTGTGGTCATTTATTTTCATTATCCATTGTCCATCTTTTTTACCGTATTTATATTCTCCCTTAGACAGTGTATCTCCTGTTTTGCTTAGTTCGAAAAACAAACCCTCTTCTCTTCCGTTCTTAAATTTTCCTTTCCTACGAATATTATTTTTGTCATAATACCATACCCAATTTCCGTATGGTTTTCCATTTTTATATATTCCTTTTTGTTCAATCCCTCCGTCCTTAAAAAAGAAACTCCATGTTCCAGTCCTTTTTCCGTTCTTGTATTCGCCTTCTGTTCTAATATTTCCTTCTGGATAAACAAACTTCCAATTACCGTGTTTTTTTCCTTCTTTATTAATATTTCCGATACCTTTCTTAAAACCGTCTTTATCAAAAATATGTATATTTACTATCTCACCTGTTTCGCTGTATTCCTTATGAACTCCTATCGGTTTTCCTTTTTTGTATGCTCCTGTATATTTCAATTTGCCACTATTATAATAATCGTTTTTAATTTCTTCTTTTTCTTTTGACACTTTTTTATTTTCTATAATAGTTTTTTTTCCAAATTCATAGTAATCGTTTTTTATCAATTTCCCGTGAATATCGTATTCTCTATAATATCCATGCAAAAGGTTATCACGGTAATTTGCATAAGTTTTTATATTTTCGTTCTGATAAAATTCTTTCCAAGTTCCCTGTTTTCTTTTTTTCTTATCTGTTCTGTTCAGTATATCCGTATTAGATAAATTATCATGAAAATATTTCAAAATAGTAATTAATTTACCATCATTATCATAAATTTTTTCCAGACCATGTTTATATCCTTTATCATATTCAACAGTTTTTATCAGTCTTTCTGTTTCATCATAATAATAAGATTTTCCACTTTTTTCATTGTTCAGATATAATTCTTTTGATATTAAAATATTTTTATTTTTGTTTTCAGATTTTTTATTTATAAATATTTTACAATATCCGTTTCTGTCTCCGTTTCTATAATCAATAATTTCTTTTAGATATCCATTATTATCATAAAATTTCCAGATACCATCAAGTTTATCATTTTTTCTTGCTCCTTCTGTTTTTAGTGTTCCGTCTGGTAAATAAGATTTCCAAATTCCAACAGGTTTTGCATCTTCCATGTTACCTTCACTTGATATCTGTCCGTTTGGATAATAAAATTTGTTATAACCGTTTGGAATTATTTCGTTTTTATTTTGGGCAAAAATAGTTCCTAAATTTATCATGAAAAATGATAATAAAATCAATATATTAAATCTCATTTTCTTAAATTTTGAATTTTTTTTAGAATAATCACTCTGGAGGTTTTACAACAATTATTATTAAATATAAAATTATTACAGGATATAAATCAAATTAATTTAAAAAATATCGGGGACAAATATAAATATTTTAATTGAAAAAAGCAAAGTACTTTTCATATTAACAATAAAAGTAACATATGTTAATATTTTTTGTTGTGATTTATAAATCTGTGAATTTAATTTAAAATAAATTATAATTTCAACAAAAATAATTTTTATTGTAAAAAAATTCATTTAATTATTTAATAATTTATAATTTTACAAACTTTAATTTTACTTGCAAATCTAATCAATTTAATTATGAAAAAATTTAAACCAGCATTACATTGGCAAATCCTTGTAGCTATTGTTCTTGCAGTTATATACGGTATTATTTTTCCTACGAAATATAAAATTACAAACGAAACTTATGAATCACTTTCAAGCAAAGCTGTTAGCGCTGGTTTAGATGAAGAACAATTACTTGAAATAGAACTACTTACAAAAAAACCAGCATTGAGTAAAAATTCTTTTATAGAAGAACTTTCAAAGATAGACAAAAAAAGTTCTGAAAATTTACAGGAACTAATTCTTGCGGAAGCCAAATATAATCCACAGTTAAATTATGTTAGTTGGATTGGCGACATCTTTATGCGAGCATTAAAAATGATAATCATACCACTTATTCTAACTTCGATTATTTCTGGTATCGCAAATATTGGTTCTGCTGGAAATTTCGGAAGGCTTGGATTAAAAACAATGCTTTACTATCTATCAACAAGCACTTTTGCTATTCTTTCTGGTTTGTTTTTTGTAAATATTATTAAGCCTGGTATAGGTATAGATTCGAATCTTACTGGTAATATTGATAATGTAGATCTTGTAAAAACTCCGTTTAGTGAAACTTTAATAAATATTATTCCAGAGAATATTTTTGAAGCATTTGCTAATCAACAAATGCTTTCGGTCATATTTTTCGCCTTACTTTTTGGATTTTTTATAACGAGAGTGAGCAATAAGTCAAGGACTTTTATGACAAATTTTTTTAACTCTTCGTTTGAAGTGATGATGAAAGTTACAATGTTTATTATTCTATTTACACCACTTGGCATTTTCGGAATTGTAGCAAAAACAATAGCTGAAAATACAGATAATTTAAAAGAACTTTTCGAAAGTCTTGGATTATATTCAGTTACAGTACTTCTTGGTTTATCATTTCATGCTCTTGTTACATTACCTTTGATTGTTAAATTTGTTGCAAAATCGGATCCTTGGAATCATTTTAAAGTTATGAGAGCAGCACTTTTAACAGCTTTTTCGACTTCTTCTTCCAGTGCCACTCTATCGCTCACAATGGAATCTGTAAAAAATGGTTCTGGAGTTTCAAATAAAGTATCTGGATTTACATTGCCACTCGGCGCAACAATTAACATGGACGGAACTGCACTTTACGAATGTGTTGCAGCATTATTTATAGCACAGGCTTATGGTTACGATTTATCTGTCGGCGAACAAATAATTGTTGTAGCTACGGCTCTGCTCGCATCAATAGGCGCTGCATCAATACCTATGGCGGGACTTGTTATGTTGTCTGTTGTTTTGTCGGCTGTTGATTTACCTCTTGTTGGAATAGTTTTAATACTGCCTGTCGATAGAATTCTTGATATGTTCAGGACATCCGTAAATGTATGGAGCGACAGTTGTGGAGCCGTAACAGTAGCAAAAACAGAAGGCGAAAAATTACTTATTGATGATTAGAAAATTTGATACAAACCAAAGGCTTTTCAATTTTTGAAAATATGTTTATTCAAAAATAAGGTTATTTTACGTTAATTTATAATTTAAATAAAAATGAACGAATCAATTTTAAAAGCATTAATACGTCTCTTTGCGATAATTGCCCATGTTGATGAAAAAGGTGTCTCTCAGAAAGCAAGAGATATTGTAAAATCATATCTTTCGTTAATGCTTAATAAAAAACATATTATAGAATATCTAAATCTTTTTGATGAATTTGTTGAAAAACATCATAATATTAAAAATAGAAATCGTAGGAAAGCACGTAAAAGAACGTCTGTAAACTCTGTTAAAGTTTTGATGATTTGTAATGATATTAACGAACAACTTAATCAAGAAGAAAAATTAATAGTACTTGTTAGGCTTTTTGAATTTATTGGAGAAGATAATATTATCACAAATGAAGAAATAGATTTTGTCCAAACAGTAGCCGATGTTTTTAATATAGTTGTAGAAGAATATTTAAATATTAAATTATTGATAATAGGTTCTATTGATGAAATAAAAGACAAAACAAGAGTTCTAATTTTGGATAAAAACAAAAAAAATAAAATCGGATTTAGACATCTTTTTGTAAATAATCTTAACGGAAGCATAAAAATATTATATGTAAAAAGCACAAATATTTTTATTTTTAGGTACGACGGTGCTGATGATTTATTTCTTAACGGACAAAATATAATACCTCATAGAATTTATATATTCGATTCTGGTTCTGTTATAAAAAGTTCAAAAATAAGTCCAGTTTATCACAGCGATATTGCTGGTGATTTTGTTCATTCGTTTAATAAAACAAAAATTATTCTTAAAGCAAAAGATATTGAATTTAGATATAAAAATACAGAAAACGGAATTCATAAGTTTAGTTTTTGCGAACATTCAGGTAGGCTTATTGGAATTATGGGAGGAAGCGGTGTCGGTAAATCAACATTTCTTAATGTTCTTAACGGAAACTTTCCACTTTATGCAGGGAAAATAACTATAAATGGATACGATATTCATAATAATAATAACAAAAACGAACTTAAAGGTGTAATAGGTTTTGTCCCGCAGGACGATTTATTAATCGAAGAACTTACTGTTTATCAGAACCTTTATTATAATGCAAAACTGTGTTTTAGTAATTTTAGCGAAGAAAAAACTGTTAATACTGTTAATAAAGTTTTGTATGATTTAGACCTTGATACAATAAAAAATTTGACTGTTGGTAATTCGTTAAACAAATTTATCAGTGGCGGACAACGTAAACGATTAAATATTGCACTTGAACTAATGCGCGAACCATCGATACTTATAGTCGATGAGCCAACATCTGGACTCTCGTCGATGGACTCCGAAATGGTAATGACAATTCTCAAACAACAGACCCTTAAAGGTAAACTTGTTATTGTAAATATTCATCAGCCTTCATCAGATATTTATAAACTTTTTGATAGTCTTGTGATATTGGATAGAGGCGGTTATCCCGTTTACTATGGAAATCCTGTTGCCGCAATAAGTTATTTCAAAAAATCGGCAAACTATGTAAATGCAGAAGAAGGCGAATGTAGTCTTTGCGGTAATGCAAATCCAGAACAACCTCTGCAAATACTTGAAGCTAAAATGGTCGATGAATATGGAAAATATACAAAAGAACGAAAAGTTAATCCAAAAGAATGGTATTCTGAATATATTGATAAAATAGCTCCTGGCAGAAAGGAGAAATGCAATAACGATGAAAAACCAAAACTACCACAAAATTATTTTAAAATACCTTCACTTTTTAAACAATTTGTAATATTTACAAAGCGAAATATACGTGCAAAACTTACCAACAAACAATATTTGCTTATTACATTTCTTGAAGCTCCGCTTCTTGCGATTATTCTCGGTTATTTTACAAAATATATAAGCGGTACAGATTTAGACCCTGATGCCTATGTTTTTGCTGAAAATATAAATTTAATTGCTTATTTATTTATGGCTGTAACTGTTGCTTTGTTTCTTGGCATGACAATAAGTGCAGAAGAAATAATAAAAGACCGTAAAATTATTAAACGTGAAAAATTCCTTAATCTCAGTAGATTTAGTTATTTAAATTCAAAAATATTTGTACTTTTTATAATTTCTGCAATACAAACTTTTTCATTTATTGTTGTCGGGAATTTTATATTAGACATAAAAGAAATGACTCTAACATATTGGTTGATACTCTTTTCCACAGCAGCTTTTGCTAATATACTCGGTTTAAATATATCATCAACACTGGACTCAGTTGTAACAATATATATTGTTATTCCTTTTATTTTGGTTCCTCAGTTACTTTTTAGCGGTGTTATTGTTGATTTTACAAAATTACATAAAAATTTTACTTCTTATAAATATGTTCCTTTTATTGGCGATATAATGACCTCGCGCTGGGCTTATGAAGCATTGGTTGTTGCTCAGTTTAAGGGTAATCGTTTCGAGAAGAATTTTTTTGAAATAGATAAGAAAAAAAGTGATGTTGATTATAGACTTTCATATCTTGTTCCTAAGTTAGAAACACGACTGAATACATGTTTGAAGAATATAAACAAAAACGAAAACAACCAACAAAGTAAAAGATATTTTTTGCTTGTTACAAACGAAATTTTAAAATTGCAAAAAGAAACAAACTTAAAATTTGAAAATATTAATAAACTTAATATTAAAGATTTTAATAAAGATATTTATAAATCATACAAAAAGTTTTCGCTTGATTTGAAAAGATATTATAACAAAAAAAAATATGAAATAAATATAAAATCAGATAAAATATTAAAAAATTTAGTGAAAAAATATGGTAGTAAAGAAAAAATATATCAGTTACAGGCAAATTATCAAAACAAAAAAATATTAGATATTTTAAAAAATAAAATCGAATCTATTGGAATAAAAGAATCCGAAGGTGAACTGATTCAAGTTATCGACCCTATTTTTAAAGACCCAGAGGCACGAAACGGAAGAGCGCATTTTTATTCACATATAAAACAAATTGGAGATAAAAAATTTGATACTGTTTGGTTTAATATTATTTTTATCTGGTTTACTTCGTTGTTTATTTACATAACTTTAATTTTTGATATTCTCAGAAAATTAATTGGCTTACCAGACAAAATTCGTAAAAGAACTGTTTAATATAAATTAAGTTCCGCTTATGTTATTAGACTTATTTTTTAACAAAAATCTGGAATTTTTTTATATTGCCTTTATTTAGTTTCACTGGTTTGTTGTCATATTTAGCAATAACTTGAACTTCCCACCAGCCCGGAGTTATATTTTTTCGCGATGAGAATAAACAAAATGAATTTTCATTTATTTTGTTTTCTTCTTTATAATTTGTAGAATAAGAATCCATAAATTCTCTTTTTGTTACGTAGTAATGATACCATTTAAACTCAAATTCCAAACTATCATATTTTTCTATTAAACTGTTATCAAAAAATACTTTTAATGTTAATTCTGTTGGTCGTTTAATACCGGGAACATAAGCTCTTTTCAATGAGACAGTATGATTATCAGCTCGCCATACTGCGTGTTCTGCTTTTATTTCTGATTGCGCTGATATTAAATTGCTGAAAATTAAGATAATAACCAATGTTACAAGTGAGTAAATAGATAATTTTGTTTGTAATATTTTCATTTTTGTTATGTTATAGTTTTATAAATATTAAAAGCATAAATATTTTTAGTTTGCTATTTATTGTTATCAAAAATTATACCGAAATTTATTAATTTTATATTTATAAAAATTTAATTTCATACAATATTAATAAATTTAATATAATAACAAAAAATAATAAATATTTTTTGTGAAATACATTTTTTAAAATTTACTAAATCAATTTAATTTAATAATTTTTCTATGATTTACATAAATGCCTGTTCGAGCATATCTTCCCAAAAAACACTTTATTATAATGAACTTCTGGAAGGAATGATTGAGTACAATACTGAATTATTACAGTTATTAAAAATCAATTATAAAAAATATTTAAGTTCCTTAGAATCACGTCGGATGTCTAAACTTTTAAAAAGTAGCATTGTTTGTTCTGATATTGTTTTGAATTTTTCCGAGATAAAAAAAATAGATGCAATTATTATTGGTACTGGTTTGGGTATGCTATCTGATACCGAAATATTTCTTGAAAGAATGATTTATGATAATGAACGATATTTAACTCCAACGGCTTTTGTTCAATCGACACACAATACTATTGCCGCACAAATTGCTCTTCGTACAAAATGCAACAGCTACAATTATACTTACGTAAATAAAGGATTTCCTTTTGAATTGGCTTTACTTGATGGTATTATGCAATTGTCAGAAGGGAAAAAAAATGTCCTTGTAGGCGGTGCTGATGAGATGACAAAAAAATATTTTGATATTATAAAAAAAACTGGACAATGGAAAGTAGGAGATATTAAGAATACAGAACTTCTACATTCGCAAATACCAGGCGCTTTACGAGGCGAAGGAGTTGCTTTTTTTGTATTATCCACAAAAAAACATAACAATTATTTTGCTAAAATAAGAGGTGTTGAAATGATATATAAACCTTTGGATATTAATGAGATAAATAAACGTATAAATGATTTTTTATACAATTATTCTATTGAATTAAGTGATATTGATTTAGTAATACTTGGAAACAATGGCGACAATATCAGCGATAAAATTTATAACGATTTAATGACTAATATATTCTCTGGAATCCCAGCGGCATACTTTAAACATTTAAGCGGAGAATATCAAACAGCTGTTTCATTCGCATTATGGCTTGGTTCAAATATTCTGAAATATCAAAAATATCCTTCTTTTATTATGCTTAATAATAAGAAAAATAAAAAAATAAAAAATATTATTATTTATAATCAATATCTTAATTCTTACAACTCTTTGATTTTAATCACGAAGTAAATCTCCATAAAAAAATTGATATTTTGTGCTACCTGCGTACATATAACAATCGGCATGGTCAACAAAAGCCACACAGACAGTAATTTGTTTTTCAGCAGATTGTCAAAGTAGAATAACTATAAACCGAGTATGTTTTTTATGTGATTTTTGGTTTTACCAGTGATTTTTACAATTGTATCAACTGTCTTTTTATCTGTGAAATAATATTTGAAAATAGAGAACTGTAATTCAGCTTTTTCACGTTTTTCTTTTTCTTTTTTCCGCTCAAGCTCAGCTTTTTCACGTTTTTCTTTTTCTTTTTTCCGCTCAAGCTCAGCCTTTTCACGTTTTTCTTTTTCTTTTTTTCGCTCTCTCTCTGCCTTTTTTCGTTCAATTTCTGCTTTGTTAATTATTCTTTCGCTTCTTTTTTTTTCCTCTTCTATTCCTTTTTCTATTCCTTTTTTTTCGCCATCTATAAAACCGTATTTGTAAAAACCATCTTCATAACGTTTAATTTCTTCCAAAGTCTTTTTTGTACTTTTTATGTACTGCAAATCTTTATTATCCATTGAAACAGTTGCCA
>JAOZMB010000161.1 GCA_029934515.1 Bacteroidales bacterium
AGTAAATTACGAATTGGTTTACACCTGATAATAAGTATTTTACAAAAAATAAATCGCTTAGTAAATTACGAATTGGTTTACACCTGATAATAAGTATTTTACAAAAAATAAATCAGGAAGTTATTTTTTAACCATTACTTAATTAAAAATTGATATTTTATTTAAAATCATCAATCATTTTAAGAAGTTTAAAAACGATTATATAAAAAAACTGTCGGCATGACTTAAAAGCCACACCGACAGTAATTATTTATTTACCAACTTTGTGTGGTTCGACTACTCGCTTTACCAGATTTACAAAGCCTCGAAATTATCTTAAATTTATTTTACAACTATTTTTTTACTTATTTTTTTTCCGTCAATAATAATATCAATTAAATAAAGTCCCGCATCTAACTGTGGGTCAATTGAGAAATCATTATTTGTAATCTTATAAGAACTAACAAGTTTTCCTTTTGTAGTATAAATATTAATAATACTATTCTTAGCATTCAAAATATTTAAAGAAGAAAGAACTGGATTAGGATATATACTGATATTATTTTCAAGTTCTGAAACACTAACATTATAATCAATTTCTAATTCAGCAGAACCGCCTTCTCCACAACCATTATATGCAAAAACTTCTATACTTCCAGTAATAAATCCTGCAAAATAAATATCTATTTCATTTGTATTACTTTCACCTGTCCAAAGACTTGGATTAATTGTCCATGCAAAATATGAATTTTCTTGTTCTGCAACAGAATAAGTTTCTGTAGTTGTAACTAGGACATGCTGAGGCCCGTTAATAGCATCAATATCATTAGGAGTTGTTGTTGCAATAGTTACATCGCTTTCATAAATATCGCTTTCGCTTGTGTTTGCATCTACGATTGTTAATGAAACAGTTTTTGTTCCTGCGTTAGCATATTGAACATTATGAGGTCCTACTCCTGTTGCCGAAGCAGGTGTTGCGTCTGCTCCAAAATCCCAAGTATATGAATCAATAACACCTGTTGAGCTGTTTGTGAATGTTACATCTGTGTTTGCACAAAATAAGCTGTCTACTCCTCCAGCATCAGATGCTGTATATTGTGCTAATAATTCAGCCGAAGGTTCACCAAAAACAAACATACCATCAGACCATTCTCCACAGAACGTACCCGCAAAACCTTTCGTAGAACTAACCATATCAATAGATATGAATTGTGAACCAGAATAATAATCTGCAAAATTTTCCCATGTGTATCCACCATCAGTAGAATATGAAACTCCCATAGCTGGTGTTTCGAAATCACTTCCTACCGAAACAAATGTATTCGCTTCACCTGGTACCGAAGAAATATCGTTTGAATAAAAATCTCCTGTTGGGTTTATTTGTGTCCATGTTGCTCCTCCATCTGTTGTAGAATGGAATGTTTTTGGAGTTCCTGCACCGTCAAGAGCGAGACCGTTTTGTCCGTTATTATCAAATGCTATTGATATATTTGTATCTCCAGAAGCTGTAAAAATTTGGTATTTTGCCCAAGTATATCCTTTATCAGAAGATTTATAAACGTAACCATTATTTGTAGTGTACCAAATTACATCTCCAATAGCTGTATAATATCCAACAATACCGTATTCGCCAGCATCTTCTGGGTCTGGAATATTTTCACCTGGTACTCTTGTCCAGCTGTCTCCTCCGTCTGTTGTTGTATATAATTCATATTCGCCTCCTTCAGCATCTCCCTGTGCAAAACCATCGTTTTCGTTAAAGAAATGAACTACATTAAAGAAACTTGAACTTCCGGCACCTTCCAAAACAGATTCCCAGTTTGCGCCTCCGTCTGTTGTTCTTAAAATCTTATTGCCTGCTGCTGTTCCGTACATTGCGATATAAGCAACATCTGCACTTAATCCATGTATCATTGAGAAAGCTGTTCCGCCAAGGTTTGTTACCGAGCCAGCTGTCCAAGTAGCACCGCCGTCTGTTGTTCTTGTATAATCTTTAAAATTTCCGTTTCCACCGCTTCCGTCTCTTCCTGTTGCCCATGCAGTAAAATCATCTACTGCAGATATATATCCAGGATACTCAGAAACACTTGGAAAATCAGTATATTTTTTCACAAATAAGAACTCTTCTTCGCCACTTGCAGCTGGTTGTATTCCTATTATTGCTGCATTATTTTCATTAAAGGTATCGCCACCTGGATTTAATGCACCAACAGCAAAGTTTCCGTTTAAATAACCTCCCCATCCCCAGTTTACATGGAAATTGTCAGAGGCATCGTATCCGTCAAAAACGAAAGCATGACCGTATGCGGGGCCGCTTCCAGAATAATAAACTGGTCTTGAAGCATCTAATTCGTCTTTCAATAAAGTTATCCAAGCCGCATTTGTATATCCGTCTTTTGAAACAAAATTAATTCCTTGGTCGTATTTAAAATAATTTGCCAAAGCAATTGCAGCATCTGAACTTTGTGCGCCAGAACCAGCAGGAGCATAATCCATATCCACTGAAACTCCACAATGATATATTAGCCAAGCTACTGCATCTCCACCAGATGTTCCCATACTTGCCCAGTTATAATTGCCTGTAACGAAATCAGACGTTTGCACTCCATAACTTGGGTGTGTATATTGGTGCCAATTTACTCCCGTTTCTGGATAATCATGATATTTCATAATCTGTGCCATAGCTGTTGCTACACATCCGCTTGGTGTACCTGCAGGACAATAATTATTATATCCACCGTCTTGGCTCCAATTAGTTGTCAATAATGGGTTTACAGTTTTATCAGACTTCGTAAATACATTATTTCTAATATTATTCCATTCGATAATTGTTTCAGAGTTGTCTAAATCGTTATCAACAATGTATTCAATTTGTTTGCTATAATTCTCTAACCACCATTCAACTTCCGAGTTTGTAATATTCTCTGGTGCTTCATTTGTTACAGAATATCCCAAAACTGGTTTAACAGCATCGTTTGCTGATACTATAACAAAACCGCCTTCTTCGAAACGAACAATATAAAAAGTTGTTAAACCTTTGTGGACATTCGCTGTTACACTTTTAACTGTAACATTTGTTTTAATACCATCTGCTTTATACTGGTAATAATTTTGAGCAACTTCTTCTGCCTGTTTTTGCGTAATTGGATTAGCAAAAAGACTTCCTACAATAAAAAAAGTTAAAAATAAATAAATAAACTTTTTCATAATAAATAAAATTTTAATTAAAAATTAAGTTTTACAAAAACCATCCGCAAAATTACGAATAAAAAATATATTACAAAGATATAAAATAAAAATAAAAGTTGCATTTTTTTTTACTATATTTAATAACTTTTTATTTTTATTAATATTTTGAATATTGTAATTTCTGATATTTTTATCAGAAAGTAAAATACTTATTATTAGGTGTAAACAAATTCGTAATTTACTTAGTTGTATAATTATTTGTTTTTTAGAGTATCTTTTTTGCCGAATTCAATTATTCTGAAATTTCATTTTAATCCAAAAATGTGTTAATTCTATTGATGTTTTTTGTATGTCTCTTTTGTGTTTCGATTTTAATTTTGCAATTTTTTTAATTTCAAGTAATTTTAGTTGTTTTAGTATTTTGTTAAACATTTCTTTCTTAAATTAATTCATTAACATTATAGGACAAACACATTAAAA
Organism: Bacteroidales bacterium; assembly: GCA_029934515.1. Classification (GTDB taxonomy): domain Bacteria; phylum Bacteroidota; class Bacteroidia; order Bacteroidales; family JAADGE01; genus JAOZMB01. The sequence goes on from JAOZMB010000161.1 coordinate 3,649, forward strand.
TTTTGGTCTTATAAATTTTCCTTTTCTTGCTCTAATTTACTTAATTTTTCGTGTCCATTTTCCCATTCTTCTATTTTCATTTCGAGTTCTGCTTTAGCATTTTCAAATTTTTGGTAGAATAATTTATCATGAATTTCTTCGCCTGATGCAAGTCTTTTTTCGTTTTTTTCTATATAAATTTCTAATTTTTCAATTTTGTCTTCTGTTTTTTCAACAAACCTTTTTGCTTTTCTAATAATTTTATCAAATTCTTTTCTCTTCAAATAAAGTTCTTTTTTATCAAGATTATTGGAAAAAGAATTATTAATATTATTGTTTTTTTCTTTTTTTTCAATTGCTTTAAGATTTTGCAATTTTTTCTTTTTCAGAAATAATTTTATATCGCCAGAGTGCTGTTTTATTGTTTGATTACCAAATTCATAAATTTTATTTACCAAACCATCAAGAAAATATCTGTCATGCGAAACGACAATTAAAGTGCCGTTATATTTTATAAGTGCCTGTTTGAGCATCTCCTTCGAGTGCATGTCGAGGTGATTTGTTGGCTCGTCAAGTATCAATAGATTATATGGTTGCAACATCAGTTTGGCAAGTGCAAGCCGCGAACGTTCACCGCCAGAAAGTATATCTGTTTTTTTATCAATATCCTCGCCACTAAATAAAAAACTGCCGAGTATATCTCTTATTTTTGTTCTAACATCTCCGACTGCAATATCATCAATAGTTTCAAAAACTGTTTTATTATCATCTAAACTGTTATCCCTATTCTGAGCGAAATATCCAATTTTTACATTGTGTCCGACTTTTATATTTCCTTCGTGTTCAAGCTCGTTCATAATTATTCTTACAAGCGTTGTTTTTCCTTCTCCGTTTTTTCCTACGTAAGCATGTTTCTCGCCTCTTTCTATTGTCAGCCAAATATTTTTTAGAATCGGTTTTTCTGTGTATCGTTTTGTCAAATTTTTTATTTCTACAACTATATCTCCTGAGCGTGGTGCTTGCGGGAATTTAAAACTCAAATTTGAGATATCTGTTTCATCGATTTCTATTTTTTTAATTTTTTTTAGTTGTTTTATTCTCGACTGAACTTGTACTGCTTTTGTAGCTTTGTATCTAAATCTTTCTATAAATTTTTCGGTATTTTTTATTATTTTTTGTTGGTTTTGATAAGTTGCGATTTGTTGTTCTATTCTTTCTTTACGTAGAGTTTCGTATTTTGAATAAGGAACTTTATAATCATAACTTTTTTTGTTTGCTATTTCAATTGTTCTTTTTGTAATATTGTCAAGGAAAATACGGTCATGCGAAATAAGTATTATTGCACCATGATAATTAATCAAAAAATCTTCAAGCCATTCAATTGATTCAATATCAAGATGATTTGTTGGTTCGTCGAGGAGAAGTAAATTAGGGCTTTGTAGCAATATTTTTGCAAGCTCTATGCGCATTCGCCAGCCTCCACTGAACTCACTTACATCTCTATTGAAATCTGATGACAAAAAACCAAGTCCTTTTAATGTTTTTTCGGTATCTGCTTCAATAGTTGCACCGCCAGAGATTTTATATTTCTCTTCCGAACTGTTAAGTTTTTCTATAATTTTAAGATATTCATCTGATTCGTAATCTGTCCTTTTAACAAGTTCTTTATTCAATATTGAAATTTTTTGTTCCAGAAATTTAATTTCAGAAAAGCTTGAAATTGCTTCTTCGAAGACTGTATTTCCGTCTGGATATGTCATTTGTTGTGGGAGGTATCCTATGGTTGTTCCCGTAGGAACAGAGACGCTTCCTTTATCAGTTTGTAATTCTCCTATAATTATTTTTAGGATTGTTGATTTTCCGGCTCCGTTCTTTCCTGTCAATCCTATACGTGCTTTTTTGTTTATAACGTAAGAGATATCGTCCAGCAAAGTAACGCCATTGAAAGATATAGAAATATTATTTAATGAAATCATTTAATAAGTAAATTACGAATTATAAATTATGAATTACGAATTTGTTTACACCTGATAATAAGTATTTTACAAAAAACAAATCAGGAAGTTATTTTTTAACCATTACTAAGTTCAATACCTTCGCCAAAAATAGTTTTTTTTCGCTTTTTTTATTTTAATTTATGCT
>JAOZMB010000162.1 GCA_029934515.1 Bacteroidales bacterium
TAAAATAGCTATTGTTTTTGCTGGAAAAGAACCATTTATAACAAAATTAAAAGAATTATAATCAATAACAAGAATTATTAATTTATAATAATTAAATGAAAAAAAAATATACAATAGCGCTTACTGGACTTAACAATACTGATAATCCTGGACCTGGTGTTCCTGTGATAAGAGCCTTGCGTGAGGCTAAATCGTTTGATGTTATTATTATCGGACTTGCCTATGAAAACCTTGAACCGGGTATTTATATGGAGAATGTTTGTGACCGAGTTTATCAAATTCCTTATCCTTCATCTGGAATAGATACTGTTTTGGAAAGGATAAAATATATTAATTCAAAAGAAAATATTGATGTTTTAATACCAAATTTCGATGCAGAGCTTTTTACTTTTATGAAAGCCGAAGAGTTACTTGCCGACATTGGAATTAAAACTTTCTTGCCTACTGTAAAACAATTTCAAGAACGTCATAAGTCTGTTTTGCCTGATTACGGAGAGAAATACGGATTAGATATTCCTAAAAGTAAAGCAATAACAGATATAAATAGTATTGGATATGCTGGTTTAGAAATTGGTTTTCCACTGTTTGTTAAAGGTAAATTTTATGATGCTTATCTTGCTTATAATCCCACACAGGCTGCGACTTTTTTCAATAAAATATCCTCAAAATGGGGTGTTCCAATTATTTTGCAGGAGTTTGTGAGCGGGACAGAGGTAAATGTAATTGCTCTCGGCGATGGAAAAGGGAACACAATCGGCGCTGTACCTATGCGAAAGCAATATATAACAGACAAAGGAAAAGCATGGGGAGGAATAACTCTTAATGATAAAAAACTGCTCGACATTACACACGACCTAATTAAAAAAACAAAATGGCGAGGTGGAATGGAACTTGAGATAATAAAAACTATTAACAATAAATATTATGTTATTGAGATAAACCCAAGAATTCCAGCATGGGTATATCTTGCTGTTGGAGCTGGTCAGAATTTGCCTGAAGCACTTGTTAAATTAGCTCTCGGTGAGGAAGTTGAATCATTTAACAAATACGAGACAGGAAAAATGTTTATTAGATATTCTTATGATTTGATAGGTGATATTTCACAGTTTGAAAAATTATCATTGAACGGAGAACTTTAAAATTTAATTTATTGCAATTTTTATAAATAGAATAACAGTAAAAAATCATTCAATAAATGATATAAATTAAAATATATGAATAATATAAATTGGCAGAAATTGCCTTTCGGGTATATCAAAACAGATTATAACGTAAGGTGTTACTTTAGAGACGGTAAATGGGGCGAGCCAGAGTTATCGTCTTCGGAATATATCCCGATACATATTGCAGCCACATCACTACATTACGGGCAAACATCGTTTGAAGGATTGAAAGCGTTCAAAGGAAAAGACGGCAAAATAAGATTATTCAGATGGAAAGAAAATGCTAAACGTATGCAGGACTCCGCAAATGGAATACTTATGGAACCGCCACCTGTTAAACTATTCAAAAAAATGATTTACAAAGTAGTAAAGAAGAACAAAAAATTTGTTCCTCCTTATGGAACTGGTGCATCTTTGTATATTCGTCCTTTCCAAATAGGAACAAGTGAACAGGTTGGAGTAAAACCGTCAAAAGAATATATGCTTATAATGTTTGTTTCGCCTGTTGGACCTTATTTTAAAGAAGGTTTTAGTCCAGTCTCGATGCTTATTACAAGAGATGCTGACAGAGCTGCACCATTCGGAACAGGACAATATAAAGTAGGAGGTAATTATGCAGCAAGTCTTAATTCGATAAAAAAAGCTCATTCACTTGGATATGCAAATGTACTATATCTTGATGCAAAAGAGAAAAAATATATTGACGAGTGCGGACCAGCAAATTTTTTCGGAATAAAAAACAATATTTATATTACTCCGAAATCTCATTCTATTTTACCATCAATAACCAACAGAAGCCTTATTACGCTTGCAAAAGAGATGGGTTATAAAACAGAGCGACGTCCAGTTAAAATTGAAGAACTTAGTACTTTTGATGAAGTTGGAGCATGCGGAACAGCGGCTGTTATAAGCCCTATAGGTAAAATTAAAGACGATAAAACTGGTGAAGTTTATAAATACAATGCACCAGGTCCGATATCTAAATTGCTTTATGAAAAATTGATTAATATACAAACAGGCAACTCAGAAGACAAGTACGGATGGATAGATATATTATAAATTATTGAATAAAATAACAAGTTTTATAAAAAAATATTATTTAATGGGTGTAATTCTATTTCGTACACAAAAGCCAGTAAGCTACATAAATGACAAACGGCATTTTTACAATAGTGTACTAAATAGAATTACACCCTATTTAGTTTTGAACATACATACCTCCTGCAACTGGTGGAAAAGTTACCACAAATTCTGTGTAAACATGGTCTAAAGAGAAAGTTGTATTTCCAATAAGTGCGTTAACAACCTCCATATTTGTATAAACTGTTATTCCTACTAGTGTACTAATACTTAAATTTCTCAAGTATTGATTTCGCCTTTTTAACCCATACAAACGGTTTAGCATAGTAATTGTTGTAATATTTAATGAACTTAGTAAATTACGAATTATAAATTATGAATTACGAATTGGTTTACACCTAATAATAAGTAATTATGAAAATTAAAACATTAGAAATATGAAAATCTGATTTTAAAAAAATTGTAGAGAATAATTATTATTTTGTTGACAAGACAAGATTAATTTATGATTTTTTTAATTCAAAAGCCTATATTTCACTCATGCCACGTCCCAAAAGATTTGGTAAAACATTGAATTTATCAATGATTGAACATTTTTTTGATATTAATAAAAAAGATAGTGCAAAACTTTTTGACGAATTTGAAATTTCAAAGGAAAAAGTATTGAAAAAAAATTACATGATAATTTTGTATTCTCTGATTTAGATAATGAAATATTAGAAAACGATGATGACGCTCTAATCTGGACTTTAATGACTTACAGCGGTTATTTAACACAAGTAAAAGAAATGAGACATGGCAATTACGAACTTAAAATTCCAAACAACGAAATAAAAACTGTTTTTAAAGATATAATTGCCAATTTGATGAAAAACAAAAAATGTTATCATAAAAAAAATAAAATATGTCCAAACAATCAATTACAAATTATTATAACAAACTAAGCCAATACAAACGCTACGGAGGAACACAAAATGAAAGTAGTATTCGCAGAGCTTTTGCTAATTTATTAGAAGAATATTGTATAAGTAAAAATTTAATTCTTGTAGATGAAATCTCGCTCAAAGAAACAGGCAAACGTCCCGATGGCGCTGTGCAAGATGCAATGGTTGGTAACTGGGGTTATTGGGAAAGCAAAGATGAGAAAGACGATTTAGACAAAGAAATTCAGCATAAAATAGAAATTGCTTATCCAACAGAGAACATACTTTTTGAAAACAGCAAACAAGCAGTTCTCTTTCAGAGACACAAAGAAATTATGAGAATTGACATGCAAAAGGCTGATGATTTGCATGATATTTTAACACTGTTTCTGTCGTATCAACCGCCTGTGATTTTGGAATTTTATAAGGCAATCGAAAAATTTGCAGAAGATGTTCCCGAAATAGTCGAAGTTTTGAGAGTAACAATTGCCAAAGAATCCAAAACAAACAAACGCTTTGTAAAACAACGCAATTACTTCAAAGAAGTTTGTAAGGAAAGTATTAATACAGATATTAGTGATTTCGATATTCGTGAAATGTTGATACAACATATTTTGACCGCCGAAATTTTTACCGCTGTTTTTAGCGATGCTTTTTTTCATAAAGAAAACAATATTGCAATAGAGTTAGAAAACGTTGTAAATACTTTTTTCACAGGTGCAAATCGCCGAAATACGCTTTCCAAAATTGATACTTATTATAAAGTTATTCGGAACAAAGCAAACAATATTGCGAACCATCACGAGAAACAAAAGTTCCTGAAAGTGCTTTACGAAAGTTTCTACAAAGCCTACAATCCCAAAGGTGCAGACCGTTTGGGAGTTGTTTATACGCCAAACGAAATTGTGCGTTTTATGATTGAAAGTTCTGATTATTTGTTAGAAAAACATTTTAACCGCAATTTGCATAATAAAAATGTTCAAATACTCGACCCAGCAACAGGCACAGGCACATTTATAACTGAACTGATAGAATATATTCCACAGCAATATTTAGAACACAAATATAAAAATGAAATATATTGTAACGAAGTCGCAATTTTGCCTTATTACATTGCTAATCTGAATATTGAATATACTTATCAGCAGAAAATGCAAAATTATGTGCCTTTTGAAAATATTGTTTTCATTGACACTTTGAATAATATTGATTGGTTTGAGGAAGTTGTGGGCAATGCAAAAGCAGAAAAATATTATAAGAATGGCAATTTGTGGGGCAGTATAAGTAAAGAAAATTTGAAACGTATTAAGCGACAAACAGAACAAAAAATATCACTTGTAATTGGCAATCCACCATATAATGCCAATCAAATGAACGAAAATGACAATAACAAAAATCTTATTTATCCATTTATCGACCAGCGAATTAAAGACACATATATAAAAGAAAGCACTGCACAGAAGACAAAAGTTTATGATATGTACGCCAGATTTTACCGTTGGGCAAGCGACAGAATTGGTAAAAATGGTATAGTATCTTTCATCACAAACCGCAGTTTTATTAATAGTAGAACTTTTGATGGCTTCCGAAAAAGTATCAAAAAAGAATTTGATTATTGTTATATTCTTGATACAAAAAGCGATGTTAGGCAAAATCCAAAAATAGCAGGCACAACGCACAATGTTTTTGGAATACAAACAGGCGTTGCAATGATGTTTTTGATAAAAAATAAAGAAACATTAAACAAAAATTGCATAATAGAATATTTTACACTGTCTGATGAAATATCAAAAAAAGAAAAATTAGAATTTTTTCAATTCAATAGTTTTCAAGATATTGCATTTGAACGTATTCTGCCTGATAAACAAAATAATTGGATAAATTTAACAGATAATGACTTTGAAACTCTTTTGCCAGTCGCGAGTAAAGAAACTAAATTTGCCAAAAAAAAGAATGAAGAGCAAGCTATTTTTAAATTGTTTTCTAATGGAATTGTAACTGCAAGAGATGAATGGGTTTATGATTTTAATAAAAAAAAATTGCAAGCGAAAGTTAAATTTTTTATGAAAATATATAATTCCGAAATAAGTCGTTGGCAGAAGTCGGATAAGACAGAGAGAACCAATGATTTTGTGGACAGAACAATAAAATGGACTTCTGAATTAGAAAATTATCTTACCAAAAGTAAACGATTATATTTTTCGAGAGGAAAAATCTTATCTTCGCTTTACAGACCTTTTGTAAAGAGAGAATTATATTTTCAAAATATTATTATTCACAGAAAATATCAGTTGCCTTCTATTTTTGGAAAAGAATTAAATAAAGAAAACAAAGTAATAGGTATTATGGGTGTTGGAATAAATAGACAATACTTTACTATTGCTGTAGATAAAATAATAGATTTACAATTTATACCTAATGGACAATCTTTACCATTTTATCGCTACGACAAAGAAGGCAATCGACAAGAAAACATTACTGATTGGAGTTTAAAAAAATTTACAGAGCATTATAAAACCTCAAAAATCAGCAAATTAGATATTTTTCATTATACTTATGGTGTTCTTCACAATCCCGCATATCGC
>JAOZMB010000057.1 GCA_029934515.1 Bacteroidales bacterium
ATATAACCTTTCTTTTTTTGTATACAAATTTATTTGTTATTTTGGCGAAGATATTAAATGCAATAACGGATTTGAAAGATGTAGATTTTAAGAATATCAATAAGATTGATTTAGAAAACAACTTAATAGAAAGTTTAGAAAATATTGACTTAAAAAAATCAAATATTTTTATTTAAATAACAACAAAATAAAAAATATAAATAATATTGATTTTAAAAAATTAATTGAACTTGATTTGAGCGTTAATGAGATTGAAAACATAAACAATATTGATTTTAAAAATATAAAGTGGCTTCGTTTGGATAATAACAATATAGAAAATATAAATTATGAAAATTTATCTAAACTTAAATTTATAGCTCTTAGTGGAAATCCATTGTCTCAAAGTAGTTTAGATATTTTGGAGATGTTGAAAGAGAAAGCTATAATCATAAATACGATATTGAAAAACAAAGAAAGAAAATATATAAAAACAACATGTAGAGATGGTTGATTGTCTTTTCTATAAGAAGTATATCAAAATCTTCCGACAGGGACTGTCATAAAACAAGTTTATCAAAAATGTGGAGATTTGTGTTTTGATAATTGAACCTGAAAATATTGAGCCTGAAGATTTTTTAGATACTATAGAGCAGATAATTGAAACAACTTGTCAAATATGCTGTGAGACAAGAGATGAAAAAATTGTGAATGGTTTTGATGCTTCTGCAATAATACAATTTTATATTTTATAATTAATCATTAACAAATAAAAAAAATCAAATTGAAAGAAAAAAAAACATTAATACTTGTAACTAACGATGATGGAATTGAAGCACATGGGATTCGTATTTTAATAGATATAGCTCGTCTTTATGGCGAAGTGATAGTTGTGGCTCCTGATTCTCCTCAGTCTGCAAAATCTCATTCAATTACACAAAACATTCCTATTTCTTTTAGAGAAATAAAATTAGAAAATCAATATAGAGAATATTCATGTTCTGGAACACCAGTAGATTGTGTTAAGCTTGCTGTTCATGAAATTTTGGAGCGCAAACCCGACCTAATTTTATCTGGAATAAATCATGGATTAAATACTTCAATAAGTGTTCTTTATTCTGGGACTATGGGCGCTGCGATAGAAGGAAGTTTAAATTCTATACGTTCCATAGGATTTTCGGCAGAAAATTATTTGCCTGATGCTGATTTTTCATATACAGTACCGTATATAAAAAAGATAATCGAAGATGTGATGCAGAACGGACTCCCAGAAGGTGTTAGTTTAAATGTAAATATTCCAGAAAATCCAAAAGGAATGGTTCTTTGTAGGTCTGCACACGGGAAGTGGAAGGAGAAGTTTATAGATGCAAAAAATCCACACGGAAGGAAAGTTTTTTGGATAAGTGGAAAATTTATTGACCTAGAACCAGATTCAGAGGATACCGATATATTTTTAATCAATAAAGGTTACGCGTCAATAGTTCCAACAAAAGCTAATTTTAATGATATTGATTCTTTAAAAGAATTAAAATTTAGAAAACTTTATCAGTAATTTTAATAATATTTTTTTGATGCCTTTGCAATAAAAAAAGGCATTGATTCTTTTATAAAAAATATAAAACACAAAAATATTAAATGAGAATTGTAGAAAATATATCCGATTTAATAGGAAAGACTCCTTTATTAAAACTAAAAATAAGAGTTCCAAAATGGAATTTATATTTAAAAATGGAGATGTTTAATCCAAGCGGAAGTTTCAAAGACAGAACAGCTTTGGGAATAATTTTGGACGCAGAAAAAAAAGGAATATTGAAAAAAGGAATGACAATAGTTGAGTCCTCTTCTGGAAATACAGCAAAAGCATTGGCAATGTTGTCGGCTTCGAGAGGATATAAATTTATAGCAATCGTGGACAAACATGCTCCAGCTGACAAACTTAATGCTATACGAGTTTATGGCGGTGAACTTTATTTTTGTTCTGATGAAGATGCTGGAGGAAAAGAAGGTCATCTTGTAGATCTTAGACGGAATATTGCAAAAAAAATCGCAAATGAAAATCCGAATATTATAAATTTAGACCAATATGATTCTCCGTCAAATCCGATAAGTTATTACAAAACGCTTGGACCAGAAATCAAGGAACAATTAGGAAAAATTGATTTTCTTGTCGGTACAATAGGAACAGGAAGTTCGTTGTCCGGTACAGCTAAATATTTGAAAGAAACTGGAAAAACAACGGTTATTGCATTAGAACCTCAGGGTTCATCTCATTTTTCTCCGAAAGGACATACTTATTTTATTTCTGGTCCTGGTTACCCGAAAGGAGCAAAAATTCCTAAAAACATAAATCATGATGTTATAGATGAAAATTATTTTGTATCTGATTCTCAGGCATTTAATACGATGCGTTTTTTTGCTGAAAATAAAGGTTTGATGTTTGGTGATTCGGGTGGAATGATGTTGTATTATGCAATGAAACACATTACAGAATCTAAAAAATTGACATCGCCTAAAAATATGGTTCTTATAATGGCTGATGCTGGAGAGAGTTATTTATCACATGCTTACAACGATACATGGATGATAAAAAATGAACTTTTAGATATAAATATTAATAAGAAAATAGGCAAATTTTATATATTTTAATATAACAATACAAAGATTATCAATGTATTGTTATATTTATATTTATATTATTTTCAACTAAGTAATTGTTAAAAAATAACTTATGATTTGTTTTTTGTAAAATATTTATTATCAGGTGTAAACCAATTCGTAATTCGTAATTTATAATTCGTAATTTACTAAGATATTTTCTTTTTTTCTGTTCTTTTTATTTGTCTTATAATTTTTGAGGCACTTTTACCTGATAATTTTCCGTGTGTTTTATCTCCAATCATCATAACTGGAGCAAGTGAACAGCAACCAAGACATGCAACCGATTCGAGTGTAAAAAGTTTGTCTTTGCTTGTATTTCCTTCTTTAATTTTTAATGTTTCCTCTAAAGCTGTTGTAATTGATTTTGCATTCTGAACATGACATGCAGTTCCTTGACAAACTTTTACGATATGCTTTCCTACCGGTTCAAATCTAAACTGAGCATAAAATGTAGCTACACCATACATTGCACTTAATTTATGTCCAGTGTCTTTTGCTATTTTACGAAACACAATTTCGGGAATATATCCGTAAATTTCTTGTGCGCCTTGAAGCAAAGGTATAAGATTGCCTTTCTTTTTTTTGTACCTCACAAGCAAAGGATTTATAAGTTCTATATCAATACCCGATGCTTTTTTTTCCTTGTCTTTATTTTGAATTGTTAGTCTTTGAACTCTCATTTTTGTATATAATTTTTGTATATTCAATTTATCAAAAGTAAAAAAAATATGTTATTTCATGCTTATTATGTAATTTTTTTTTTTTTTTGCAAATAATTAACTAAATTATTTCATAATACGCATATTGATAATATATAAAATTTATTAACTTTGCAAAAAAAATATAAAATCGTGAAAAAAGAAATTATTTTTATACTATTATTTGTCGTTCCGATAATTGTTTCCGCTCAGTTGGAAATCGAACTGACAACAACTCCGGAACCGATTTATGTAGAGGATGGCGATACGCTTAGTGTTTGTATTGACAGCATGGTTATTATTGAGGCTATTGCAAGTTTTGAAGGAATTCCTGTTGAAGACGCAACTTTTAAATGGGATTTTGATGATGGACATACAATTGAAGATGTTAACTTGGATTCTGTTAGTCATACATACGAAGAAGGAGGAGGATATCGTGTTAAGCTAACAGTTATTTCAGGTAAAAGTGAAACTGGTTTTATTATACAACCTATAAAGATTGCTAACAAGCCAGATTATTCGGAAACAGTAACTGATATACCAGATGAACAAGATGGAATTTGTAAAGGAAGCAGGGTTAATTTGACGGGAAAAGCTGTTCCTAAATTATGGGAAGACGAGCCTATATATATGATAACAGAAGAACCACCAGAAGAATTATCAAATACAAAATTTTATGAATCAACACTTACCTTCGATGAATTTCCGATTGGAACTGTTTTTAATAGTGGAGATATAGATTCTGTTGGAGTAAAATTTGAACACTCGGATATGGGAAATGTTCAAATAAAATTAGTATGTCCAAATGGTAGTTCTGTAATTCTGAAAGATTATGATAATTCAAATCATTCATACATAGGAGAACCTATTGATGATGAGACTTCTATTGAATACGGAACTGGATACGATTATTATTGGTCGGAAGAAAGCGGCTCGGAAACAATTAATACAATTACATTGGCTACAATACCAGCGGCTGTATATTTGCCTGAAGAACAATTATCAAATTTTAATGGCTGTCCACTTAATGGCTCATGGAAAATTGAAATAACAGATGGTGCAGAAGAAGACAATGGATTTATATTTTCGTGGAATTTGATTTTTGATGAAGATATTTTGCCTGATATCTGGAACTTCAAAGATACATTGGTTAAATATTTTCAATATGAAGATGAAAGTATTGCTGGAACATATTGGTTGGGAAAAAATATCGGTGGAACGTCTTTACAAATTGTAGAAGATACAATCATCGGAAATGCATCGGCAACTCCAAAAGTTTATGGAAATAACGGTTATACATATCATGTTGTCAATAACTGGGGTTGCCAAGACGATACGACAATTGTTATTCGTGTTGAGGCTGTAACATTTACGGCAAATCCAGAAACGGCGGAAGCAAATACAGATTCTATAAAATTTGAAAGCACAACATCATGGGGACAATATTTTGATTGGGAATTTGGGGATGACTCTGATAACGCTTCCAGCGAAACAATAAATCATCTTTACTTGGAAAAAGGAACTTATACGGTAATATTAAAAGTTCTCGATGAAAACGAATGTTTGGATACAGATACTTTGGAAATTGAAATAACTGTTGAATTATCTGAATTAGATGAAGTTCCTAATATTTTTACTCCAAATAAAGATGGAAAAAATGATTTTTTAAAATTTAACGCAAAAGGAATGAAATCTTTTTCTTTTGTAATTTATTCGCGCTGGGGGCACAAGGTATATGAAACAAGCTCGCAAGACGAAATAAAAGAAGACGGCTGGGACGGTAAAATGCCAATAACTAAATTTATGGCATCACCCGGAATGTATTTTTATATTATAAAAGGAGAAGGAAAAGACGATAAAAAATATGATGCAAAAGGAGTAATTCATCTTATGCGATAATAGGACAAACGCATCAAAATATTTAAGTGTTGAAAAATGACAAAAAGTAATGAAATATTTGCATTGATTACAGCTGGTGGTTCAGGAAAAAGAATGGGATACAAAATTCCAAAACAATTTATTGAACTGCTTGGGCGACCTGTTTTGATGTACACAATTGAACGTTTTTATAGGTTTGACAAAAAAATAAAAATTATACTTTGTTTGCCTAAAAATAAGATAGTTTTTTGGCAACAACTTTGTATTAAACACAATTTTAATATCAAACATAAAGTTGTTTCTGGTGGTTCGGAAAGGTTTTTTTCTGTTCGGAATGCTTTAAAATATGTATCAAGTAAAGGTCTTATTGCAATTCACGATGGTGTTCGTCCTTTTGTTAGTAACGAAACATTATTTAGATGTTTTAATACAGCTAATCGACTTGGAAATGCGGTTGCTGTTATGGATATTACGTTCTCGATAAGAAAAATTGTAAATTCAGAAAATATAAGTCAAAAAAGAGAATATTTTAAAGAAGTTCAGACACCTCAGGTATTTGAAACGGAACTAATAAAAACAGCTTATAATCAAAAATTTGTTCCTGAATTTACAGATGATGCTTCTGTTTTTGAGAAGTATGGTTTTGATATTAATATTGTCGAAGGGAACAGAGAGAATATCAAACTTACAAACCCTTTTGATTTAATTATTGCAAAAGCGATTTTAGAAAATAATAAAAATTTTAAGTAATAGTTTACTGAATGGAAAAATTAGGAGCAGTTATATTAGCGGGAGGCAAAAGTTCTCGCATGGGACAGAACAAAGCATTGATGATTATCAGAGAATTAACATTAATTGAACATGTTTATAATATTGTATCTCAATTTACGAATGATATTTTGATAAGTGCAAATTCTTCTGAATACGATTTTTTGAATTGCCAAACTGTTTGCGATAGATATAAAAATATCGGACCAGTAGCTGGCATTTATTCTGGATTAATAAAATCTGAATACGAAAAAAATATTGTTATTAGCTGTGATACTCCTTTTGTTTCAAAAGAAATATTAGAAAAAATAATCTCAAAATCAGGGAACTTTGAAATAACAATTACAAGACACAAAAAATTTTTAAATCCATTGATAGGTATTTACAGCAAAAAAAACATACCTGTATTTAAAGAAGCTATTTTAAATAAAAATTATTCAATAAGAAGGATTATAAATAAAACCAAATTGAATGTGATTGATATTGATAAAGATATTTTCAATATTAATAATTTGGATGAATTTAATTTGGCAAAAGCATCAAAATATCTAAATGATGAAAATAAAATATGATTTGTTTTTGATGAGTTTGCACTAAAAAAATATTTTTATTTTTTTTATTAAAGAAAAAAATATAATCTTTGTCAAAAGTTAATTATAACTTTTAAAATTAAAAACATAAAATAGAATATTTGTAATACATAAATAAAAAAATATAATATGAAAAAAATAATTTTAACAACTTCAATTATACTCATAACCATAATTGTTGGATTTTCACAAAACAAAATAGAACGAAATATTTATGCTCAATTAGAAGAGACTAAATTTTTCGATGACTACGAAGCAGAAAGTAATAAAAAGCACACATTATATAAATTTATCTTAAATAATAATAAGAAAATAATAATTGCTTTTACAACATCAGAATATCATAGTGCGCATGTAAATGGTAGTTATATGTCAGTTTTTACTTTAATAAATAGGAATAGTTCTTGGATAATTGAAAGCAAGTTTATAAAAACAACTGAAATCGGTAGTTGGGGAGCTTGTCCTCCAAAAGAAGATATTAAAATTTATCCAGTTAGTAATGAATTTATGATTACAATAGAATTATGTTACTTGGGTCAAGGCGTACTAAAAAGCTGGATAGTTTGCTACTACGTAGTAGAAGATAAAATAAAAGACGTTGGAAGTTTTAATATTTATTATTCAAATGGGGGTTCTATTATTGAGGATAAATCAGAAATAGAAGACTGGGAGGCTCAATATTTTTTCTTACCCAAAAATGGAAACTTGCCTGAAATTCTGTTAAATATTACAGGGCAAAAAGGTGATGAAACTTTTTATAAAACTGAGTATTATCAGTATAATGGAAATAAATATATTAAAAAATAATAAATTAAATTTCAATATGAAGCATTCAAAAATAATTTTACTCATAATATTAACAATATCATTAAGTTGTAATAATTCACAGGAAGAAAGCAGTAGAGAAATGAATACCAGTGACTATCTACTAATAGAAGGCAATAAAATTGCAATAAAAGAATATCCCACTGATGGAAAACTTATTTTTAGACTTGATGATAAAAGCAAATGTAAAATAATAGAACGAGGAAAGAAAGAAACAATTTCAGGTGTTACAGATTACTGGTATAAAATTGAGTATAGAAAAGTTAAAGGATGGGTTTTTGGAGCTCACACATCAGAAAAATTAGAACGAATAATACATTACGAACAAAATTTTTCATTTAATAGAAAAACTTTTAATTTCTTAGAAGAACTCCAATACTATAAAAGTGAATGGCTTGCAGGGATAGGAGAATCAGCTTGTCCTGTCAATTTTAACAGTATATTTCCATTAGGGTGGTCGAGAGATGGAAAGATTGCTTATATTAAGGTTGAGAATAATCCAAGTTATGATGGTGAAGAGCCAATAAAAACATTTTTGGTTATACAAAACCTTGATAATGATAAAATATTAGAAAACATCAACATTTACACTAATAATACTCAAAAAGGTTTTCCAGGAAATAGTTGCATGACTTTGAACCCAATGCCAGAAGATAATATAATTAAAATTAGAAAACATTTGTCAATAGAAAATTGCAATACAGCATGGCAAATGAATAAACATGAAATAATGATACTAATGAATAAGTATGATATTTTAAAATCAAAAAGTTTCACTCTGGCAAATAAGATTAAAGCAAATCGTCATTCATACTCAACCGAAATAGAGTTGATTAATGATGGTGAGTTAGGAGACGAGGTAAAGATATATTTAGTAAGAGATGACCTTAAACGAAAATTGATAAATAAAAATAATAGTATTTATACAACTTCTAATAATATCTATGCTTATATTTTAATAAATCCATATAATACTATTGAAGTGATAGTTTATGTTGATAATGACCCATATGAAACAAATCTTACATCAAAAATAATAGGAACAAATTTAAACTATGGTTTTAAATAAAAAGGCGTTGTTTTATATGACAAATTCATCAAAATATTTAAGTGCTTAAAAACAATGAATTACTATTTTGCAAACATAACATATTGATAATCAAGTATGATTTGTTTTTGATATGTTTGCCCTAAAAATTGGTTGCAGACATGAAAAAATACAGAACTCCTGGATAACAAAAACTAAAATACGATAAACCTTTAATGATTAATACAATAACATATCAAAACCAAATAAACAAGCAAAAATTATTGTTTATTTTTATAACAATAGCAGGAATTTTGACTATTTTTGGTTATTACAGCATAACATTATCAAAAACGATTGATTTCCCTGTCTCTATTCCGCTTGGCTATGCAACAGATGATAATATAACAACAACATTTGATGATGATAATATTTTATTGTTTCGTGGTGTCCATGCCATACATCCAGATTTAGCAAGTGCAAAATTAGGAATAGCAAACCCAATCGGCGGACATTCAGACCCTGAGCTTCATAATTTCGGAGACAATAAAAGCGTTTTTACATCATGGACGACAAATATCTGGCTTGCCAACAATTTCGCAAGCAGAAAAGGGAATGGTGGAATTATTTTAACAAAAATATTTCACAGGTCACAATTAACACCTTCGACAGACAATTTTCAACAAGGCGAATGGCTATTTGCAGGTATTGTAACAGGTGCAATTCCATTACCAACATTTGATAAAGATTTACCGCTAAAATAAAAAAACATGACAACTGAAAATAAAAATATTATAGAACTGATTTCAAAAACTGAAAACGGCAGATATAAAAAATATTTACCCGAAAAAGATAATTTTGAAATTAAAACCTTTGAAAGCACTTATGAACATATTTTTGATATATATAAAACACGACAACAAATTATTAACAAACAATGTAAAAAAATTTTTGGACTTAATGAACTTGTTAATAAATTAAAACAAATAAAAATAGATACCGTAAAAACAACAATATTTGACAAAGATAATGAAAAATTTGTAATTTTTACAGACCAATATTATAATCAATTAATCGGATTTTTATTATTTTCAAAAATCATAAATGAAAAATAAGACTTATACATTCTTTTGGAGTATAAATTCGCCATTCTCACAATTTTATCCGTCTTTTTTCACAATCGACAATCTTAGATACAATTGTGCAGAACAATATATGATGCACCAAAAAGCAATATTTTTTAATGATAGTGAAATAGCAAGAAAGATTTTACTAACAAAAAAACCTGGAAAACAAAAAAAACTTGGTAGGCAAATTAATAACTTTGACCCTGCAAAATGGACATCAATAGCAGAAAAAATTGTATATACAGGAAATTATTCAAAATTCACACAGAATGACAATTTATTAAGAAAGTTATTGCAAACAAAAAATACAGAACTTGTCGAAGTAAGTCCGACTGACATAATTTGGGGAATAGGATTGCCAAAAAATAGCCCGAAAATTTTTGATAAAACAAAATGGCGTGGCAAAAATAAACTTGGAATTATTTTATCAAATTTGCGAGATAAAATAATAAAAGAAAATAGTATTCACTCAAAAAAATATGATATCTAAATACTATGACAAACTCATCAAAATATTTAAGTGCTTAAAAATAATGAATTACTATTTTGCAAACATAACCACTAACAAAAAGAAACTAAAAACTAACCACTATGAAACTAAATTATATCTATAACAGAATTGGAAATATTGAATATGTTGTTGTGCCATTTAATATTTGGAACGAATTAAGTGTTTATGCAGAAACATTTGAAAAAAAAATAACACAACAAAGTTCTCCCAAATTTAAACCATCTGAATTTCGTGGAATGCTTTCCCATCATAATTTTAATATTGAAAACGAATTACAAAATATGAGAGAACAATGGACAATAAATATTTGATTGACACAAATATAATAATTTATTATCTTAATAATAATATACCTGATAAAGAGATAGATAAGATAGAAAAGATTTTTGAAGTTTCCTTTAATATATCAACAATTTCAAAAATAGAAGTTTTAGGTTGGCATAGAATAACAAGAACAGAAAAAAAAAGAATTGAAAACTTTTTAGATAATGCCAAAATATTTTATTTAGATAAAGCTGTTGAGTTGAAAGCAATATCAATAAAACAAAAATTTAAAATTGCCACTCCCGATACAATAATTAGTGCAACAGCATTAGAAAATAATTTTATTATTGTAACGAGAAATGAAGCAGATTTTGTTAAAATAAAAGGTTTAAAAATTTATAATCCATTTAAATAAATGATAATATTGTAGAGCAAACTCATCAAAATATTTAAATGCTTAAAATCAATGAATTACTATTTTGCAAACATAACAACATTTATTTTTGATGCGTTTATGATAGACAAATATTGTGATTTGTAAAATAATTAATTTAATTTTGCAATTGATAACTTAATAACAAAATAGATAAAAAAAAATTATGAATGCAACATTTAATTTTCCAATTAATTCTTTAAATATTGAGCTAATAAAAAAAATACAAGCATTATTTTCAAATAATGCAATTATTGAACTTAATATAATTGATAATATACAAAACGAAACAGACTATTTGTTATCTGTTCCAGAGAACAAAAAAATGTTAAAAAAATCAATTAAACAATTGAATAACAATGAATTAGTAAACAAAACTTTTGAAGAATTAACAAAATGATAAATTTTACAAAAGAAGCATGGGAACATTATAATTATTGGCAAAAAAATAAATGATTTAATAAAAGAATGCCAACGAACACCTTTTGAAGGAAAAGGTAAACCAGAAGCATTAAAAGATGACCTGCAAGGATTGTGGTCTCGCCGAATAGATAATGTAAATAGATTTGTTTATAAATATGAAAATGAAATATTGTATATTCTTGCTTGTAAATTTCATTATAAAAAAAACTAAAATAATTTTAAAATATTTAAATGCTGAAAATCAAAAAATTACTATTTTCAAAATAGTAAATCCCGCGCCTGTGCTGTGTTTTCACTGCACCTATTTTTCATTGCGAAAAAAAAAAGAAAAACAAACAAAAAGAATAATAAATTTTAAATAACTAATTAATGGAAACAAAAATTCAAATAAATATTTTTAATGCTATACGCACTTTGTCTAATAGTTTATCTTATGAATATAAAAAACAATTAATTGATATTCTTAATACAGAGATATTAACAGAAATTCATTATAAACAAGAAATTATTGATGCCAAAAATTCAAACGAAGGTTTTATTTTTAACGAACAAGAATTTGAACTTATCAATAAAAAAATGCTTAATAACGAAAAAATTAATTTTGATAAATATAGGATAGAAAATTAATATGGATATTAAATTTAGAACAAAAGCTATTGAACAATACAATAATTGGGCTTTAACAGATAAGAAAAAATTTAAAAAAATAATAAAGCTTCTTGACGAAATTAAACGAACACCTTATACAGGTACTGGAAAACCCGAAGCTCTTAAACATAAATTATCTGGTTGTTGGTCGAGACGTATTGATAGAATTAATAGATTAGTTTATCAAATTGATGAAACAGAAATAATTATATTGTCCTGCGAAGGACATTATAAATAGTTGTTACAATAAAACAAATGTGTAAATTTGAATATACAGGTTTAACTATTGCCGTTAAAAATATTATTAACAGAGAAATATTTAAGAATGCTGTTCTGTATATTACCAGTACCGATAAAGTTGCTTTTTTATATCCTTTAAATGACAACGACACAGGTATGTAGATATATATTTACAAGACACCAAACTTGATAAAAAAGAAAGTGAATTTGCTATGCTCTTAAATATTGATTACACAGGCAAAAAAGTAAACAAAGTTCATGAGTTTGATTTTGCTGGGAAATTTGCAAAACTTACAAAACAAGAAATATATATTTTTCCGCCCGAAATGTACGAATATGAAATAATACGCATACAGCCAAACGGAAAAATGTGGGGTGGCAGAGAATACGAAACTGATAATGAATATGAATATTTTGATGATTATACATTGCTTAACAAAAATAATATTAAGAAACTTATTAAAGCATATAATTAGGAGGTAAACTCATCAAAATATTTAAGTGCTGAAAATCAAGGAATTACTATTTTGAAAACATAACATATTACTAAGAACTAATTACTAACTTAAAAAACTACAAAAATGGAAGCATATACATTCGAGACCATGGTAGCCAAACACGGAATAATTAAAATTCCTCAGTTTAATAAATTTGAAAATAAGATAGTTCAGATTGTAATTACATTAAAAGAACCCGATAAATTGGCAGAAAAAAAGAAAGCAATAAATGATTTCTTTGAAAAATGGGGCGGTTTTTTCTCAACAGTTGAGACAGAAGATGTAAGATATAACTATTTAATGGAAAAATATAAATGATAAAAATATTATTAGACACAAACATTGTTCTTGATATAGCATTGGAGCGCCAAGATTTTTATGAAAAAGCAAAGCAAATAGTTGAGATTCTTTATTTAAAAAGTTTACCTACATTTGTAACAGCTTCGTCGGTAACAGACATTTATTATTTCTTAAAGAAGAAAAAGGACATTTACACACAATTAATTTTCTAAAAAACTTTTTTGTTTTTGTAAATATTGCAGGAGTAAACAAAGAAACAATAATTGGTGCTTTAAACTCAGAAATGAAAGATTTTGAAGATGCTGTTCAAACAGAAAGTGCAAAATTAAACGGAATAGAAATTATAATAACAAGGAATAAAAAGGATTTCAAAAATTCTGGATTGACAGTTCTCAGTCCAGATGAATATATTAACAAACTTATATAAATAAAAAAATATCTTGTTAGTTATTTTGCAAATAAATCGATGGACTTGGCAGACGAAGTATGGGATAAAAATAATTGGGACGAAACCGATGAAAAGAAATTTATAAATGACCATTTACGAACACCATATAAATACCTGCAATAATGAAACTTGTAATTGACAATAGTCTTCTCAAAGGCAAAGCTCTTTACTGTTTTACCAGAAATATTTTAGAATAAAAAAAAAAGCAATCTTTTATTACAAATAGAATCAGGTTTACAAGACAAAAAAAAAATGCTCAATGAACAACAATAAAGTAAAAAACTAAGTCCAGAAAACCTTAAATTATCGAAGTTTTAAAAACTCTCTTTTTATAAAAATATGTTAGAGACACATGGTTTGTCGATTGGTTACAAAATAAAAAAAACAAATATAATTCTTTTATCTGGATTGAATCTTTATGTAAAAAGAGGAGAGACAGTAGCTTTATTTGGCATCAACGGTTCAGGCAAAAGTTCACTTTTGCGTTCACTATCTGCTATGCAAACTTGTCTTGATGGAGAGATTATTTTATCAGGCAAAAAAATAAAATCTTATTCCACTAAGGCACTTGCACGCAAATTGAGTTTTGTTTCAACAGAGATAATAAAAATCAAACATCTAAAAGTCGAAGAATTGGTAAAGCTGGCAAGGTTTACTTACACATCAGGAACAGGAAGGATGAACACAGAAGAAAAAAAAATTATAAAAAATGCTCTAAAATTAATAGGAATGTCTGATTATGCAAAAAAAAATATAAATGAACTAAGCGAAGGTGAACGACAAAAAATTATGATAGCAAGAGCAATAGCACAAGATACTGATATTATAATCCTCGATGAACCAGCAGCATTCCTCGATACAGAAAATAAATACTCGGTGTATGAAATATTACAAAACTTGGCTGTAGAAAAGAAAAAATCTTTAATATATTCAACTCACGATTTAAGTTTTGCACTAAAAAATGCAGATAAAATATGGATAATAAAAAATAAAAAAATTATACAGGGAGCACCAGAAGATTTAATTATAAAAAATATTTTCTCTGATATATTTAACATTCGTAAAATAGCTTTTAATAAAGAAACTTATAATTTTGATTATAAATCAAAACTTATTAAACCAATTTATGTTGTTGATAATTTTAATAATAAAATAATTTATAAATTAACAACCAATGCTTTGAATAGAAAAGGTTTTTTTATTTCAAATAAAAGAACTAAGATAACAGTAATTATAATATCGGAAAACAAAAAACCAGCTTGGAAACTAATAAATAATGAAATTGAAAATATTTCTTATTCTATTTATAATTTAATAAAAAATATAGACGAAAATTGTTAAGAAATATCTAATTATAATATTTTTTGTTTAATAGTTAGTAATCGTTAAAAAATAACTTTTTGATTTGTTTTTTTGTAAAATACTTATTATCTGGTGTAAACCAATTCGTAATTCGTAATTTATAATTCATAATTTACTTATTTAATTATTATTTTTCAAAAAAATCAACTTCAAATGCAGTATATTAAATTAATAATATTGATATTTCTGATTATCTTTTTTTCATGTAACGAAGAAATAGAAGAAATAGATGATATGTATGTCCGTGCCAACATTTTTGAACAGGGATATATAAATTGTTTTCCAGAAAAAACATTTAACAAAAAAAAACAAGCAGCATCCTGCGAATTGTCGGGTGTGGCATATTACCGCGACAGTCTATTTCTTATTAATGATAAAAGAATTCCAGCAACAACACCATTGATGGCTTGCAGATTTAAAATCCATTTTCATAATGTACCAACAGATAAACTTGGAGGTATTAATGTATTAAATGCAAGAAAATTAGAAGCTATAACAATAACGCCGAAACAAAAATATATGTTTTTGATAACAGCTTTTGATAGATATGATAACAAAAAACCAAAAGACGATAGATACAATATATTGTTATACAAAAAACTTGGCGCTAACAAAGATGAAAAAATAGCTTATCTAACTGAAAGAGACGGAATTAGCAGTTCTTTAATTATGAGAAAAATGATTAGAAAAGCATTAAGAACAAGGAAATTTAAAGAAGGTCCACCGTATTTTAAAATATCCGGACTCGCTGCTTTGCCAAATAATATTTTACTTATTGGAGTACGCGAAATTGGTTATGACAAAGATAATAATGAATATTCAATGACAATAATCGGAGCAAGTTATGATATCGTTGATGAAGAGTTCTATTTTAAAGAAGACTTAGAAGTTGTTTATCATTTTAATCCGAGCCGTTATTCTAAAAAAGATTTAAAACCAATAGGACTTACAGGAATGGAATATGATATACACAACAAATGTTTGTATTTAATTACAGCATACGAAAACGAAAAAAAAGATGAAAAGAAAAAAACAGATAAAGATATAGGTGGATATTTATGGGTATTATCAATAAAAGATTTCATGGAAAACCGTCCTCCGAAGCTTGTCGTTCTCGAAGATAATACTCCACTTTTATTTGCACATAAGCCCGGAGGAGTTGCAATCATTGACTCAGATAAAATTATTGTTGTTCACGATGACGATAGGATAGAAGGACGCAAAAACATAACTGATAAAAAAACAGAATTCAACAGAAAATTACATCAAGCAGCATATACAATTATTGATTTTTGAAGATATAAATTTTACTTTTATATAGAAAAACGCATGAAAATATTTAATTGTTGAAAATCAAAGAATTAATATTTTTAAACCGTAAAAACTAAAAATTAACAACTAACAACTAACCACTAACCACTAACCACTAACAACTAACAACTAACCACTAACAACTAACCACTAACAACTAACCACTAACAACTAACAACTAACAACTAAAAACTTATGTTTAGAATAATAAAAGATTTTATTTTTAATCGTACATCTTATAGGTTTTATAAGTTGAGCAGAAAGTATTTACTTTTTGTTATTCTTTTTGAGATATTTGCTATTTCGATGTCTTCTTATGCTGTTTTTTTGTTTGAACAGAACGAATCTCTTTATGCAACATTTAATTATTCTGTTCTTATAATTTTCTATCTTATTGTAACTTTCACAATGTCATTCGGAATAACACCAACTACATTTATTGCTGTTATAAGTGGTTATTTTTTTTCTTGGCAAGGTTTTATTGGAGTTGTCATATCTTATTGTTTTGCGTCTTTGATTAGTTTATATTTAGGTAAATTTATTAATCGTTTTACTTTAAAAGAACTTATAAATACCGAAAAATTTACAGATTATGTTGGTAAAATAAGTTCTTATCAATTTTTAACAATAATTTTTATTCGTTTATCTCCAATTTTGCCATTTGCAGTGAGCAGTTTTGCTGTTGCATTAATGCGTCCTGATATTAAAAAATATCTTTTGGCGACCTTGATTGGCATGCTTCCACGAACTTTTATTTTTTTCTACATAGGAATGAATATATTTGACGTTTGGAATTTTATAAATAATCCAACATCCGATGGTTTTACAAAACTTTTACCTATTTTACTTATTTTATTATCTTCTTTTGGTTTATTTATAATATTAAAAAAAGTTGTAAATAATCTTAGAGATTAATTATTCTGTTGAGATTCACAAAAAACCATGTTTATAATATTTGATACTATTTACACAAATAACTGAAAAATACATAATTAATTATCAAAATATATGAAGAAAAGAAAGCGACCAGCTAAAACGCCTTTGATGAGGCAATATAATAAAATAAAATCAAAACATCCTGATGCGATATTACTTTTTCGTGTTGGCGATTTTTATGAAACTTTTTCCGATGATGCAATAAAAGCATCTGAAATTCTTGGTATTACACTTACAAAACGAGCAAACGGCTCGGCATCGTTTGTAGAGCTTGCTGGGTTTCCTTACCACGCATTAGATACATATCTACCAAAACTTGTTCGTGCTGGACAAAGAGTAGCAATTTGTGAGCAACTTGAAGACCCCAAAAAAACTAAAAAAATTGTAAAACGAGGTGTTACAGAGCTTGTTACTCCCGGTGTATCTTTGGACGATAATATTTTGGAAAATAAAGAAAATAATTTTCTTGCTTGTGTTCACATAGAAAAAAATACCGCTGGGATTGCTTTTTTGGATATATCTACAGGCGAATTTTATCTTGCACAGGGAAGTTTTGAATATATTGATAAACTTTTATCTAATTTTGTTCCCAAAGAGGTACTTTACGAAAGTAGTAAATATAAGCAATTTACAGAACTTTTTGGAACAAAATATTATACCTATAAACTCGAAGACTGGGCTTTTAATAGTGAAACAAGCAAAGATAGATTGTTAAAACAATTTGATACTAATTCGTTAAAAGGTTTTGGTGTTCACAAATTTGAAAAAGGAATTACAGCAGCAGGAGCAATACTTCAATATCTCGACCTTACAGAACATCGAGATATTAAACACATAACACGTATCTCACGCATAGAAGAAGACAAATATGTCTGGTTAGATAAGTTTACTATAAGAAATCTTGAACTGTTCACTTCTTTTGGTAACGATACAAATTGTTTGATTGATATTATTGATAAAACTGTTTCACCGCCTGGTTCGCGACTGATGAAACGAAGACTTGCATTTCCACTAAAAGATGTAACTCAAATAAAAGAAAGATTAGACCTTGTTGAATTTTTTATTAAAAATAATGAAATAAAGGACAGTATTGAGAAATTGATTAAACAAACAGGAGATTTAGAACGTACTAATTCAAAAATCTCTTCGCAAAGAATAAATCCGCGCGCTGTTGTTCTCTTAAAGAATGCTCTTTTCGCAGTTAAGGAAGTAAAGGATATTTGTGAAAAATCTGGAAATAAGAACCTTCAAGAAACAGCAAATCGTATTAATCCATGTATAAATATAAGGAACAGAATCGATGCCGAGATAAACAACAACTCGCCAGTACATGTGCAAAAAGGAAATGTTATTGCTACTGGAATATCTAAGGAATTAGATGAACTAAGAAATATTGCTTTCTCTGGAAAAGATTACCTTGCTGGTTTACAAAAAAAATTAGCTTATAAAACAGGTATTACGTCACTGAAAATAAGTTTCAATAATGTTTTTGGATATTATTTTGAAGTTAGACATAAGTTTAAAAATTATGTGCCAAAAGAATGGACTCGAAAACAGACGCTTGTAAGTGCCGAAAGATATATAAATAGCGAACTAAAAGAATACGAAGAAAAAATTCTGGGTGCCGAAGAAAAAATATCTGCACTTGAAACAAAAATTTTCAACGAACTTGTAATAAGTCTTGCCGATTATATTCCAGCTATTCGTACAAATGCTAATATTATAGCACAAACAGATTGTATTATTGCTTTTGCAAATATTGCTGAGGAAAATAATTATGTAAAGCCGTTGATAAATAATTCAGATATTATTGATATAAAATCTGGAAGACACCCTGTGATAGAACAACAATTGCCAGTTGAGGAGCCTTATATTCCGAATGATGTTTATCTTGATAATAAAAAACAACAAATAATTATTGTAACAGGACCTAATATGGCTGGCAAATCTGCATTACTAAGACAGACTGCATTGATTGTATTAATGGCTCAGATAGGTTCATTTGTTCCAGCTAAACATGTCGAAATTGGTTATGTTGATAAAATTTTCACTCGTGTTGGCGCATCCGACAATATTGCATCAGGAGAGTCAACTTTTATGGTAGAGATGAACGAGGCATCAAGCATTTTGAACAATATATCTGAACGTAGCTTAATACTTTTTGATGAACTTGGACGAGGAACAAGTACATACGATGGAATTTCTATTGCTTGGTCAATAACAGAATATATTCACGAGCATCCGATATGTAAAGCTAAAACACTGTTTGCCACACATTACCACGAGCTTAACGAGATGGAAAAATCATTTAATAGAATTAAAAATTTTAATGTCTCTGTAAAAGAAATAAACAATAAAATTATTTTCCTTCGCAAGTTATTGCCAGGTGGAAGTGAACATAGTTTTGGAATACATGTAGCCAAACTTGCAGGAATGCCAGAAAAAATCATAGAAAGAGCAAACGAAATATTAAAAGAATTAGAAAAAACAAATCGTAAAGACGAACTACTTAATAAAGTTGATAATCTATCAAAAAAAGACGACGGCTATCAGCTTAGCTTCTTCAAACTCGAAGACCCAGTTCTAATAAAAATACGAAATGATATTAAGAATATTGATATTAATAATCTAACTCCTATTGAAGCATTAAATAAATTGAATGATATTAAAAAACACTTAGAATAATCAGCGTACCACAATTTTTTAACTTATTTAAAATATATATCTGCAAGCTGTTAAACACAAATATTGTAAATGATTTTTTATTTGAAGAATTAATGTTTTACTTTGTTAAATATTAATATATTTATAAAACTTAAAAAAATGGAAACTCAGAAAGCTTACAAATTTTCGGAAATTACATATCAAAAGTTAGAAGAAATTGCTGATTTTAGACTTGTAAAAGACAGAACAATTTTTGGTGAATGGTTTGATTTTAAATTTGAAATCAATAAAGAGGAAGAAGAATATTTAAAAAAATTGATAATATTAAATGAATATAATGTTGCTTATTATGACGAATATCAATTACTGGCACATTTTATTAGTCCGCTGATAAGTAAGATATATTTTCTTGGAGATAATTTTAGAGAATGGTATCAACCTGAAATATCGGGAACAGTAAATGGAAAAAAATTATACGGAAAACCAGATTTTATGGTGGCAAGTGGAGTTTACAAACCTGAAATTCCTTACTTTTTTATACAGGAATTTAAAAGACAAAAAACAATTTCAGACCCAATGCGTCAATTACTTGCACAAATGGCTACGGCAATGGAAGTAAGTAAAACAAAAGAAATAAAAGGATGTTATAATATCGGAAGAGCATGGTATTTTATTATACTGGAAAAAATATCAGAAGGAAAATATAAATACTATGAATCGGAGAGTTTTGACAGCTTAAAAATAAATGATTTAAAAAAAATTTATATATATCTACAAGCTGTTAAACATAAATATTGTAAATGATTTTTTATTTGAAGAATTAATGTTTACTTTGTAATTATGGTACACAATATCAATAATTTATAAAACTTAAAAAAATGGAAACTCAGAAAGCTTACAAATTTTCGGAAATTACATATCAAAAATTAGAAGAAATTGCTGATTTTAGACTTGTAAAAGATTGGTCGGTATTCGATGAATGGTTTAGTTATAAACACGAGATAGAAGAAAATGACATCGAATTTTTGTTAAAATTAATAGAAACACACAAATACAATTTAAACTATTATACGGAAAGACAATTGCAGGCTCAGTTTATAACTCCGCTGATGTTTAATATAAATTTTAATACAGACAGTTACAAAAGTTGGTACGAATACGACTTATCTGGTGTTGTTAATAATTGTAAATTAAGCGGAAGCCCAGACTTTATGATTGCAACTGGTGAAAGAATTCCAGAAAAACCATATTTTTTTATTCAGGAATTTAAAAAAAGTAAGACAATATCAAATCCAGATTGTCAAGTATTGACAGCAATGGCACTCGCAATGGAAATTAACAAAACAGAAGAAATAAAAGGATGTTATAATATCGGAAGATTGTGGGCTTTTATTATTCTGGAAAAAATATCAGACGGAAAATATAAATACTATGAATCGGAGAGTTTTGACAGCTTAAAAATAAATGATTTAAAAAAAATTTACACATATCTGCAAGCTGTTAAACACAAATATTGTAAATGATTTTTTTATACTGAAGAATTAATCTTTAACTTTGTAAAAGTGTATCACAACATAGAAGGTTATGGTACACAATATTAATAATTTGTTAAAACTTAAAAAAATGGAAATTCAGAAAACTTACTATAAAAAGTAAAAAAAAGATTTTATTTTTCACTTTTTCCATCAATAAATTTAACCAATTTTCTTTTTACAAGT
>JAOZMB010000058.1 GCA_029934515.1 Bacteroidales bacterium
TTACACAAAAAGAACCTTTTTTAGTGTAAACTAATTATGAAACATGCCGAAATTTCATTTGGTTTTAAATTATTTTTTTTCATTTCCTCGAAATGATGCTATATAGCTTGTTCATAAGTTTTTGATTTGTTGATTAAAGTTGAATAAGAAATTTCATCTGGTTTAATAATATCCGAATTTTCCATTTCTCTTAAAATAGAAAGGGCTTTTTCATAATTTTCTGCATTGTTCATATTTATGTTATATTCAAAAAGTTTTGAGAATAAGCCTATTTCTATCCTCTCGCTTACTGCAAAATGCTTTTCAATTGTTTTTTTATTTTCGATGCGTTCAGTTTTGGTTTCACAATATGCTCTATATAAGAGTTCTCGGCAGTTATCTCTGCTTTTTTGTAATTATACGCAAAAAAATGTAATCCGCTTTCTCTCTTATTATTTTGCAGTGTTTTTATTGTTTTTTGTAAATTTTTTGTAAATTTTTTTTCTTTAATATTTTTTGATTTCGGTTCATCATCAAACGGGTTCTTTCCGTTTTCTATTTCTTCGCCGTTGTTTTTTTCATACCATTTTGTAAGTCATTTTTGTTCGTATTTATAACAAAATTTGAATAAATTAACTGCATCAAATGTATTCCTGTCATTTTTAAAATTAAAAGTTTTTGAGAAAAACCTTATAGCTTTCAATATCAATAATGCATTTTTATTTTTTTCTTTTTTCAGCATTTCGTATCGTTCCTTCATTTTCGTAAACTCCATAAAAAGTTTTCCGAAATTACCGTCGAATATTTCTTTGTCTATACTTATATTTTCATTTTTATAAAATTTTTCAACTTCTATTATCAATTTTTTTCTGTCTTTCGATTTGTATGTTTCAACATTAATTTCCTCAAAATATCTGAACAAATCAAGATTACTTTTCAAGAATTCATAAACTTTTCCGAGTTCTTCACCGTTTGTAGTTGTTGCGGCGATTGCAATATTTTGTTTTTTCCAATCGTCAAACAATGTCATAATATTTTTTGGATTTACATCATCTCTCAAAAAAAGGTCTTCTATATCGTCTAAAAAAAGTATATTTTTGTTTTTTGATATTCTTTTTATTTTTATATTTTCATCAAAATTTTCTTTTCTCAAAACAAAAACATTTGCATTTTCAATATTATTAATCGCATTAATTGTCATTCTTGTTTTTCCGGTCAGTGAGTTTCCAGAAATTAGGACGAACAAGTTTTTATTTAATAGTTCTATTATTTTTTTGTCATGTTTTTGCGGGAAGTATTTAGCGAATTTTTTTCTCTATATTTTTCAATTTTTTTGTAATCCATTGATTTAGACTTATATATATCGAAATAATGACGTATTTTTTCGTATTTTTTAATTTTATCTTCGTAGAATTGATTTTTCAAAAATTTTTCTATTTTTTCTATTTTTTCCAAAGTCAAAGATTTAATAAGAGCGAAAAGATTTTTATCATCAATAATATTTTCTTCTTTAAATTCAAATTTACCGTCAGTTAATTTGTTCAATTTTTCTGTTATAATAAAAATATAAAAATCATTATAATCATTATAAAGTTCGTGTTTTACAATTTTTTCAATGTTCCTTTTACTTTTTATGTTCTTGCTGTTGATGTAATTTGAAATGCGATTTTCTTTTCTTTATCAATCAAATCTACTGCTGGGTAATTTTTTTCTTCTGCATTTGCATTTTTTAAATCACAATTATACACTTCGTTTAGAAGAGGAATTAAAAAATCTTCTGCAATAATATTTATATCAAACATTGAGCTTGAATTCAAAATTCCTATTTGATTTTTGAACAGAATAAGTTTTTCTGATATACTAATTAATAATTTTTGTTGTTTCATTTTAGCTGATTTTAATATTAATAGATTAAAAAATATTTTATTTTATATGTTTTTAATAAATCGAATTTTCCGGTATTTTAATATTATTTTTACGTAGCAAATCTGCATCAGACTTTTCTATTTTTTCTCCATCGAAATATACATCATAAATAGAAATATCGTCTCCATTTTTAAGTTTTTTTATTGTTCTTTTTTGGTCTATTGGAAACAGACCTGTTTTCCCAATAAGTTCAGATAGTCTAAATTCTTCGTCTGTTGTTGGTGGAATATCCGAATAATCAATTGTATCATCATCGTAATAAATTAGTTCTTCTGGAACATCTGCCTCGTTTTTGTCAAGCAAAAAAGCGTATAAGTAATTGTTAAAAAATAACTTTTTGATTTGTTTTTTGTAAAATACTTATTATCAGGTGTAAACCAATTTGTAATTCGTAATTTATAATTCGTAATTTACTAATGCTTCTATTTTTTTATCATCAAAATAAACTTCGTATTCTGATATTGAAATATCATTTTTCAATAATTCCAATGCTTTTTTCCAATGTATTTTATTTTTCATTTTCATTTTGTGTTTTATTTATCAATGGATTATTTACAGAGTGAATAATTTTGTAATTTTTCTTTCCTTGAAAACAAATGTAAGAATATATTTGAATTGATAATATTTTTTTTTTTATTTTGATGCGTCTGTCTAAGTATTTAGAGCTTACTTTTTCTAATTTTAAATAAAATTCAAACGAAAAACAAATTAAGGTTTTAGAAAATAAAAGTCAAAATTTTGGGACGCTTTTTACTAAGTGGAATGCCGAAAATTTATCAAACAGAATATATTTTGTAAAAATAATTTCGGATAAAAAAAATCAAAATACAAAAAATTATTTTAAAACAATAAGAATAATAAGTAATCGTTAAATAATAAATTCGTATTCTGTATAAATTAGTTTATGTTTTTTTACAGTTTTACAAAAATTACTAATAATGAATTATTTTGAAAATTTTAAAATCATCAAAATTCACTGTTTTCAAAAGAGTAATTCCTTGATTTTCAGCACTTAAATATTTTGATGCATTTGCCATAAACTTTAATTAAGAATAACAATAAAAATCTGAATATGAATAAACCAAAATTAAAAATATCTGATTTAAAATTAAAAGAACAAGCAAAACAATTCTGTATAAAGGAAATAATTGACAAAATAATAAGCTAAGTAATTGTTAAAAAATAACTTCCTGATTTGTTTTTTGTAAAATACTTATTATCAGGTGTAAACCAATTCGTAATTCATAATTTATAATTCGTAATTTACTAATGGATATTTTAGATAAATATATCAGCAAACAAACTGTCGATTTTTTGCAAAATAAAATCTGTATTGAAAAGAACTTAATCGAGATTAATCAAGAGTTTGAAAAGTTCTGCGGAATAGTCGATTTTTTTGAAAATATTGATGATTTAAAATATCTCAAAAATCAATCTACAAATTTAACAGACCGAGAAGAAAAATCTGAATATGGTGATTATCAAACAAATTCAGAACTTTCAGATAAAATATGTGAATTGTTAAAATCGAAAGAAATTAGTCCAAATATAATTTTCGAACCGACTTTCGGGAAAGGTAATTTTATAATTTCAAGCCTCAAAAAATTTAAAAATATAGAGCAAATATACGGAGTTGAAATTTACAAACCTTATGTTCAGATAACTAAACTCAAAATTTTAGATTTTTTTATAATTAATCCAAACATTGATAAGCCGACAATTAAACTTTTTCATGCTAATTTCTTCGATTTTGACACAAAAAAACAAATAAAAGTCAATAAAAATAACAACTTACTTATTATTGGAAATCCGCCTTGGGTTACAAACAGTGAGCTTTCTGGAATTGGTTCAGAAAACTTACCGAGAAAAGTAAATTTCAAAAATCATAAGGGATTAGATGCAATGACAGGTAAAGGAAATTTTGATATTGCTGAGTTTATTAGTAATACTCTGTTTGATAATTTTTCGGAAAATACTGGCAATTTTGCATTTCTTGTTAAAAATTCCGTGATAAAGAATATTTTGTACAGACAAATTATTAATAATTACAAAATATCAAATCTAAAAAAATACCTAATTGATGCAAAAAAAGAATTTAATGTTTCAGTAAATGCAAGTTTGTTTTATTGCAAACTAAATTCGAAATCAGATAAATTATGCGCAGAATATGATTTTTATTCACATAACAGATTGAAAACTTTTGGCTGGATTAATAATAAATTCGTTTCAAATACAAAAACTTACAATAAATACAGCGATTTTGACGGAACTTGTCAATACGAATGGAGACAAGGAATGAAACACGATGCTTCAAAAATAATGGAGCTATATAAAGAAAATAATTTTTATTTTAATAAATTAGATGAAAAATTTGAATTGGAAAATGATTTAATTTATGGTATTTTAAAAAGTTCTGACTTAAAAGGCGGAATAAAAAACAAAACACGAAAACATACAATCGTTACGCAAAAGAAAATCGGACAAGAAACAGGATACATTAAAAACAAGTATCCAAAAACATATAATTATTTACAAAGTAAATTAGACATTTTCAATAACAGAAAATCAAGTATTTATAAAGGGAAACCTGCATTTTCGATTTTCGGCATCGGCGATTATTCGTTTAAGCCGTATAAAATTGCGATTTCTGGACTTTATAAGAAATTGAATTTCACATTGATAAATCCAGACAAAAACAACAAACCGATAATGCTTGATGACACTTGTTATTTTATTGGCTTTGACGATAAAATTGAAGCTGAAACTATATTTGAAATATTAAAAACAGAAAAAACAAAGAAATTTTTAAGTTCTATAATTTTCAATGACGCAAAACGCTCTGTAACAAAAAATTTATTAATGAGAATTGACATTGTTGCTATTATGCAAAAAATGAATAAAGCAGAATATAAAAACAATAATTATTTGAATATAAGCAGAAAAATTGCAACGATAGTGCAGACAAAATTAGCTCTGTTCGGATAATAAATACAGCTAACTATATATGTTAGTGCAAACGCATAAAAAATAAACCATACTTGATTATCAATATGTTATGTTTTTTCAGCACTTAAATATTTTGATAGTTTTAACTATAAATACCAATTTAATAATATGAAAATAAAAAAAATACGATTATGAAAAAAAATATCTTTTCTCTCATTATTATATCTTTAATGACAAGTTTATTATGGATTGCCTGTAATACTACTAATAATACAGTTAGTTTGCCTGAGATACAGGATGTTGAATTTATTGTTACGGTACCGTCTGAAATAACAAAAAACAACACTTTATATGATGTTGTTAAAGCTATTGTAACGGTTCGGACAGGCGACACAACTGCAACTAACTATACGTTAAGCGAATTAAGTTTTTACAGTATGGGCAGTAATCATTTTACTCAAAAAATATCTTTGCCAGCTGATATCAGTTATAAATTAACGAATTTTTTGTTGTTAGATGTTGATGGTAATACAATTTTTGCTTGTCCTCTTGAAGGCTCGCCGCAGGCTGATAATGTTAATGACCCTTTACCTATTATTTTTGATGTTCCTGCTGGTTCTACCAAACAGGTTAATATTGAAGTAGTAAGTACCGATGGACTGTCTCCTGATGACTTTGGCGAGACACAATTTTTTGTTAATGAAACTGAACTTTTTACTTTTTTGGTATCCGTTTCAGAAATAAATAGTGACGATTTAATTGAAGCAAATCTATTAATAACAAGCGGTATTTACACAATAACAACAAACATACAATCTATTGCAAACAATATTGTAAGCATAAAAGACGGATATGAGAATTATACATTATTGATAAATAAGCTTGGTTATTACGTTTATGAAAATACTTTTACAGCAGACGAATTGAAGGCTCATGAGAATACACCTTTGGTAGCCGAACTTGAATCTGGATATATAACAGACATCGATGGCAATGTTTACCAAACCGTAACAATAGGTGAACAGGTCTGGATGGCTGAAAATCTTAAAGTAACACACAACGCCGATGGCACAGAAATACCACTGGTTACAAATGATATTGAATGGGGAGAATTAGGAGATAATAATACAGATAAAGCATATTGTTATTATGATAATAATGTAAACAGCGACTACGGAGCCTTATATACTTGGGCGGCTGCAATGAACGGAGCTTCTGGAAGTATTGCCAATCCAAGTGGTGTGCAAGGTGTATGTCTGGAAGGCTGGCATTTGCCAAGCGATGATGAATGGAACGAGCTAATAAACGAATTAGGAGGAACAAGTATTGCTGGAGGTAAACTAAAAGAAAGCGGAACAACTCACTGGAACAGTCCAAATATAGGAGCGACAAACGAAAGTGGTTTTACTGCTCTTCCAGGTGGTAATAGACTTAGTAACAACGGTTCATTTGTAGATATTGGTTACAACGGACGCTGGTGGAGTACCTCCGAGAGAGACAATAATTATATTTGGCTTCGCTATATGAGTTACAGCGACAGTGAAGCTGTTAGAAATTTTGGTAATAAATCTTACGGTTTATCTGTGCGCTGTGTTAAAGATTAAACGAAAGTATAATTATGGCAGACGCATCAAAACATTTAAGTGTTGAAAATCAAGTATGATTTATTTTTGATGTGTCTGTCTTATTTTTAGTTACATAAATCTTTTAATCAGCGGTTTTAGTGTAAGTCCCTGAATAATTATTGAAAAAACTACAATTGTATATGTTACAGCAAGAATCAGGTCTTTGCTTTCGCCAGATGTAAGTGATAACGCAAGTGCAACAGATATTCCACCTCTCAGTCCGCCCCATGTCATTATTAAACAAGTCTTTGGCACTAATTCCAATTTCTTTTTAAACCATTTCAGAGGAAGCGAAAGAACAAGGAAACGAGAAACAAGAACCAATGGAATTGAAATTATACCTATAAAATAATAAGATAAATCAAAAGGCAAAATCATTATTTCCAGACCTATCATAACAAACAATATTGCATTTAGAACAACATCAATTATTTCCCAAAATTTATCAACATATATTTCTGTTGTTTGCGAAAATGCTTTTTTTCTTGCTTTATTTCCGATAAAAATCCCAGAAATAACAACAGCAAGAGGTCCAGAGAAGTGCAGTAATTGTGCCAAAACATAACTGCCAGTAACGAGTGATATTGTTATAATTATTTCTGTTTCGTAATGGTCAATTGATTTTAACATTTTATAGGCAAGATATCCAGTCAATGCGCCGAGTAAAATACCGCCGATAACTTCCTGTACAAACAAAATAAGTATGTCAGAGACAGCCACTGATTCTATTCCAGTATTTGCAATGTGAAATAACGACAGAAAAACGACAACTCCTATTCCATCGTTAAAAAGAGATTCGCCGACAATTTTTATTTCAAGTTTTTTTGGTGCGCCGCTTTCTTTTAAAATACCAAGAACTGCAATCGGGTCGGTAGGAGAAATTAAAGCCCCAAAAATTAACGCATAAACATAATCAATATTAAATCCTATAAGTTTTGTAATATAAAAAAATATAGTTCCAATAAGAAATGTTGAAGCTATAACTCCGATAGTGGACAAAATTAAAATAGGGCCTCTTTGCGATTTTAATTTGTTAATATCTGTATGTAAAGCTCCAGCAAAAAGCAAAAAACTAAGCATCATATCCAATAAGACACTCTGAAAATCAATCTTTTCAATAAAATCAACACCTACATCAAAAATAGGCTTATAAAGAAAACCCGCAATGATAAGACAAAATGTAAAAATAACAGATATAAGCATCATACCTATTGTGCTTGGAAATTTTAAAAATCTGATATTTATGTATCCGAAAACAGCTGCAAGAGCAATTAAAATAGTAAAAATAGTAAAAAAATTCATTAAATTGTAAATTTGATGTTTAGAAATTGTAAAACAGTATTTATAAAATTAATTTATGTTTATGAAAATATAGTTAATAGGAGTCGCAAATTTAGTTTAATTTTTCAAAAAAAAAGAAAATATTTTGTAATAAACGTTCAAATTTACAGTATTCGAAGAACCACCAGTCATCACTAATTTATTATCAATCATCAATAAAATGTAATAACTTGTCAATAAAATTTTTGTAAAAATATAAAATATAATATCATTGCAAAAGGGTTTTTTAGTCAGACATAAAGTTTACTATGAAAAATGTAGATGCTCCTATAATGGAGCATCTTTTTTAATTATAAGAACTTTTCCTGCCTACAAACAGTCATTTTTTTATGCAAACTTATTCTTCTATTGTGAGCAGTTTTTTTATTTTTTTTTATAAATATTAAAAAAGATTATATCTTTATACCGATAAAAAAATATTTTAAATCTTAAATTTAATATTAATAAAATTATGAAAAAAATTTATTTTACTTTATTTGTTGGAATATTTTTCATTGTAAGTTGTTCAGTTACACAAGAGTATCATTTTAATAATAATTTTTCTGGAACAGCAAATACGTCGATAGATATAAGTATTTGGAAAGATTTTATGAAAAACGATAGCACAGGAGAAGAGGATAAATCATTGGATTCGTTAGACCAGTCATTGCCTGAGATAGCAGAAAGATTGAAAAAAGTAGGTGCAAAAAATATCAATTTCGGCTGGAAAAATGATAAAACAGTTTTATTTATAACTTATGACTTCGATGACGTAAATATTTTAAATAAAACATTATCGGAAACAGGTACAGAGACAGACCTATTCAAGGGACTTACAGACCGTAACAATAACAGTAAAAAAGAAACACCAAAATTTTCTATAAGAGGAAAGAGAAAACTTATTTATAGTAAACCAAATACAGATAATGACTCTTTATTAAATAATAGTGAAATGGAATCGATGAAAGAATATTTCCAATATAGTTTATTATTTTCATTCGATAGAAAAATAAAAAAAGTTGCAAATAAAAATGCAAAAATAGATGAAGATATGAAAAGTTTTGGGTTCTCTGGTAGTATGTTTGAAATATTATCTCCAGACTATTCTACAGATTTTACAGTCAAACTAAAAAGAAAATAATTATTATTTAGATTAAAATCTATCAGTCTTATTTTGTTCTTGACTGATAGATTTTAACACAAAATTATTCAATAACTTCTGGTTTGTTTTTTGTAAAATACTTACGTACTATGTGTAAACAAATTCGTAATTCATAATTCGTAATTTCCTTATCCTCCTATTGAACTAAATTTTCCTTTTTTGTTTGCTGTTCCATTTAGTGGTTTATTTTGTAAGGCAAGTTCTAATGCTTTTCCCGCACCGAGTTTTCTTACATCGTATTCCAATTCGCTGAATAGACAAGGTCGTATTTTCCCGTCAGAGCTTAATCTTAAACGATTACATATTTTGCATTCGCCTCCTGTTCCTCCTTTTACTTTCCAAAACAGTCCTTTTTCGAGGTTCATTTCTCTTATAAAACGAACACTAAGATTATTTGATTTGCAAAATTCTGCTACAGATACAGCATCTATTTCTGTCTGTGTTTTTTTTATGACACAATTAATTTTTATTGGTGTTAGTCCAGCTTTTTTGGCAGCTTCTATACCATTCAGTACATCGTCTATATTTCCTAAGCGAGTAATTTTTTTGAACCTCTCAGGGTCAAGAGTATCCAAACTGATATTTACTCTGTTCACTCCAGCATTGGCAAGTTGCTCTGCATATTTTGTCAAAAAGACTCCGTTTGTCGTTATTCCGAAGTCTTTAATTCCTTTAATATTGCCAATCATGGTAATAAGTTCGATTATACCTTTTCGTATAAGTGGCTCGCCTCCTGTTATTCTAATTTTATTAACTCCTTTGTTTACTGCTATTTGAACGACTTCAACAATTTCTTTAAATCTCAAAATATCTACATGTCGCATTCTTGGTACGCCTTCTGGAGGCATACAATATTTACATCTAAAATTACAACGGTCAGTCACCGAGATACGCAAATAATTTATTTTTCTTTTATATTGGTCTAACATTTACGAGAGTTCCTTTTGTTAATATTTTTGTTCCAATAGGTACTGAAATAATTCCATCTGCGATTGCCAAGCCGTTGATATGAGCAGAGCCGTGATATTCGATAGGCATAATTTCGCCTTTATTTGTAAATTTTATTGGTATCCAAGATAGTCTTTTATCTCTTTTCCTTGAATATTCTCTCGCAAGTGGCATCACTATATTATCTGTTTTAAAATCTGCACCCATCAATTTGTAAATAAAAGGTTTTGCCAAAAGTTCGAACTGAACAAAAGAAGAAACAGGATTACCTGGCATTCCAAAACAAAATTTATTCTTTCCTGTTGTAGCAAATGTAGTTGGTTTTCCCGGTTGTACTGCAACACGGTCAAACTTTATTTCAAAATCAAGTTTTTTTAAAATATGCGGGACAAAATCAAAATCACCCATAGAAACACCGCCAGATATCATTACAATATCATTTTCATTTTTTGCTTTTTTTATAATATTGTAAGTTATAAGTTCATCGTCTTTTGCAATACCGTAATAATTTGCAATTACATTTATATTAATTAATTGCGAAACAGTTTGCAAGCCGTTACTGTTTCGTATTTGTGAGTTTGATGGTACATTATGAGGTTCGACAAGCTCGCTTCCCGTAGCTATAACTCCAACTTTTACTTGTCTCGACACAAGCGGACGCACACAACCAACAGATGCCATGATAGCAATATGTTGTGCTTCAATAATTGTTCCTTTCGACAAAACTATTTCTCCTTTTTTAACATCTTCACCAGTGTAACAGATATTTGACTTCTTGGAAAGTTTTTTTTCAATATTACAAATATCTATATCTGTACGTTTTTTTGTATAAAAAACTTTGTCGTTTTTGGTTTCACGACTGTGTTCGACAATAAATACAGTATCTGCATTTATTGGAAGTGGTGCGCCAGTCATTATTTTAGCACATTGATTTTTTCCAATTTGTTTTTCTGGTAATTTACCAGCAGGAATTACTTCAATGATTTCAAGTTCATTGTATAAATCTTCATAGCGACATGCAAAACCGTCCATTGCAGATTTGTCAAAAGGTGGCATATTCATATCCGAAAATACATCGGCAGCGAGAACCCTTCCAAGAGAGTTTTGCAAAGCAATTTCCTCTGTTTTTATCTTCACAGAAGTCTGCATAACAATTTTATATGCCTGTTCAAATTTTATCATTTTAAATTTATTTTTTAATATTAAATAAGCTGAAAGCTTGTTGAATATTTAACAGCATTTAACAATAATAATCAGTACAAAATTAATTAAAAAATTCATTACTAAAAATATTTTTAAATAAATATCTGTTTTGATAAATTATTTATTATTTTTACAATTTTAAAAATAATATTTTTATCAAAATAGTTAAAAAATATTAATATTATACTGATAATTAATCACTGATGAATAAACTGAACAAGAATATTTTAAGAAATATTTCTTAAAAACTGTTGTTTTTTTTACTTTTGCGAAAAAAAACATGTAAACGACTATTAAATTAAATAGTAATGATTCAATAAATTATAAATTTGCTGATTATCTAACAATTAATAAGTTCAAGAAGATAAAAATAATACATATTCTGTCAATATTGGCAAGATATATGCAATGAATTTAAAAAAAAATTATGTTTAAAAACAAAGGAGAATATATAGGAAAGTTAATTATTTTTTTAATGATAATTTTAACTTCTAATATCCATAATTTCGCTCAGAATAAAATTGACAGTTTGAATATTGTATTGGAACGACATATATCTGAGCAAGGAAATAATAAACGAACTGCTGAAATTTTAACTGAATTATACGAGATAAGTTCGGAAATTAATCCACTTGCTTCGATGCAATATGTTGCAAATGCAATTGAAATATATACTCAAACAGGAGATATGATTGGGGTAGCAAAAATGCAAAGAAATCTTGGTGATAGCTATTTCAGACAAAAAATGTATCAACCATCGATAGCATCGTACAACAGGTCTTTTGAAATATTTGATTCATTAAAATCAGAAAAAGAAAAAGCATACACATTATTAAAAATCGGAAATACTTATTTAAAACAAAGAATTGATAGTAAAGCTGGTGAAGCTTTTGAAAACGCACGTTTAATCTTTGAGAAAATAAAAGAAAAACGAGGATTGTCTTTTGTTTATAACAATATTGCTACAATAAAAATAAATGAATACAGTAATAATGAAGCACTTGCACTATTGGATAGCTCATTGCAAATAAGAAAAAATCTAAAAGATAATATACTAATTGCAGACTCTTATGAAAAAATAGCAGATGTAAATGCACAATTAGAAGAATATAAAAATGCAAACAAATATTACAATGATGCTTTATTATTGTACAAAAAATCAAAGAAAAAAATCAAAGAAGCAAATATTTATTATAAAAAAGGAGAGATATATTTATTGAACCAACAATATGAAAAAGCGAGAATAAGTTTTCAATTTGCAGCCGAAATTTACGAAAGAAATAAACTTAACAATAGAATAGCAAAAACACAAAATAAACTTGGTCTAACAGCATTAAAAAATTCAAACTCTCAAAGAGCAAAAAAGTTTGTGGAACGTGCATTATACATGTCAAGAGTTTATAATTATTCTGAAATTCGTAAAGAATCGTATCGATTAATGGCAAATATTTACTCTGAAAAAGGAAGTTTTGAAGCCGCACTTGAATATATGAGTTTGTATGCAGCACTGAGTGATACTATTTTTACAAAAGAACAAGATAAACAAACTGTTGATTTTCAAATAGGTTTAGCAACAAAAGAAGAAAAACAAAAAACAAAAGAAGAAAAACAAAAAAATGAAATCCTTGAAAAAAACCAACAATTGCAAAAAATTAAAATAGAAAAACAAAATGCAGATGAAAAACTACTTTATCTCGGTTTATCTTTACTTGTCGTTGTTCTTATATTTGCGGTTGTTTTCGGATATTATTTTTATAAAATAAACAAAAAAACAAAAAAAGCAAACAGATTATTAATAGAAAAAAATGAGGAAATAAATCAACAGAAAAAAGAAATATCAGCTCAAAAAGATAGACTCCAAGATGCTAACGCGGCTATCACAATTCAAAAAAATGAAATCGAACTGAAGAACAAAAGAATTACGGCAAGCATGAATTATGCAAGTAGGATTCAAAGAGCAATGTCACCAAAGATGAAAGAAGTAAGAGAAAAATTGCCTGAATCATTTATTATGTTAAGTCCAAAAGAAGCTGTCAGCGGTGATTTTTTTTGGTATGCAGTAGCAAATGACGAACAAGGAAATGAAAAAATATTAATAACTGCAATAGACTGCACAGGACACGGAGTTCCTGGTGCGTTTATGTCCATGATAGGCGATGCTTTTTTAACACAAATAGTTTACCAACAAAACATAACTTCGCCAGAAGTTATACTTCACAAATTACACGACGGAATTGCAACAACACTAAATCAAGGTAGAACATTAAATACAGATGGTATGGATTTGGCTGTTTGTGTTATTGACAAAAAAAATAAAATACTCGAATTTGCAGGAGCTAAAAATCCTTTTGTTTATATTCAGAACGAAGAAATGAAAATGATAAAAGGAGATAACCTTGCAATAGGAGGAATTATAAGAGGTAGAAAAAGAAACTACAAAAAACATAAAATAGATATATCAATACCAACTCAGTTCTATATATATTCAGATGGTTTCCAAGACCAATTCGGAGGCAAATCCAACAAAAAATTTATGGCAAGACGATTCAGAAACCTTTTGTTTGATATTCATAAACAAGATATTACATCGCAGGCAGTGTCGCTTGCTGTAGTTCTCGAAGAATGGAAAGGAGAAAAAGAACAAATGGACGATATACTTGTTGTTGGAGTTAAATTAGACCTAGATAAAGAACAAAAAAAACTGAAAATTATAACATAAAAATTATTAATAATTGTAATTATAAGAAATTTAATGCACAAAATAAAATCCAAAATATTGATATTATTAGTATTGTTTTTATATAACAATGAATATGTTTATGCTCAAAAAAATAATGAAATTGACAGTTTGAAACAAATCCTACACAAAGCAAAAAAAAATGATAAACCGAAAATCTTAAATACATTATGTTGGAAGTTACGTAATTCGTATCCAAAAGAATCTGTAAAATATGGACAATTGGCAATAAAATTATCAAAAGAATATAAAAATACAGAAGAACTGGCACAAGGATACAGTTTCACGGGTGTAGCATACAGGAATCTTGGCAATTATATCGAAGCATTCGAAAATTATTTCAACGGGCTAAGTATCAGTAGAAAGTATAAACATAAAGAGAAAGAAGGATACGCATTGATAAATATTGGAAATTTATATATATATCAAAATTTATATGATAATGCTTTAATATATCTAAATCAGGCGATTGTCATTGTCAATGAAATAGGAAACAGGAAAATGGAAGCATACTGTAACCTGAACATAGGAAGGGCATTATTATTAAAAAAAGAATTTGAAAAATCATTGTATTTCTTTGATATTGCATTGAGAATAAGAAAAGATATAAAAGACTTTGAAGGACAGGCGGTTTGTTATAAATACATCGCAGATGCATACCTCGAACTAGAACAATTAGATAAAGCTTTTGAAATTTATTATACAGCACTAAATACAGGTAAAATATTAAATGACTGGGACTTGTATAGTGATATTTACGAACGATTGGCAAAAGTATCATTACTAAAAAATGACCCATTACAATCAATGGTTTATGCAAAAAAAAGCTTAGAAACAGCAAAAAACGTTAATAACAAATTCAGAATAAGAAATGCTTACAAAGAGTTTTATGAAATAAATCTTAAATTAAAAAATTATAAAAAAGCAGTAGAATATTTAAGAATAGTAACGGAATACAATGACAGCCTTTTCAATAAAATATTAACAAAAAAAATTTCAAATATCGAATTTAGCTCTGCTCAGAAAAAAAAACA
The DNA here is from genome assembly GCA_029934515.1 of Bacteroidales bacterium. Lineage (GTDB taxonomy): Bacteria > Bacteroidota > Bacteroidia > Bacteroidales > JAADGE01 > JAOZMB01. Next base: position 14,881 of record JAOZMB010000058.1, read on the forward strand.
AGCAGAAATTGATTTGCTAAACAAGGAAAAAATAATTAAAGATTTATATGCAAAACGAAAAAAAGAAATTCAAAATATACTAATTGTCATATTAATATTGATGATTATTTTAGTTATTTTGAGTGTAGTTTTTAGTCGAAAATTAAGAAAAAATAACAAAATATTAAACAAACAGAAAAAAAAATAGAATATAATCACAGAAATATTACACAAAGCATAAGTTATGCTAAAAGAATACAAGACGGTTTATTAACAAATTCAAGTTTAATAAATAAATGGCTGTCAGATTATTTTATCCTATTCAAACCGAAAGAAAATGTAAGTGGCGATTTTTATTATGTAAACAAAATTGATAAAAAACTGTTCTTTGCGGTTGCAGATTGTACAGGTCACGGAGTGCCAGGAGCTTTTATGACAATGCTCGGTATTACTTTTTTGCACGGAATTATCAAAAGAAGCGAGGCTAAAAAAGTCGGCGAAATATTGAACCTTTTAAGAGAAAGAATAAAAGAAATTTTTATATCATCAGGGAAAGAAAACCTTAACGGACTCGATATTGCACTTTGTGTTGTTGATACAGAAACAAATATACTCTCATATTCAGGTGCATACAACCCGCTTTATATTATCCGTGAAAATAAACTTATTGAAATAAAAGCCGTAAGAAATCCAATAGGTTTTTATCCAAAAGAAAAAAAATTTATTACTCATAAAATCCAACTGCATAACAATGATATGATTTATTTGTTTAGTGATGGATACCAAGACCAGTTTAGTGCAATAAAAAAAAGAAAATTTACAAAAAAACGTTTTAAAAAATTAATCGAAGAAATTTGTAATTTGCCGACAAAAGAACAAAAAAATATTTTGGAAGAAAGATTACAGAATTGGAAAGGAGATACAATACAAATCGATGATATTACAATTATGGGAGTAAAATGTAAAATCAAATAAAAAATCAGAATATTAACAATATCAACACTATTTTTTTATAAATATATTTTTATCTTTATTTGAAGACAACAAATTTATGAAAGTACAACAAATAAAACAACGTTACAGTATTATAGGAAGTTCTTATGAATTGCATCAAGCAATAGATATTGCTATTCAAGTTGCTTCCACAGATTTATCTGTGTTTATAACAGGTGAAAGTGGAACAGGTAAAGAGGTCTTTCCTCAGATAATTCATAATTTAAGTTCAAAAAAGCATAATTCTTATATCGCCGTAAATTGTGGAGCAATACCTGAGGGAACAATAGATTCTGAATTGTTTGGACATGAAAAAGGTGCCTTCACAGGTGCCATAGACAGCCGTAAAGGATATTTTGAAGTCGCAAATAAAGGAACAATCTTTCTCGATGAAATAGGAGAATTACCTTTATTTACTCAGGTAAGACTATTGCGAGTACTCGAAACAGGTGAATACATGCGTGTTGGTTCTTCCAAAATTAGAAAAACTGATGTCAGAGTTATTACAGCTACAAATATTGATGTCGCAAATGCAATAAGAAAAGGTAATTTCAGAGAAGACCTATATTACAGACTTAATACAGTACCTATAAAAGTGCCAGCACTGAGGAAAAGAAAAAAAGATATTTTATTATTATTTAGAAAATTCGCTCATGACTTCTCCGAAAAATATAGAATGCCACCTATAAAATTAGACAAATATGCAAGTAGTTTAATGGAAAATTACAGATGGCCTGGGAATATTCGTCAGTTAAAAAATATAACAGAACAAATATCAATTATTGAAGAAAATAGAGAAATTACTTCCGAAAAAATAAAAAAATATTTACCAGATAATTTCTTGAAAAACCTACCAGCTATTTATCAAAATACTATTAATAAAGAGGAATTTGCAAGCGAAAGAGAAATTCTTTATAAGATACTTTTTGATATGAGAAACGAAATAAACGAACTAAAAGATATAGTGAAAAATATTAACACTAATAATAATGATAACCAAATTAATATATCAAGGAAATTTATTGACGATAACCTTGCTTATGAAAATTATCAAGATAATACAATAGATAGCAAAAATAAAGACAAGAAAAATATATATCACGAAAATGAAAAATTTGAAAAACCAGATAATAAAATCGAAGACACAGAAGAAATAATGGAAGAATCATTATTGCTAAAAGATAAAGAAATCGAACTTATAAAAAAAGCTCTCGACAAGCACAAAAGAAAAAGAAAATATGCAGCAATAGAACTCGGAATATCCGAAAGAACTTTGTACAGGAAAATTAAAGAATATAATATAAATTAACAAAAATAAAGAACAAAAAATTATTGTCAGGTGATAAAAAAACACACCTGACAAATACAAAGAACAACTTTAAATTTTTATTCCGTAAGCCATTCTCTTGCTTCTTGTTCGCTGTCAAAATATTTCGTATTTAACTCTCCTGTTTCCATCTCTTCCATTAATTGTTCAACACTTAATTCAGCTACTATTTCGGTAGGTACAGTTATGGCAACTTTTGTTACGAACTGTCCGGCTTTTTTTGTTATGTTTTCGGCTAACCATTCTTGCAAATCTGGTGTTATTACAAAATAAAATTCCTCCGACAAAGCAAGTATTTTATTGGCTCTGTATTGAACAAACAGCTCCAACGTTTTTAATCGCATTTCTTTCCATTGCTCCTCCGACATATCTTCTGTTGTTGGTTTCCACTTTTCGACATAAAGATTATTTCCTTCTTCATACCACATTGTTATTAGTTCGTTTTCAAATATTTTCATAATTTCTATTTTTTAATATTTATAATAAAATATAAATATTTGCAAAGATATTAAAATAAAACCAATATAATACAAAAATTTGTTAATACATAGGGCAAACGTATCAAAAATAAATCATACTTAATTTTCAGCACTTAAATATTTTGATGCGTTTGCTCTAAAAAAATCAGTGTTTAATCCGTATAATCAGTGTTTATCTGTGTTCCTATTACTCCAATAAATATTTGGGTATTCCTAAATAGGAACGCTGAAGAACGCGGATTATACGGATATTTCACGGATTTTGATGCGTTTAACATAAAAAAGAAGATTCTAATTTGTAATATGTAAAAATATTATATACTTTTGTATTTTTTTAATTTGTTCTTTAAAATAATAGTATTATCATATAAAATGACAGAATTAAACATAATTGTTAACCGTGTCAGACACAGACTTTTGATTAACGAACACGAAACTCTCTCGCATGTATTAAGAGAGCGATTGAATTTGTCTGGAACAAAAATAGGTTGTCAACAAGGCAGTTGCGGCGCATGTACTGTTTTGTTGGATAAACGTCCTATATTGAGCTGTATAACTCCAGCAATGAAATGCAACGGACAAAAAATAACAACAATAGAAGGAATAACAGAAAACGGACAATTACACAATTTACAAAAAAAATTCGTAGAAAAAGGAGCTGTGCAGTGCGGATACTGTACACCGGGAATGATTATAACTTCGTTGGCTTTTACAGATGAAAATCCAAACGCAAATAAAGAACAAATAAAAAAAGAATTATCTGGAAATCTTTGTAGATGTACAGGCTATAAAAAAATTATTGAAGCTGTGCATGAATATGTAATAGAAAATAATTCAGAAGTAACAAAAAAAAATATACAAGCAAACGACAAACAATTTTTACGAGTCGGCAAATCGATGCCATACATAGAAGCTGAAAAAAAAACAAGAGGAGAAGCTGATTATGCAGATGATATTAAAATTAAAAATGCTCTTTTTTGTAAATTTCTAAGGTCGAATTATGCGCATGCAAAAATAGAAAATATAAATATTGAAAAAGCAGAAAAATTAGAGGGCGTAAGAGCAATAATTACAGGAAAAGATATACCAGGTAAATTCGGTGTACTGCCTATCTCGCAGGACGAAACAGCTCTTGCAGTTGAAAAAACAAGATACATCGGCGAAATTGTTGTTGCTATTGCTGCCGATACAGAAGAAATTGCAGAACAAGCCTGTAATATGATTGATATTGAATATAAACCTTACAGAGAATATTTTGCGCCAGAAGATTCGCTAAAAGATGTGGGAAATAACGAACAAATACATTCGCATTCAAAATTTAACAATAATATACACAAAAAAGCGGAAATGAGATTCGGAGACCAAAAAAAAGGTCTGAAAGAAGCATATATGACCTCAGAAATGTCATTCGATTTCAAAGGTGTTAATCACGGTTTTACAGAACCACACGCTGCAACAGCATACACAGACGAAAACGGCTTGACAATAATTACGGCAACACAAGTACCTCATTATTTACATAAAACAATTTCAAAAGTTCTGGAGATGCCACTTAATAGAGTAAGAGTTATAAAACCTTATCTTGGTGGAGGTTTTGGAGGAAAAAGCGACCCTTTCCCGCATGAAATAATTATTTCTTATCTAACAAAAAAACTCAAAAAACCAGTAAGAACAAGACTATCGCGCGAAGAGGTATTTTTGACAAATCATGCCAGACACCCAACGAAAATGAAAATACAAATGGGTGTAAACAAAGACGGTAAATTTAAAGTCCTTGATGCAGATATTGTTATTGACGGAGGCGCTTATGGTAGTTTTGGTGTGGTGACGAGTTATTACAACGGTGTACTTTTACAGGCTCCTTATAGAATAAATAATTTCGGATTTCGCACAAGAAGGGTTTATACAAACAAACCACAATGTGGGGCGATGCGTGGACATGGTGCCGTTAATCCTCGTTTTGCAGTTGAAACACTTATTGACGATTTAGCTCGAAAATTAGAAAAAGACCCTTGTGATATACGTTTCCAAAATTTTATGGGAGAAAACACATTAACGGTAGGACATTATCGAATTACTTCAAACGGTAGCCGTGAATGTTTGCAAACTGTTATGAAACAGTCTAATTGGAAGCAGAGGTTTAACAAAATGAAATTTGGAAAAGGTATTGGAGTTGCTTGCGGATTTTTTATCAGCGGTAGTGCTTTACCGATTTACTGGAATAAATATCCGCAGTCATCGGTTCATCTTAAAGTAGATCTCGACGGAAGAGTACTTATAACTTCTGGCGCAAGCGATATCGGACAGGGAAGCGATACGATGTTGGCTATTGTTACGGCAGAGGTCTTGGGGTTGAGCCTTGATAATATTTTTGTCGTCTCGGCAGATACAACTCTAACACCAATAGACCTTGGCAGTTATTCCAGCAGGGTTACTTTTATGGCAGGAAACGCAGCAAAAACAGCAGCCGAAAACCTTAAAAAGAAAATTTTAAATTCTGTTTCGATAAATAAGAATATACCTGCTGGAGAACTTAATATGGCTGAAGAACGAATTTATACAAATAACGGAAGTATTGATTTAAGCTGGACAGAAGCAATTGAAATAGCAACAAGAAAGGTCGGAGCATTGAACGCAACAGGAGCTTATAATTCGCCAAAACTTGGAGGCAACTTCAAAGGTGCAGGAGCCGGACTAAGCCCATCATACAGTTTTGGTGCTATTGTTGCAGATGTTGATGTAGATTTGGATACAGGAGCAGTTACTGTAAACAACATTTGGGGAGCGCATGATACCGGAAAAGCAATTAATCCTTTGGCAGTCGAAGGACAACTTGAAGGTTCATGGCACATGGGTTTCGGACAAGCAATAAGCGAACAAATGAAATATCACAAAGGATTATTACTAAATGCTAATTTTGTTGATTATCAAATCCCTTCATCTATCGACACACCAGAAATCAATACAAACATAATTGAAACAATAGACCCAGAAGGCCCATTTGGGGCAAAAGAATGTGGTGAAGGAGCATTACACCCAGTAATCCCAGCAATAACAAATGCAATTTATGATGCAGTCGGAGTAAGAATAACCTCGTT
>JAOZMB010000004.1 GCA_029934515.1 Bacteroidales bacterium
AAGCGGGAGTAGCTCAGTTGGTAGAGCGGCAGCCTTCCAAGCTGCAGGTCGCGGGTTCGAGCCTCGTCTCCCGCTCTTTATTTTCTCTGCCGATGTAGCTCAGGGGGTAGAGCGTTTCCTTGGTAAGGAAGAGGTCATGAGTTCAATTCTCATCATCGGCTCGTTATTAACGTAAAGAGTAAAAAATTAATAATTAAATAATTCAATAAATCATGGCTAAAGAAAAATTTAAAAGAACCAAGCCTCACGTAAATATTGGAACTATTGGACATGTTGACCACGGTAAGACTACATTAACGGCGGCAATTACCATGGTTTTGAATAAAAGTGGATTGGCTACCGTAACAGATTTTGATTCAATTGACAATGCTCCAGAAGAAAAAGAAAGGGGCATTACCATTAATACAGCACACGTTGAATACGAAACAGAAAATAGACATTATGCGCATGTTGATTGTCCTGGACACGCAGATTATGTAAAGAATATGGTCACAGGTGCAGCTCAGATGGACGGAGCTATAATTGTTGTTGCTGGAACAGACGGTCCTATGCCACAAACGAGAGAACATATATTACTTGCACGTCAGGTGAATGTTCCTAAATTGGTTGTTTTTATTAATAAAGTTGACATGGTCGATGACGAAGAGTTATTAGAGCTTGTTGATATGGAAATTCGTGAATTGCTTGATTTTTATGGATTCGAAGGTGATGATGCTCCTGTTATTATGGGCTCAGCACTTGGTGCAATGCAAGGAGAACCAGAATGGGAAGAAAAAATAATAGAACTCATGGAAGCTGTTGATACATGGATACCACTTCCAGTTCGTGATGTTGATAAAGACTTCTTAATGCCTGTAGAAGATATATTTTCAATAACAGGAAGAGGTACAGTTGCAACAGGTAGAATTGAAACAGGTAAAATTCATACGGGAGACCCTGTACATATTATAGGACTCGGTTCAGAAAAAATAAAGTCTGTAGTAACAGGTGTTGAAATGTTTCGTAAAATCCTTGATGACGGACAGGCTGGTGATAATGTTGGTCTTTTGTTAAGAGGTGTTGATAAAGCCTCTATTAAAAGAGGAATGGTTATAGCAAAACCTGGTTCTGTTACTCCTCATACTAAATTTAAAGCTGAAGTATATATTCTAAAAAAAGAAGAGGGTGGAAGACATACTCCTTTTCATAATAATTACCGACCACAATTTTATTTGAGAACTCTTGATGTAACTGGTGAAATTCACTTAGAGAAAGGAAGAGAAATGATTATGCCTGGTGATAATGTTACTGTTCAGGTTAATTTAATATATCCTGTTGCGATGACTACAGGTTTACGTTTTGCAATCAGAGAAGGCGGACGTACTGTTGGTGCAGGACAGGTAACAGAAATAGTTGAATAAAAAAAGATAAAATAAAAAGTTCGGCGGTAAAAATTGTTATTGCCGAATTTTTTGTATTGTAATACGGATGTAGCTCAATTGGCAGAGCGACGGTCTCCAAAACCGTAGGTTGCGAGTTCGATTCTCTCCATCCGTGCAAAATTTGAATTGATGAAAGTAAAAGCTTATATAAAAAAATCATATAACGAACTTGTAAATAAAGTTACGTGGCCCAGTTGGGCTGACTTGCAAAGTAGTGCAATTATTGTTATGATTGCATCATTTATTATAGCAATGATTGTTTATGTAATGGATGTATCATTCAGTGCATTGATGACTTTTATTTATGAGCTTGCTGCTTAAATTTAAGAATCCAATCCTATTATCTTTAATCAAATATTTGTATTTGAGTTATGAGCCAAATTAAAAAAAAAGAGCCCAAAAAACAGATAAGTAAATGGTATGTAGTTAGGGCTGTAGGTGGCAAAGAAAAAAGAGCTAAAGAATACCTTGAGAATGAGATAATTAGATTAAAAGTTAAAGATTATATTTCACAAGTATTGATTCCAACCGAAAAAGTTTACATAGTCCGTAAAGGGAAAAAAATTAGTAAAGAACGAAATTTCTTCCCAGGATATATTCTTGTAGATGCAATACTTGTTGGTGAAATCCCGCATATAATAAAAAATGTACCTAATGTTATTGGTTTCCTTGGGGAAACCAAAGGAGGTGTACCACTTCCTTTACGCAAAAGTGAAGTGAACAGAATATTAGGGCGCGTCGATGAGCTTGCCGAGAGCGAAGAATTTATTTCTATACCATTCCATGTCGGAGAAAACATTAAAGTAAATGATGGACCTTTTAATGGATTTAATGGAGTCATAGAGGAAGTTAATGAAGAAAAGAAAAAATTAAAAGTTATGGTTAAAATTTTTGGTAGAAAAACTCCTCTCGAATTAAGTTTTATGCAGGTAGAAAAAGAATAATAGCTGTTACGAAAATATATTAAGTGCTTCCAACACATCGAGTATCATCTCGTAAATGATTTGTTCAAAATTAAAATGAATTAAGATGGCTAAAGAAATAACGAAAGTTGTTAAATTGCAGATTAAAGGTGGAGCAGCAAATCCGTCTCCACCAGTTGGTCCAGCTCTTGGTGCTGCTGGAGTTAATATTATGGAATTCTGTAAACAATTTAATTCCAGAACACAAGAAAAAGCAGGAAAAATAATTCCAGTTGAGATAAAAGTTTACAAAGACAAGTCATTTGATTTTGTAACTAAGACCTCACCTGCTGCTGTTCAACTGCTTGAAGTAGCCAAGTTAAAGTCTGGTTCTCAGGAACCGAACAGAAAGAAAGTGGCTACTATAACTTGGGAACAGGTGAAAGGTATTGCTGAAGACAAAATGTCTGATTTGAATGCGTTCACTGTTGAATCAGCAATGAAAATGATAGCGGGAACAGCAAGAAGTATGGGTATTGTTGTGAAAGGAGAATTTCCGTCTTAAGAACTATTTAATTCTATTAAAATGGCAAGAATAAGTAAAAAAAGGAAAAAAATCCTTAATTTTATTGAAAAAGACAAACAGTATACCATAGAAGAAGCCGTAAATTTGGTTAAAAAAGTTACCACCACAAAATTTGATTCATCAGTGGATGTTGATATAAGACTTGGTGTTGACCCAAGGAAAGCAGACCAAATGGTAAGAGGTACAGTATCGTTACCAAACGGAACAGGAAAAGATATTAAAGTTTTGGTATTATGTACGCCAGATAAAATTGATGAGGCAAAAGAAGCTGGTGCTGATTATTTTGGACTCGAAGATTATGTCGAAAAAATTAAAGGAGGTTGGACTAACATTGATGTTGTTATTGCAACTCCTTCGGTTATGCGCTATGTAGGGCCTCTGGGAAGAATACTCGGACCAAGAGGGTTGATGCCTAATCCAAAAGTAGGAACAGTTACGATGGATGTAGGTAAAACAGTTAAAGAAGTTAAACAGGGTAAAATAGATTTTAGAGTAGATAAATACGGAATTATTCACAGTTCTGTAGGAAAAGTATCTTTTGAACCCGACAAGATTATTGAAAATGCAACAGAATTTTTGCTGACAATAATTAAATTAAAACCAGCTTCAGCAAAAGGGACTTACCTAAAAAGTGTTTACATATCGAGTACGATGAGTCCAAGTGTCAAAATAGATGCAAAATCTATTTCAGTATAATTTATTAAAAACTGATTATGAAACGTGAAGAAAAAAATCAGGTAATTGATGGTTTGACAAAATATATAAATGACACAACACACTTATATATAACGGATACTTTGGGTTTAAATGCAGAAGATACAAGTTTACTAAGACGAATTTGTTTCAAAAAAAACGTTAAGTTGATTGTTGCTAAAAATACCTTTTTAAAGAAAGCAATAGAAAAATCAAATAAAGATTTATCACAACTTAATGATGCTCTTGCAGGACCGACTTCAATAATGTTGTCTGATGTTGGTAATATTCCAGCAAAATTAATTAAAGATTTTAGAATAGGCGATAAGGAAAAACCTATTTTGAAAGCTGCTTTTGTTGAAAACGAATTCTATTTCGGAGATAATGAAATAGAAAATTTAGTAGCTATAAAATCAAAAGAAGAACTTATTGCTGATGTTATTGGCTTGTTACAATCGCCTATTAACAATGTTGTTTCGGCGATACAGTCAGGTGGGTATATACTGGCGGGTATCTTGGAAACTCTTGAAGAAAGAGATGGAGAAAATAATTAATTAAATTGAAATTATCAAAAAAAGATATTAAGATGGCAAACTTAAAAGAATTTGCAAAACAATTGGTAAATCTAACCGTAAAAGAAGTTAAAGAATTAGCTGACATTTTAAAAGATGAATACGGTATAGAACCAGCTGCGGCTCCAGTTGCTGTTGTAGCAGCAGGAGGAAGTGAAGAGAAAGAAGAACAAACTGAATTTGATGTTATTTTAGTTGCGGCAGGTGCTAAAAAATTAAGAGTAGTTAAAAAAGTTAAGGAATTAACAAGTATGGGGCTAAAAGATGCCAAAGCACTTGTTGACAGTGCGCCAGCAACTATAAAAGAAGGAGTATCAAAAGAAGAAGCAAACGCATTGAAAACTCAACTAGAAGGAGAAGGTGCCGAAGTTGAACTAAAATAAACATTTTTTTTATTATACTAAAAGTGAAATAAGATTTTCGAATTTTTAATAAGAAAAAAGTATGATAATAAAGAATTTTATATTATGATTTTTTGATAATATAACAACAATATAAAATATTATTATACATTAAGTTTTTAAATTATTACATAAAATCCGAAAAAACTATTTCTTTTTAGTATAAATCATCATGGTTTAGAGTTAAATAATTAATTCTAAACCTTTTATTTTAATTGATAAAAACCTTAATCTATACCGGATGTTATCAGAGAATAAAAAAATTAATTTCACCTCAACAAAAATAAAATTTGACTACCCAGACTTCTTGGGAATACAATTAGAAACTTTCAAAGAATTTTTTCAAGCAAATACAACACCGGAAGAGAGAAAGAAAGAAAAACTATTCAAGGTTTTTAATGATAATTTTCCTATCACAGATACACGTAATAATTTCGTATTAGAGTTTATTGATTACTTCTTCGACCCACCAAGGTATTCAATCGAAGAGTGTCTCGAAAGAGGTTTGTCGTTTAGTGTACCGTTCAGAGCAAAATTAAAATTATATTGTACAGACCCTGAACACGAAGATTTTGATACAGTTATTCAGGACGTTTATCTTGGAACAGTGCCTTACATGACACCAAGAGGAACATTCGTAATAAATGGTGCCGAGAGAGTAATAGTTTCACAACTTCACCGCTCACCCGGTGTGTTTTTTGGACACAGTATTCATCAAAACGGAACTAAATTATACTCCGCAAGAATAATACCATTCAAAGGGTCGTGGATTGAGTTTGCTACTGACATTCATAATGTTATGTACGCATATATAGATAGAAAGAAAAAATTACCTGTAACAACTTTGTTAAGAGCAATTGGATTTGAAAGTGATAAAGAAATACTTGAAATTTTTAATCTTGCAGATGAAACAGAAGTCTCAAAAGCAATACTTACAAAGGCTATTGGTAGAAAACTTGCAGCAAGAGTTCTAAAATCATGGATAGAAGATTTTGTTGACGAAGACACAGGAGAGGTCGTCTCAATTGAAAGAAATGAAGTTATTATTGACCGTGAAACTGTTATTGAAGCACATCATGTAAGCGAAATAATTGATTCTGGAGCAAAAACTGTCCTATTGCATAAAGAAGAACAAAATTTGATTGATTATGCAATAATTTACAGTACGCTACAAAAAGACCCTTGTAATTCAGAAAAAGAAGCTGTACTTCATATATATAGACAACTGCGAAACGCAGAACCACCAGACGAATCTACGGCAAGAGAAGTTATTGATAATCTTTTCTTTTCGGATAAAAGATATGACCTAGGAGATGTAGGCAGATATAAAATAAATAAAAAACTTGAACTTGATATTTCGCCAGATATAAAAATTCTGACAATCAAAGATATTATAGAAATTATTAAATATCTAATTGAATTAATAAATTCTAAAATTGATGTCGATGATATAGACCATCTTAGTAACAGAAGAGTAAGGACAGTCGGCGAACAATTATCAAATCAATTTGGAGTAGGACTGGCAAGGATGTCTAGAACAATAAGAGAACGAATGAATGTAAGAGATAATGAAGTATTTACACCGGTTGACCTAATAAATGCTAAAACATTATCATCTGTAATAAATTCATTTTACGGTACAAACCAGTTGTCTCAATTTATGGACAGAACGAACCCACTCGCTGAGATGACACATAAAAGAAGAATGTCGGCACTCGGACCAGGAGGTTTGTCAAGAGAAAGAGCTGGTTTTGAAGTTCGTGATGTTCATTATACACATTATGGAAGGCTTTGTCCTATTGAAACACCTGAAGGGCCTAATATCGGTTTGATTTCTTCGCTTTGTGTTTTTGCTAAAATTAATGAACTCGGTTTTATTGAAACGCCTTACAGAAAAGTTGACGATGGAAAAGTAGATATATCAAATGATGGAGTTATTTATTTAAGTGCAGAGGAGGAAGATAGAAAAGTAATAGCTCAGGCTGATGCAGAAGTTGATAAAGAAGGTAATTATATTGATGAAAAAATAAAATCCCGTTCTCTTGGAGATTTTCCTTTCATAGAAAACAAGATGGTAGATTACATGGATGTAGCACCAAATCAAATCGCTTCTATTGCTGCTTCGCTGATTCCATTCCTAGAACATGATGACGCAAACAGAGCATTGATGGGTTCTAATATGATGAGACAAGCCGTACCGCTGATTAATCCAGAAGCTCCAATTGTAGGAACAGGAATCGAACCAGAGATTGTTAGAGACTCGCGAACAATGATTACAGCAGAAGGTGAAGGTGTTGTAGAATTTGTTGATGCTGACGAGATTGTTATTAAATATTTACGTTCAGATGATGATAAATATGTAAGTTTTGACCCAGATACAATAAGATATAAAATTCCTAAATTTAAAAAGACAAACCAAAATACATGTCTTAATCTTAATCCGATAGTTTCAAAAGGTGATAAAGTTACAAAAGGTCAGATACTTACAGAAGGCTTTGCAACACAAAACGGTGAACTGGCGCTTGGTAGAAATTTAAAAGTTGCATTTATGCCTTGGAAAGGATATAACTTTGAAGATGCAATTGTTATCTCAGAAAAAATTGTACGCGATGATGTTTTTACTTCAATTCATATCGAAGAACATACTCTTGAAGTTAGAGATACAAAACGAGGAATGGAAGAACTAACCCCAGATATACCAAATGTTAGTGAAGACGCAACTCGAAACCTTGACGAAAACGGAATAATAAGAATCGGAGCTCACGTAAAACCAGGTGATATAATTATTGGTAAAATAACTCCAAAAGGAGAATCAGACCCATCACCAGAAGAAAAATTGTTAAGAGCAATATTTGGAGATAAAGCAGGAGATGTAAAAGACGCATCACTAAAAGCATCACCATCATTAAGAGGAATTGTTATTGATAAAAATTTATTCTCGCGTTCTACAAAGAACAGGAAAATGAAAAATGCAGATAAACCATTACTGGAAAAAATTGATGACGAATTTAATAGAGAAATATTACTACTAACAGATAGATTAATTGATAAACTTAATTCACTCATCAATGGGAAAACATCACAAGGAGTAAAAGATTATCTGAACGCAATAGTTGTACCAAAAGGAATAAAATATACATTAGAAATGTTGCAGGAAATAGACTATCTTGCTGTTAGACCAAAAAAATGGACAACAGATAAGAAGAAAAACCTGCTTATAAAAAGATTATTACACAACTACAATATTAAATACAAAAAAATTGAGAGTGTAATTAGGCGAAAAAAATATAATATATCTATTGGCGATGAATTACCAATAGGAATTATTCAACTCGCAAAAGTATATATAGCAAAGAAAAGAAAAGTAAAAGTAGGAGATAAAATGGCAGGACGACATGGAAACAAAGGAATCGTTGCCAGGATTGTTAAAGAAGAAGACATGCCTTTCCTAAAAGACGGAACTCCAGTTGATATTGTATTAAATCCGCTTGGTGTACCATCGCGTATGAATCTCGGTCAAATATACGAAACAGTACTCGGATGGGCTGGTAAAGAACTCGGTATAAGCTTCTTTACTCCAATTTTTGATGGAGCATCATTAGAAGATATTAATAAATATACTGATAAAGCAAAAGTCCCTAGATACGGTAAAACATATTTATATGACGGCGGAACAGGTGTAAGATTTAATCAACCTGCAACTGTTGGAATAATTTATATGCTTAAACTCGGACACATGGTCGACGATAAAATGCACGCAAGATCAATAGGACCTTATTCATTGATAACACAACAACCACTCGGAGGAAAAGCACAATTCGGGGGACAACGTTTTGGTGAAATGGAAGTATGGGCACTTGAAGCATTTGGTGCAGCAAATATATTACAAGAAATGCTGACAATAAAATCAGACGACGTAATAGGAAGAGCAAAAGCATATGAAACAATAGTTAAAGGTCAAAATTTGCCAAAACCAGGAGTCCCAGAATCATTTAATGTTCTTTTACATGAACTCAGAGGACTCGGACTAAGTATTAATCTTGATTAAATATATTAATTTGGAATTTAGAACTATTGATTAAGAATGACAGTGGAAATTACAATAAAAAATTATTATCTATATATTTTATTTTTTTCAACTAAATGAAAATCAATAGTTTCAATGATTCTATAAATTTATTTATTTATTTATTTAAAAAAGTATAAGTAATTTTAGATATATAAATAAATTTTAATTTTTGAATTATAATTTCTGAGTTCTAATTTTAAATTTCTAAATTTCTAACTTTAAATTACATGGCATTCAGAAGACAAAATAAAACCAACAGTAATTTTTCTAGTATTACTATTAGTTTGGTTTCGCCAGAAGAAATATTAGAGCGTTCTAGTGGAGAAGTACTTAAACCTGAAACTATTAACTATCGTACATATAAACCAGAAAGGGATGGATTGTTTTGTGAAAGGATTTTTGGACCAGTGAAAGATTACGAATGCCACTGCGGCAAATACAAAAGAATTAGATACAAAGGTATTGTTTGTGATAGATGCGGTGTTGAAGTTACAGAAAAAAAAGTAAGACGTGAACGAATTGGGCATATAGCATTGGTCGTTCCAGTTGTTCATATATGGTATTTTCGCTCATTGCCAAACAAATTAGGATACTTAATTGGATTACCTTCAAAAAAATTAGACTCCATTATTTATTATGAAAAATATGTAGTTATACAACCAGGAATCAAAGAAAAAGATGGAGTTAACAGATTAGATTTTTTAAGCGAAGATGAATATCTTGACATTCTTGAAACATTACCAAAAGAAAACAGATTATTAGAAGACACAGACCCAAATAAGTTTATTGCTAAAATGGGAGCTGATGCTTTGTTTTTTTTACTAAAAGCAATTAAGCTCGATGAATTAGCTGATGATTTGAGAGTCAAAGCAACAACTGAGACATCACAACAAAGAAAAAATGAAGCATTGAAAAGACTTAATGTTGTCAGCGCTTTACAAACATCAAGGGATATAAATTTTCCAGAAAATATGATTCTGAAAGTTATTCCAGTTATCCCGCCTGAATTACGTCCACTTGTACCTCTTGATGGAGGAAGATTTGCAACATCAGACCTCAACGACCTGTACAGAAGAGTTATTATCAGGAACAACAGATTAAAAAGACTTATTGAAATAAAAGCACCTGAAGTAATTTTGCGGAACGAAAAAAGAATGTGCCAGGAGTCGGTGGATTCTCTATTTGACAATTCGCGTAAATCAAGTGCCGTAAAAACAGATGCAAACAGACCACTTAAATCGTTGAGTGACAGTCTTAAAGGAAAATCTGGACGTTTTAGACAAAATCTACTCGGTAAACGTGTTGATTATTCGGCGCGTTCGGTTATTGTTGTCGGACCAGAACTACACTTGCACGAATGCGGATTACCAAAAGAAATAGCAGCAGAACTTTATAAACCTTTCGTTATAAGAAAATTAATAGAAAGAGGTATAGTTAAAACAGTAAAATCTGCTAAAAAAATTATTGACAGACGAGACCATGTTGTTTGGGATATTCTCGAAAATGTACTAAGAGGACACCCGATATTGCTAAACCGTGCGCCTACACTACATAGACTTGGAATTCAAGCATTCCAACCAAAACTAATTGAAGGCAAAGCTATTCAACTTCACCCATTAGTATGTACAGCTTTTAATGCTGATTTCGATGGTGACCAAATGGCTATACATTTACCGCTTGGGAATGCCGCAATTCTGGAAGCTCAGTTTCTGATGCTTGCGTCTCATAATATATTAAATCCTGCAAATGGAGCTCCGATAACTGTGCCTTCGCAAGATATGGTTCTTGGATTATATTATATAACAAAATCAAGAAAAAATACAGCAACCGAAATTGTAAAAGGCGAAGGAATGTCTTTTTATTCTCCAGAAGAGGTTACTATAGCTTATAATGAACAGGTTGCAGATTTACATGCAATGATTAAAGTTATTATTGACGACAAAACAATTGAAACAACTGTTGGAAGAGTTATTTTTAATCAACATGTGCCAAAAGAGGTTGGTTTTATTAATCAACTGCTTACAAAAAAAGCATTGCGAGGTATTATTGGCGATATCTTAAAGAAAACAAATACGCCTACAACTGCTAATTTTTTAGATTCAATAAAAAGTCTTGGCTATAAAATGGCTTTCGAAGGTGGTTTATCATTTAATATTGATGATGTTATAATTCCTAAACTAAAAACAAAAATGATAGACGAAGGATATGAGCTGGTGGAAGAAGTTATGGATAATTTTAACATGGGAATTATAGCAAATAATGAAAGATATAATCAAATTATTGATATATGGGCGCATACAAATGCTAGATTAACACAACAAGTAATGAACGAATTAAGCAGTGATAAACAAGGCTTTAACTCTGTTTATATGATGTTGGATTCTGGGGCGAGGGGGTCAAGAGAACAAATTAGACAGCTATCCGGAATGAGAGGGCTAATGGCAAAACCACAAAAATCAGGTGCCAGCACAGGACAGATTATTGAAAATCCTATACTTGCGAACTTTAAGGAAGGTTTATCTGTACTTGAATATTTTGTTTCTACTCACGGTGCAAGAAAAGGACTTGCCGATACAGCTTTAAAAACAGCAGACGCTGGATATCTTACAAGAAGACTTGTTGACGTGGCTCAAGATGTTATTGTTTATGACAGCGATTGCAAAACATTAAGGGGTTTAATAGCAACAACATTGACAAAAAAAGATGAAGTCGTTGAAACTCTGTACGATAGAATTTTGGGACGTACATCTGTTCACGATATTTCTCACCCAAATGATGGACACATTATTGTAAAATCTGGTGACGAGATAACAGAAAAAATTGCTGCAGAAATCGAGGAATCGCCTATAGAAGAAGTTGAAATACGTTCGGCTTTGACATGTGAAAATCAATACGGTATTTGTATTAAATGTTACGGTAGGAATCTGGCGACAGGTAGAATGGTACAAAAAGGTGAAGCCGTTGGAGTAATTGCAGCACAGTCAATAGGTGAACCAGGGACACAACTTACACTGAGAACTTTCCACGTTGGTGGTGTAGCAGGAGGTTCAGCCGCAGAGAACAGCATAGTTTCAAAATACAATGGTATTGCAAGTTTTGAGGAACTTAGAACAATCGAATCAGAAATCGACGATGATATTGTAAATGTGGTAGTTAGTAGGATGACAGAATTTAAAATTTTTGATAAAAATACAAATATTTTACTTACTTCTTATTCGGTGCCTTATGGTGCAAAATTATACAAAAAAGATAAAGAAATTTTAAATAAAGGTGATATCGTTTGTGAATGGGATCCTTACAATGCAGTAATAATATCTGAATTTAGTGGGAAAATTTTGTTTAAAAATCTATTGGAAGGTGTTACATACAAAATAGAAAAAGACGAACAAACAAATTATATAGAAAAAGTTATTATTGAAACAAAAGATAAAACAAGAAACCCAGAAATTGCTATAATTGGAGAAGATGATATTGAAATAGCTTCTTATAATCTTCCATCAGGAGCACACCTATCTGTATCAGAAGATAATATAATATCAAAAGGTACAATTATTGCTAAGTCGCCAAGAACAGCTGGCAAAACAGGTGATATAACAGGGGGACTACCAAGAGTAACAGAACTTTTTGAAGCAAGAAATCCTTCAAACCCAGCTACTGTTGCTGAAATAGATGGAATTATATCGTTCGGAAGAATAAAAAGAGGAAAAAAAGAAGTATTTGTTAAAGCTAAATCAGGAGAAGAAAAAAAATATCTTATATCATTGGCTAAACAAATTTTGGTGCAAGATGGAGATTATGTAAAATCGGGAACTCCACTATCAGACGGCGCAATTACACCAGCTGATATACTCGCAATAAAAGGACCTACGAAAGTTCAAGAATATATTGTGAACGAAGTACAAGAAGTTTATAGAATGCAGGGAGTAAAAATTAATGATAAACACTATGAAGTTATAGTGCGACAAATGATGAAAAAAGTTTATATCGAAGAACCAGGAGATACTATATTCCGTGAAAAACAGGTAATTGATAAATGGGATTTTAGACAAGAAAACGATAATATTTATGGTAAAAAAGTTGTAATCGAAAAAGGTGATTCTGGAAAAGTAAAAGTAGGACAAATTATTTCATCAAGAAAATTCCGTGATATTAATTCTATGTTGAAACGTAAAAATCTAAAACTAATTATTGTAAGAGATGCAATTACGTCAACGGCAAGTCCTGTTTTACAAGGTATTACGAAAGCCGCACTGCAAACAAAAAGCTTTATTTCGGCTGCTTCATTTCAGGAAACAACAAAAGTTCTTAACATGGCTGCAATAAGTGGAAAAGTTGATAATCTTCGCGGATTAAAAGAAAATGTAATTGTGGGACATAAAATACCAGCTGGAACAGGACTAAGAGAATTTAACAAAATAATTGTTGCGCCAAAATAAGAATATAAAAACTAAAATAAATTAAATAATGGAAAAAAATAAAGATAAAAATCGTCTAAATATTGAATTAACACAAGACGTGGCACAAGGAACATATTCAAACCTTGCTGTAATTTCGCATTCAACATCTGAGTTCATTATTGACTTTGTTAGAGTGATGCCAGGAGTTCCAAAAGCATCAGTAAAATCAAGAATATTAATGACACCAGATAACGCTAAAAGATTATTAAAAGCTCTGAATGATAACATAAGAAAGTTTGAATCTAATTTTGGAGAAGTTAAAGGAAACTTAGACAGACCTATGATTCCTATGAACTTCGGAGGACCACCAGCACAAGCATAAAGAATTATATTAACAATTTTTTTTTAATTAATACAATTGAAAAAATCTACTATCAACAGATAGTAGATTTTTTTTCAATTGTAGGAATAGCGTACAACAACATTATTTTTTTGTGGTAATTTTTATTTTTAACTATATTTTGTTTCCTTTGTAAAAATAAAGTATTGTAACTTGATTGCATTTACATGATTATTTACAGTTTTTTTTATGTAAAGATTGATAATTATATTAGTTACATAAAAAAAACAATAAATTAAAAATCTACCAAATTTTTTACCATGTCAAAAGAACTTCTTAAATCTGAATTTATTTTGGGCAAAATAATTCCTAATATTGCTCAAATGTTAAGAAAAAATGTAAGAGAAAATAAAGATGTATTTGTTTTTAAAGAACGAAAAAATGGAAAATATATAGGAATAAGACAATTGGATTTTTATAGGAACATTAGGCGTATAGCTTATAATCTTACAAAAAAAGGATTTGAAAAGGGTGATAAAATAGTTATATTATCAAGAAATAGACGTGAAATGCTTGAATTCGAACTTGCCGTTCAAGCATCAGGAGGAATAACTGTTCCACTTTTTTTTAATTTAAAAAAAGAAGTTATTGAAAGACTTACAGAACATTCTGATGCAAATTTTATAATTGTGGGAGGACAGAAACAACTTGACAAAATAAGACAAGATTTTCCAGTGAAAAAAATCTTTGTTTTTGATAATATAATTGACAAATCTTTCCCTGATTTAGTTTGTTTTGATGAATTAATTCAAAACGAATGTCCAAATGATTATAATTTGGATTTCGATGCAGACCAAAATGATATTTGCCTTAATATGTACACATCAGGTACAATGGGAGTTCAAAAGTGTGTTCAGCTATCGCATAGGAATATTCTCTCGCAACAGACTGCTCTGGATATGCTTTGGAATATTGACAAAAAAGACCGATTTCTAAGCTATTTACCTTGGCACCACAGTTTCGGTGGTATATTTGAAAAATTCTCTGCTCTTTATAATTGTGCCGAAATGTATCTGGAATCTGGATACGGTGTAAATCCAAAAGTTATAATGGAAAATTGGAAAATTGTAAAGCCGACAATATTTTTTAGTGTTCCACTTGTATATCAGGCACTTTACTCGCTTGCAAAAGAAGATAAAGAAGCTGAAAAATTATTCTTCCATAAAGATTTGAAATTTGTTTTTACAGCAGCAGCACCTTTGCCAAAAAATATTTCAGATGAATTTGAAAAAAGAAACGTTAGAGTTATAGAAGGCTGGGGACTTACCGAAACAACTCCATGTTGCACAATAACATCTCCGAATGAAAAACGAGTAAATGGAGTCGTAGGAAAGCCTATTCCGGGTGTTACAATAAAAATATCCAATGACAGTGAAATACTTGTTAAAGGTCCAAATGTAATGCGAGGATATTATAAAAATGACAAAGCAAACGACAAAGTTCTTTCTGATGACGGTTGGTTCTCTACGGGCGATATTGGCGAAATAACAAAAACTGGTTTGAAATTGATTGCCAGAAAAGATAGAATTTTTAAATTGTTGAATGCCGAAAAAATAGTACCATCAGATATTGAAAAAAAAATACTTGGCAAATGTAGTTATTTATCTTATGTGCTTGTCGAAGGAAGTGGACGGAGGTTTCCAGTTGCTTTGCTTTTTCCTAACAAAGCGCTTATCGATGCAACAAAAATCGATGATAATGAAATTAATATCGAAAATTGCAGATGTCCTAAAAAAACGGAAGAGCTTTCGGATTGTTTGAAAAAATGTTTGAAAGAACTAAATAATAATGTTAAAGAAAAATTTGCAAGAATTAATTCGGCATTACTTATTAACAATAAATTAAGTATCGAAGACAAAACATTAACAGCTTCATTAAAGATGAAACCAAACGGAGTAAAACATATTTACAAAGCTCATATAGAAAAATTGTATGATGAAAATGTCAAAATTCGGGAAAAAGTATATATTATTAATATAGAAAAATAATATGAATATAACATTACTTGATTGGAGTATTATCGGAATTTATTTTGTGATAAGTCTTGGAATAGGTTTGTTTATGTCAAAACGAGCTGGAAAAGGAATGGACGATTTTTTTCTTAGTGGAAGAAAACTCCCTTGGTTTATCGCTGGAACAAGTATGGTCGCAACAACATTTGCAGCAGATACGCCTCTTGCAGTAACAGAGCTTGTTGCAGAACACGGAATCGCTGGAAATTGGCTATGGTGGAATATGTTATTTGGTGGTATGCTTACTGTATTTTTTTTCGCTCGTCTATGGAGACGAGCAGAAATACTTACAGATGCAGAGTTTGTATCTATAAGATATTCTGGAAAGTCGGCAAATTTTCTTCGCGGTTTTAGAGCTATTTATATAGGTATTTTTATGAATACGGTTGTAATAGCGTGGGTAAACTTGGCTATGGTGAAAATTCTAAACGTAATGTTTCCTGAATTTACAGTATTTGGTGCTTCTGAGTTTAATATTTTAGGAATAAAATTTAGTTCACATCTCGTTGCAGTAGCTGGATTGATGATTTTTACGATTATTTACTCGGCTTTATCAGGGCTTTGGGGAGTATCGCTGACAGATAGTTTTCAGTTTATTATTGCAATGACTGGAAGTGTTGTTCTTGCAGTTTTTGCGGTTAAGCATATTGATGTGGGAGGAATTAATGGTTTGATAGAAAAATTGCCAAAAGGCGCATTAGATTTTTTTCCTACAATAGATAAAGATGACGGTAATAATATAAAAACTTTCGGAATATTTAAGATGACAATTACTGCTTTTGTGGCTTATCTTGGCGTGCAATGGTGGTCGAGTTGGTATCCTGGCGCTGAACCTGGCGGTGGCGGATATATAGCCCAGAGAATGATGTCAACAAAAGACGAACGCAATTCGCAACTTGCAACTCTATGGTTTCAGGTTGCGCATTTTGCGGTGAGACCATGGCCATGGATATTGGCGGCTCTATCGGCTCTAATAATTTATCCAGATGTCGTAGATAAAGGACAAACTTATGTGATGCTTATTAGGGATTTATTACCTGCTGGTTTGTTGGGTTTGTTGCTTGCGGCATTTTTGGCAGCTTACATGTCCACAATTGCATCACAAACTGTTTGGGGAACATCTTATATTGTAAACGATTTATATAAACCGTTCATAAACAAGACCGCCGATGGGAAAAAATATGTCAAAATATCAAGAATAACAACATTCCTTCTTATGATATTTTCGTTATTTATAACAACACAGTTCGAAAGAATAAGCGATGCTTGGAAGTTTGTGCTTGCCATGAGCGGAGGAATAGGTCTTGTTCTTTTATTGCGATGGTTCTGGTGGCGTGTAAATGCGTGGTCCGAAATATCGGCAATGATTGCACCTTATATAATCTTTCCTGTTCTAAAATATGGTCTCGATTTAGACCCAATAAAAGAGGATTTTGAATTATGTTTAATAATTATTGTATTATGGTCTTCGTTAGTTTGGCTCTCAGTAACATTTTTAACTAAACCAGAAAAAGAAGAAAAATTAAAATCATTTTACAAAAGAGTTCATCCAGGTGGTATAGGTTGGAGAAGAATTTCATCGAAAATGCCAAATACAAAAAGCGATACTGGATTTTTAAGACTCTTTGTTAATTGGTTTGTTGGCTGTTTATCTGTAATGTTTACTCTCTTTGGAACAGGCAAAATTATTTTTACTGAATATTTTACTGGAACGATATTTTTATTAATAGCATTATTAGGAGGAATTATTATCTCTATAAATATGAAAAAATATTAACTTGTACGTATCACAACCTTTCAAACTGAAATATATTTATAAGTTTTATAAACTTAAATTTTGTAAATTAAATTAAAATATTATACTTTTGTTTTCAAATAATTTTTATTTATTTATTTTTAAATTTTTATATTATGGTAAAGAAGATTACATTTTTAATTATTGTTTTATTGTTTATTTCTAATTTTGTATTTTCTCAAACAACTATTTACGAAATACAATATACTACAGAAGAAGGTGATGGAACGTATCCGTCATTGCATAGTGGCGAGACTGTTGAGACGACTGGTATTGTAACTGCTGTTGATGAATATCCTGGTTCTTATTACATTCAAGACGGTGAAGGAGCATGGAATGGAATCCTTGTATTTGACAGTGATAATATTCCACAAGTTGGTGATGAGGTAACTGTAACTGGTCTTGTTGAGGAGTATTTCGGATTAACAGAGTTAAAAGAGATTTCGGGTTATTCTGTGAATTCTTCTGGAAATGATTTACCTGCTGTTACAGAAATACTTACATCGGCAAGTGTTAATGATGAGCAATGGGAAGGAGTACTTGTTAGTGTTTCAAATGTTGAGTGTACAGCTTTGCCTGATGGATATGGTCAGTGGTACGTAAATGGTGATTTGCAGATTGATGATGATGTATGCGGAAGTGGTGTTTTTACTCCAATAATTAATCAGGCTTATAATATAACAGGAGTTGTTGATTATTCTTATGATGAGTATGCTTTACATCCTCGAACTGTTGATGATATTCAAGTTTATGCAAGTGTTTATTCTTTATCAAAATCATTTAAATTGTATCCTAATCCTGTTTATAATATTTTGAATATCTCTTGTGATGAAATGATTTCAAATATTGAGATTTTAAATATTGTAGGACAAAAGGTTATGAATATTGATAATGTAAACTCTAAAAATTATTTTTTGGATATTGAAAATTTAAATAGTGATATTTATATTGCCAATATTTTTAATAAAAATGGTACCTCAGTTACTGTTAAATTTATAAAAAAATAAAAAAAAATTTCAGGATACAAGAAAAGATTATGGTGAAAAACGTTGGAAAGTTGTTGGCAAATTATTTGAATATATTATAGCGGTTGTATATACAATCAGAGGTTTTGCGATTCGTATAATTTCTGCAAGACCAGCAAATAGAAAAGAAAAAACTGAATATAATCAAAAACAACTAAAAAATAAAGATGAAAAATAAAATACATTGGAAAAAAGCTGTAGAATTTTTGAAAAATAATATATCTATTTCTGGGTATGAAGTTTATTTTGATGACGAAAAACCTGGAATCTCAAATGCAATTCTATTTTGTAAAAATAATATTGAAGTTCCACAATATTTAACTGAGTACGATGATGATGAAATTGATTATTCTGATATTCCAGAAATAACAGAAGAAGAGTTCAGATTAGCTGAGCTTATTGGAAAAACAGGACCATTTCCGATAGACCAAAAAGAAGCAATAAAAATGCTTAAAAATGAAGAAGATATTTCTGTTTATGATGTTTACTTTGCAGGGGAGAAAATTAATATTTACGATGCAGAGTTACTCAGAAAAAATAAAATCGAAGTACCTGAAAATATAATTATTTACGATACGAAAATCGGTTTATAAAACAGTTTTTTGTATATACGTAAAAACACTAAACTTTGTAAGTTAAATAAAATAGAAGATTATACAAATTTTGAAAATTTATGCAAATACAACAAAATGAAAAAAAATGAAAAAAAATTGATAAATTATTTTTTAATATATACATTTGCATTTTTTATGAAAATTTTAAACAAAATATCATTAATATGTACTGGACGCTCGAATTAGCATCAAAATTAGAAGATGCCCCATGGCCTGCTACGAAAGAAGAACTTATTGATTATGCAATGCGCTCAGGGGCACCTTTGGAAGTAATTGAAAATTTACAAGAGGTAGAAGACGAAGGAGAAAGTTATGACACTATTGAAGATATTTGGCCTGATTATCCAAGTAAAGATGATTTTTTCTTTAACGAGGATGAGTATTAATGGTTCAATATTGAATATTGGATTCTTTAAAACCAAAAATCAAAAAATGTGTTTTGTGCCATTAAATAAAATTCGTTTTAAAACATAAAGTTTACTATTTATTTAAAAATAGTAAACCTTTTTGTTTTATTGATATGATGGTAAATATGAATTTTATAATTATATATTAATTAAATCTTAAACTAATTCCACCTATAAAATTAATTCCCGCCTGTGGAAAATAACCATCAAAAACAAAATGCTCATCTACATAAAAATACCTGTAAACCCAAGCATTGGTTTCGTATTCTGTATCTAAAAGATTATTTACATAAAAATGTAAAGTTATTTTTTTAACATATTTCATTGAAAAAGAATATTTTAAACGTAAATTATTAACAAAATAATCATCAAGCGAACGCTCTATATTTGTCGTATTGTCAATATATTGTCTGCCAACATATTTTGATATAATCCCAACGGACAGATTTTTTAATAATGTAAAATTCAAATCACTTCCAGCTGTTATATTAGGCGAAAACGAAATATCTACATCGCCGAGTTCTTCTGATTTTTGACCTATCCAAACAAAATTTTCATCAAAATCATCAACATATTCAGTAAAATCCAAAATTTTATTTCGACTAATCGTTGTATTAAAATTCCAATCAATAATATCAAATAAATTCAGACCGCCATCAAACTCAATACCAGCCCTGTAACTTTTCGGAACATTTACCATCACAGCAGCACCGACATTATTAATCTGACCAGTAAGAACAAGCTGGTCTTTATAGTCCATATAATATGCGTTTATGTTAAATGCCGAATTTTCCAAATTAAATTTATATCCTAATTCGTAATCGTATAAAGTTTCGTTTTGAGGGATTTTTTCTTTATCTGCATCACGGAAATTACTCCTCGAAGGTTCACGATTGGCTACTGCAAACGAAAAATATGAACTCTGATTTTTATTAATTGAATAATATATTCCAGCCTTAGGATTAAAAAAATTGTAAGAATGCTCTTGAGAAATATCATTCAAATCATCATGAAACCCATCTATTGAATAATTTGTAAGACGATATTGTAAATCAGCACGGATATTAAAATTCTTAAAAGGACGATAATTTACAATCAAATATTCATTAATATCAGTTTTAATTCCAGTATTTTTGTACCATTGATGACGTATATTATTATTGACAGCGTATTTATTCCAAATAATTTGTCCGAAATGGTCGCCATCATATTTGCTCGCCGCACCGCCAAGAACAATATCAAACTTATTACTTTTGTAATTAATAGAATATACGATACCGTTCAGCTTATTATCAAGGAGTTTTCGGCGAATTAAATCAGTTTTTTCAATCAGCTCATCACCAATAATAATATTATCAAGACCATATTCTTCAAAACTTTCATCTTCCTTGAACTGCTCATAATAACCAGCTCCTTTTGTGCGATACAGTGCAATATTAAGATTTAGTTTTTGATTAAATTCATGTGTATAAAACATTTGATAATGCAATTGCTCGTAGTTATCTATTTCATTATCATAAGTATATGAATTATATGTTCGGTTTGTTTTAAGACTATCTTTTGGAATTCCATTCCATGCCTGATATGTTTCTTCCGCACCGCGCATTATATTTAATCTTAAAATATTTTTTTTTTTTACAAAAGCCATTGAAACAAAATATGATTGTAAATCTGAACTTGCTCTATCTACAAAACCATCTGATGTAATTTTCGATAGTCGCATATCAAAAGTAAAATGTTTATTTATCAGTCCTGTACCTGCTTTAAAAGTAGTTTTTTTTGTCTCGAACGAGCCAAGAGACAAATCCAATTCTCCATAAGTTTTTTTTCTAAGTTTGTTTGTTTTGAAATTTATATTTGCACCGAAAGCTGCGGCACCGTTTGTTGAAGTACCTACTCCTCTTTGTATCTGAACATTATCGACAGAAGAAACAAGGTCTGGTAAATTTACCCACCATACGCCATGAGATTCAGAGTCGTTAAGAGGTATTCCGTCAAGTGTTACGTTTATGCGAGTCATATCGCTACCACGAATACGAATCGAAGTATAACCAACACCAGCACCAGCATCAGAACTAACAACAACAGAAGGAGTTAGTTCTAATAAATATGGAATATCACGACCAGAATTATTTTTTTCCAAATCAGATTTTTCAATGTTTGTATAAGCAATAGGAGTATTTACTCCAGCTCTGTTTGCCAAAATTGTTATCTCGTCAGTTAGAATATCCATATTCACAAGCACAAATTCTATTTCAATATCCTTTCCTTCAAAATAAACGTCTCTTTTTTGTGTTTCATAACCAACATAACTTACTATAACACTGTAATTTCCCAACTTATTCATGCTCACAACAAATTTTCCTTCTGCATCGCTTACTACTCCCACACTCTTATTTTCAATATAAATATTAGCTCCGATAAGTGGTTCTTTATCTTCATTTAAAATTGTTCCTGATATTTTCTGCGAATAGGAGCAAAAAAATATCAATAACAAAATAAACAATAAATAGATTTTTTTCATTTTATTTTATTTTATTTTGTGATTAAAATTTGAAATTGCATAATTCAATAGGGCGACAGTAAGAGACCATCGCACTACAAATTTCAAAAAAATTAATAATAAAATCAGGAAAGGTTTATCTAAAAGAAAAGATAATACAAATCTTCCTTCATCGGTATTATCCGCATCAGGTTCAAAGGGTATAATCTCAGCCGTAGTGGCACCCCTGATTTATGAGGTAAATTTTTATCTGTATTTGTTATTTAATCTTCTTTATAAGAAATCATTTCAAATTCTATATCAACCATTTCTGAATAATCTTCGCCAGCCTCTTCCATATCTTCGTCATCTTCCAGAAAATACCATTTGATAAGAACATCATTACCTTCATCTGCTAATTCTTCAAGCCGTTGCATAATCATCATTATAATTTTTGATGAAGAAGTATTATAATATGACATTTTAAATTCGAAAACTGTTTTCTCATCTGGGTCTTTCATATATTCATTCAACCAATCAAAAACTGGTTGATAAAATTCAACTGGATCCTCAGGACAAGCCCTTCCTGAAATTTCCATTTTTTTGATATCTCTATCTAATATTATTCCTGGTAAATAACCAGATTCTTCATATTTAATTTTTTTCATATGTCTTTTTTGTTTAATGATTTAAAAGCTAAATCAGAAATAATTATTTTTTTATAAAATATTGCAGATGCAAAAGTAATATTTTTTATATTAAATATAAAAAATTCAATATATTTTTATAAAAAAATATTAATAATAAGATTTCTAAATATTTATGAATTAATAAATTAACAACTTAAAAAAATATTGCAAATATAAATTTTTATAAAATTAATCAAATTCAAGTTGTCTGTTTTGTGAAAATATAACTTTAATATTTATAAAACAAATTTTTATTTTAGTATTCTTAATTTTAATTTTGTGAAATATAATATTTATTATAATTTGATAATAAAATAGTAAATTAAATTTTTATAAACTTAAAATTTTGAATAAAAAAGAATTACATATAACTAATTGGTTACCAACAACCTTAAAAGAAGTGAAACAGAAAAAACATGATTATCTTGATGTGATTCTTTTCACTGGCGATGCTTATGTAGATCATCCTTCTTTCGGAGCCGCTATTATTGGAAGAGTCCTTGAAAATGAAGGATTAAATGTTGCAATTATTCCTCAACCAAATTGGCAAGATGATTTACGTGATTTTAAAAAATTAGGTCGTCCAAGATTATTTTTTGCTGTAACATCAGGAAATATGGATTCTATGGTAAATCATTATACGGCGAACAAACGCAAACGCTCAAATGATGCTTACACACCAGAAGGACGTGCTGGCTTTCGTCCTGATTATGCTACTATTGTTTATTCAAAAATTCTAAAAAATATCTTTCCTGATGTTCCTGTTATTCTTGGCGGTATTGAGGCATCGCTACGTAGATTGGCACATTACGATTATTGGTCAAACAGCCTGAAACCAAGCATACTTATAGATAGCAAAGCTGATATGCTTGTTTACGGAAATGGTGAAAAAGCTATTATTGAAATTGTAAATCTAATGAAAAAAGGAATAAAAATTTCTAATATTAAAAATATAAATCAAACAGCTTTTCTAAGTTCAAAAAATAAAAAAACAGCGGACAAAAAAATGGAAAGTTGTCCGCTGAACAGTTATGAAGATTGTTTAGAAAATAAGAAAAAGTTAGCCATAAACTTTAAACTCACCGAAATAGAATCAAACAAAATTCACGCCAAACAATTGACTCAAAGATTTAAAAATAAAATAATTGTTGTAAATCCACCTTTTCCAAAGACAAGTGAAACCGAAATTGACAGTTTTTACAACTTGCCTTTTACATATTTACCACACCCCAAATATAAAAAAAGAGGAAAAATTCCAGCTTATGAAATGATAAAATTTTCTATAAATATTCATAGAGGTTGTTTTGGTGGTTGCAGTTTTTGTACTATTTCTGCTCATCAAGGAAAATTTATTGTAAGTAGGTCGGAGCGTTCTATTCTGAAAGAAGTTGATAAAATTAGTAATATGCCAGATTTTAAAGGTTATATTTCTGATATTGGAGGTCCATCGGCTAATATGTACAAAATGCAAGGAAATAATATTGAAATATGCAAAAAATGTATTCGTCCATCATGTATAAATCCGAATATATGTAAAAATCTTAATACAAATCACAAGCAATTAATAGATATTTATAAAAAAATAAGAAATAGACCATTAGTTAAAAAAGCAACAATCGGTAGCGGAATACGTCATGATATGCTTTTCGATGCAAACGGAAATGTTACAAGAGATAAATATCAATATACAGAAGAGTTAATGAAATATCATATTTCAGGACGACTAAAAACAGCACCAGAACATACCTCCGAAAAAGTTCTTAAAATTATGAGAAAACCTTCATTTAGAATATTTAACAAGTTCAAAAATCTGTTTGATAAAATAAATAGAAAAAATAAACTAAATCTACAACTTATTCCATATTTTATATCGAGCCACCCAGATTGTACGGAAACAGATATGGCAGAACTTGCCGTAAAAACTAAGGAGTTAAACTTCCGACTCGAACAAATACAAGACCTAACACCAACTCCAATGACACTTGCCGCTGTAATTTATTATTCTGGTTTTCATCCTTATACTATGAAAAAAATTTATACAGCACGTAATGCACAAGCAAAACTTGACCAAAGAATGTTTTTCTTTTGGTACAAAAAAGAATATAAAAATAAAATTAAACAAAAACTTATTAAAATAAATCGTAAAGATTTAATTAATAAATTGTTTGATTATCGAAATTATAAAAAATGAAACTTTGTAAAATTTAATAAATATTTTTAATTATGAAAAGAAAAATTATCAACAAGTGTGCTGTGAGTTTAATATTTAACAGATGGCGAAATACTTCGTGGGCTGTTTTTTATTCTATGGGAAAGATAATCAAAATTTCGTTATTGTCTATATCATATTTTTTGATGTCGATTTTTTCGGTGTCGGCACAGTCAGATACAATAGATATTAATGAAATTTCAATAGAATCGACGAGGACTCCTTTACTATTTAATGAGTCGGCAAGAGTAATTTTTATAATATCTAAGGAAGAGATTAAATCAATGCCAGTGCAAAGTGTTCAAGATTTGCTCGAAAATATAAGCAGTATTGACGTAAGACAAAGAGGTGCAGAAGGAGTACAAGCAGACATAGGAATAAGAGGAGGAACTTTCGAACAAACACTAATTTTGATTAATGGATTTAAAATTAATGACGTACAAACAGGACATCATAATATGAACTTGCCTATTGATATTGAAAATATTGATAAAATAGAAATTCTTGAAGGCCCTGGCGGAAGGGTTTTTGGAACAAATGCTTACAGCGGTGCAATAAATATTATAACAAATACAAAAAAAGAAGATAAAATAAAATTTTCTATTTTTGGCGGAGAGCATGATTATTATGGTTTGAATGCTGGTTTGTCATATAATTACAAAAAATTGAATAATAATTTATCGCTTACATACAAAAAAAGTAACGGTTATTTAGAAGACGACAGTATTAATAACACAGATTTTGATATTATAAATATTTTTTATCAAAGCAGATTAGATACTAAAATTGCAAATTTCTTTTACCAAGCAGGATATACAAACAAATCATTTGGGGCAAATAGTTTCTACACGCCTGCATATCCGTGGCAATACGAACAAACAAAAACATTTTTTTCTTCGTTCAAAATAATAAGAAAGCAAGAGAATTATAAGCTCGTGGCAAACATTTATATGCGAAGACAGCATGACAGATTTGAGCTTTTTAGAGAAGATAAATTTCATAGAAGTGGTAGTTATTTTGTTAGTGAAATTAATGATACGGCGAAATTTGTTCCCGGAATTTTTGAGGATTGGAATTATTACAAAGGACATAATTATCATCAGAGTAATGTAATTACTGGTGAAATAAAATATGATTTGAGAACAAATGCTGGCAAGACAGCCGTTGGAGTAGAATATAGTAATGCTCATATTCTGAGTAATGTTTTGGGAGAAGAATTAGATAATCCAGAAGATGTACCAAACGAAAGTTATGGCAAATTTACAAAATCAAAAAATAGATATAACATAAATTTATATGGTGAACATGTTTTTAGTTTTAATAAATTTTTGGCTTCAGCTGGAATATCCGCAAATTATAATGAAGATTATTCTTGGAATTTCTCCAGCGGTGTTGATTTTAGTTATAAACTAACAAATAATATAAAAAGTTTTGCTTCAATAAATCAGGCTGTTCGGCTTCCATCATTTACAGATTTATATTATGCTGGACCTTCTGATATAGGTAATCCAGATTTGAAACCAGAAAAAGCAATAAGTTATGAAACAGGTGTAAAATTTATTAACAAAAATATAACTGGACAAGTTTCAATTTTTCAGCGAAATGGTAAAAATACTATAGACCGTGTTAAATTAAATGAAGACGATAAATGGCAATCGCAAAATATTACAGAACTAACAGTTTTGGGAGGCGAAATAAGTATAAAATATAATTTTGAACGTAATATGTTTGTAAAAAATATTAGAATAGCGTATGCCTACACGGATATCACAAAACAAAGCAATGAATATATTTCTAATTATATGCTTGATTATCTGAAACATAAGGTTGTATCTTCTTTAAATCATCGTATCTTTGGTCGGTTCAGTGCGTCTTGGCAATATAGATACGAAAAACGAGAAGGTTCTTATTATGCTTACGATTTAAATACACGAACATTCGATACAAATAAAAAAAAATATAAAAATATTTTTATTACAGATTTAAAAATATTTTGGCAGAATAATCGTTTTAATATTTTTACGGAAGCTTCTAACTTGTTTAATATCAATTACAAAGAGCTTGGGAATATTAAAATGTCAGGCAGGTGGATAAAAGCTGGAATTAAAATTAATTTAAATTTTTGAAAAATAAATTAAAAAAAATTTTTTAGATTAAAAAAAGTAATTAACTTTGTGTTTTTAAAATATATTATAATTTTTAGTAATGAAAAAAGGCACAGTAAAATTTTTTAATGATTCAAAGGGATTTGGATTCATTCGTGAAGAAGGCTCAACAGAGGAATATTTTGTACATGTTTCTGGATTAATAGATGAAATTAGAGAAGACGATGTTGTAGAATTTGAATTAAAACAAGGCAGAAAAGGTTTAAATGCAGTTGATGTAAAAATTGTTTCATAAAATAATTGTTTTTTAATTCTTTTTAATTTTTGATGAAGAAACCTGTCGAAAGACAGGTTTTTTTATTTATATACATATTGTAAATATTACAATTTTTTTAATGAATTTATAATTTTTGTGCCAATAAGTTCATCGTACTGCGAACCAGATTTTCTATAATAAACATAAATTACATAATTATTTTCAGTCTCCGAATGACTGCCCTCAACAATAGTATTATCAATATCTGCATTTTCGTTCTCTGCAAATACATATTCATAATTATAAAAACCCTGTTTTAGAAGCATTCTAAGTTCGTAACATTTAGAACCATAATTATAATTCATTTTATTTTTTTTTGATATTTGCCAATCAGATATAGCACCGAAAACATAAAAATTTCCCTCCTCCAAAGGCGTAACATATCTAAGCGAAAAATCAACATAAACATAATCGCATTCCAATCCGTAATCATCAACATTGTCGGCAGTTATAAAAAAATCTCCGTTAAGGTCATGAACAAAAGAATATGGAAACCGAGATTCGTCCTTGTCCTCCAATAACTTAAAGAAATAATATGGCTCTTGGTAACTTATCGCTACAATCTTGTCTGTCAGATACTTATGGTTCTTTACATTAAAATATCTATATTCGTTTCCTCCTGTGAAATTCAATTTTCGAGGATTATAAAATTCTAAAACATTTCCTTTTATGAAATCTGGTTTTATGTTTTCGAGCATATTATCACATCTGTTATTCTGAACTATTGTTACATACAAATTATCAAAAGGATTATCTATAATCGATTGTTTATCAATTATATTAAAACTTATCTCCTGCGATTGTTTTAATGTTGTAACTATTGTTGAGCGTTTTATTTTACCTTCTATTTCCACTTTTTCGTTTACAACTTTAAATCTGCGCGAAAGGACTTTGTTTTCAATATCATAATCATTATATACAATAAGTATGTAATTTCCAGACAGACTTGGCGACATATTTTCATTAGGAAAAATTAATCTGTAATGATTATATTTAACAAGAGTACTAAACGACATTTCATAATCATGTAGTTCGTCTTCTGCAAATCCAGAGATATATTCTAACTGATTAAGTTCTGATGCTGTCCAGTCTGCATTGCAATGTATTATTGTATAAGAATAATCTTTTGTATCTTTGTATAAGTCATCAAATTCAAGAACAAGTTTTTCATTACCTAACAGATTTATAATTGGATAATTTGACTTACTGTTTTGCAAATTAAATGTAACTGTTCTAATATTGTCATCATAAATTTTGTTTATATATAATTCGCTATTCTGTGCAGACACAAAAAAAATAAAATTAAAAAAAATAAAGATGAAGTTTATAATAAAAAGTCTCATATATATGTTTTTGTGAAAAAAAATTGTTTAATATTTAATTAAGCAAGCAATTTTAAGAGTTTTACAAATATTGAAAAAAAGTGTAACTACACAGGACTATACTATTTATTCGTATAAATATAAGGCAGGCGCAAAAAGATTATTTTCATAAATATATTTTTCAAACCTTGTCTGCATATTTTAATTTTTATTTATTACAACCTTATTTTTCATTCTACAAGCAAACCAACTTTTAATTTAATTTTTTCTTCTAATTTGTTTAAAAACTTATCTATGCTTGGTGTTTGTTGATGTGTAAAAGCTGTTATTAAATTTGCTACTGTTGTTGATTGTTTCCGCTTTAATATTAATTTGTCAATATCTTTATTTTTGTCTAAATCGTAAATATGATAATGTGTATTTAGTTTGTTATCTAATTGTAAATCTTTGAGCTTAAAACGGTTTACCATATTAGCAAAAACAAATTCTTGCATAACCCAATAAATATTTTTGTCCCATGCTTCCATTACTTGTCCTTTCACTAACATCTGCATATAAGATAATTTTATTGTATTGTAAGTATTCATGCCAAAAGCATAAGATTTTTTTATTACATTGGCTCCGTTTATAAAATCTTTTAAAGCATGTACTAATTTACCTGTCCCTGTGGTTGAATCGGATTGAAATTCTACGACACAAAAATCTTCAATTTCATTGCTAATTGGTTTATGCTTGATTAATACAAAATCAAAAGTTCCTACTCCTGTTAATCTTACTTCTGAAAATAATAAAATATTATCTATTGTTCCAAATGCACTTTTACAGATATTTTTAAAAACAATATTATCTTCTAAAAATCTGTGAGGACAAATTATTGGTTTGCTATCTCCATAATTAACAGAACAAACTCCCATGGGGTAATTTATTAATCTGCTTTTTTTATCACATATTTTTTCTATAAATCTACAATAATGTCTTTTTCTTGCCTTTTTTACTGTTTTATTTCGATTATTTACAGAGTAAGCAAAAATTTCATTAGGATTTTTCATTTTTATTTTTTTAAAATTACAATTTCCTCTGGTAATGCTATATTATGTCCTGTGCTTCTTCTCATTCTAAATAATTCTTTTGAAGCTTTAGAATAGCCTAATTTTAAAGCTATTTCAATCAAAATATCACAGACTGGAATATAAACTCCTTTTATTGTTTGGTCTCCAACTACAAGCAAATAATGAGCATTTTTTTTCATTAATGGTAAAAATTCATTTAAACATAAATACATATCTCCAAAAAATTCTTTTACCATTCTTGGATAATCAAAGCCCCAGTTTTTATCTTTTGTTTGTTTGTATATTTCATTTGATACTTTTTGAACACTCTGAAAAACAGATACATATCTTGCAGAATTACTTTCTTTATAAATTAATTTTGTGCTACCTTTTACCATTGTTTTTTTTATTTTTTGAACGTCGTCCATATTATTTACGAAATCCAACATATACATCTCCAAGCGTGTTTGTCGTGTATATTCCAAATCATTTGGGTATGGTGGCGAAGTTATTAAGAAATCAATAGAATTAAATTTTATATATTTTTGGGCGTTTAAACAAGTATCATTTATTAATGTCGCTTCAACATAGGTATTTTTTTTACTCTGTACTTTTTCTAAATCATTATAAATATCTATTACTTTATTCGTAAATAAATTCCAAAATTCTTCTTTCTCTCTAAATGGATAAAAAGTTGTTCCTGGACAAAACGATACGTAAGAAGCATCAAGAGCAGAACGAGACATTGCGAGCAAAAGTAAATCTTGTATTTTTTGATTTTCAATTTTTTTTATATAACTCTTTAATAAAATAACTTCTTTTTGAAGGGCAAAACTTAACCATTGATTAAGTTCTTTTTTGGGCATACGTTCTAAAAAATCTTTATCAATATCAAGTTTATCAAAATTATGAATATTATTTAAAAAGTTTTCAGAAACATTTATTATCTCTTTTTTTAATAGTTTTAAATCTACATTCCAAGTTGTTTTTACTTTTGAAATAAAAGTCATTAAAGGATTTGCATCAAATCCTATTGATTTGATATTAAACATTTTTGCTGTTATATTAGTTGTTCCACTCCCTGAAAAAGGTTCTACAATTAAAGAATTTTTTGTTATTTTATATTCATTTATTTTTTCTTCAATTAATTGGTAGGGGAAATCTTCAAGATAATCATACCATTTATGACAAATTCCTTCTTTGTTATAATCACTTATTGTTTTAATTCTACTAAATAAAGTTCTATTTTTTCCATTTAATTTATTTACATAAGAAAATTTTAAGATATTTTTTGAATAATTTTTGTGTTTATAATCATTTTTTTTTACAACTTGCTTATAGAATTCTATTCTATAAGTAGGAACGGAAAAACCTTTTTTTAAATTGCCAACAATAAATCTTTTTATTATTAGCGCATTTATCGCGTCATTTAAAATTTTACTTTCTTTTTTATAGTTTGTTAGTTTAACAATATCTTTTAAATAAGATTTCTTATTATTATGAATATCTAAAAATAATTTTTGCAATACCTGAGATTGTAAAAAAGGTAATCTGTTTGGACTTATTAGTTCTTGGGTTTTTATTCTATCTCTCATTTGCATTTTATTAAATTTTTATTATTTTTTATATAAAGAAATTTGTATTCTTGTAAATATAATTTTGTGCAAATGTAATTAAATTTTTTTTCAAAAGAAATATTTTTATAATTATCTATTTTATCAATAAAAAAACAAATCTAATGATAGAATATAATATTGTTGATATACTTATAAGCTGTGTACTTTCATTAATAATGTTTAGTATTGGCTTATCACTATCTATTAAAAATTTTAAAAAAATATTGATTTTTCCAAAATCAGTAATATCTGGACTAACAGCTCAAATGATTGCTTTACCAATCATTGCATTTATATTTTGTGTGTGTTCAGACCTGAAACCAGAATTTAAAGTAGGTTTGATAATTCTTTCTGTTTGTCCAGGTGGAACGACTTCAAATTTTATTACTTATTTATTAAATGGTAATACAGAATTATCTGTTTCTATGACAACCATTAATAGTTTCTTGACTCTTTTTTCAATACCTTTTTTTGTCAATATTTCATTAATATTCTTCATAGGCGAAGGAACAGATTTTAATCTGCCTTATCTGGAAACTTTTTTACAAATATTCTTTATTACAATTATTCCTACAACAATCGGAATTATCATAAATATCAAATTACCAAAATTAGCAAATAAATTAAACTCACAAATTAATATAAAGCTATTTATATTTAAAAAAATGAAATTTAATTTTATTAAATTATTTACTATTATTTTACTTGGTATTGTGTTTACAATTAAACTCTTTGCAAGTGAAAGTTCTGGTGGTGCTGGTTTGACTAAAAATAATTTTATTCAATTATTACCAATCGGATTATTGTTCAATATTACTGGTCTATTTTTTGGATATTTTTTATCTTTGTTACTAAAATTAAAAGACCAAACACCAATGACAATAGGAATCGAAGTCGGTTTGCAAAATACAACACTTGCATTTTTGATTGCAGGAACATTATTAAAAAACACAGAAATGCAAAAGCCAGCATTGGTTTATGCTTTTTTTTCTTTTTTGGTTGCAATTTTATTTGGATTATTTACAAAATATTTAAAATCAAAAAAATATGTATTGTAAATACTTTGACAAAGTCAATTTTAATTACTTATTTTGTGAAATTTTTATTTCCAATTTTATTAAAAAATTTAGGTTTTTAATCTTTAATTAGTATAAATATTTATGAAAAATACATCATCAAAATACAATCCAGCAATAACAGAAGATAAATGGTATAAATACTGGCTTGATAATAAGCTGTTTAAATCTGTTCCCGATGATAGAGAACCATATACAATAGTTATTCCGCCTCCCAATGTAACTGGAGTTCTGCATATGGGACATATTATGAACAATACAATTCAGGATATTTTGATTCGCAGAGCAAAAATGCAGGGAAAAAATACATGTTGGGTACCAGGAACAGACCATGCTTCTATCGCCACAGAAGCAAAAGTTGTGAAAAAACTTAAAGATGAAGGAATTGATAAGAAGTCTATTTCGAGAGAAAAATTTATTGAACATGCCCGTGAATGGACACATAAATACGGCGGAATTATTCTGGAACAACTAAAAAAAATAGGTGCTTCATGCGACTGGGATAGAACTAAATTTACACTCGACAAAGATTTATATGAAAGTGTTATTAAGGTATTTGTTGATTTACATAAAAAAGGATTTATATATAGAGGTGTAAGAATGATTAATTGGGATCCCTCCGCAAAAACAGCATTATCTACGGAAGAGGTTGATTATAAGGACGAAATGTCGAAATTATATTATGTTCGTTATAAAGTTCAAGATACAAAAGAATATATTACAATTGCAACAACACGTCCAGAAACGATATTGGGAGATACAGCTGTTTGTGTACATCCAGACGATGATAGATATAAACATCTACACGGCAAAAAAGTTATTATACCACTTGTAAAAAGAAAAGTTCCTATAATAATTGATGATTATATAGACCCAGAATTTGGAACAGGTGCTTTAAAAGTAACTCCAGCACATGACGAAAATGATTATATACTTGGACAAAAACATAATCTTGAAGTTATTGATATTTTTAACGATGATGGTACAATCAGCAAAGCGGCAGGTCTTTATTTTGGAAAGGACAGGTTTGAGCTTAGAAAATTAATTGTCGAAGAATTAAAGAAAACCAATATTCTTGTAAAAACAGAAATACATCAGAATCGAGTAGGTTATTCTCAAAGGACGGGTGTGCCTATCGAACCACGATTATCTATGCAATGGTTTTTAAAGATGAAGGAGCTTGTGAAACCAGCAATAGAAAATGTTAAGAATAATAATATTAAATTTACACCAGAACGTTTTAAAAATACATATTTTCGATGGATGGAGAATATTCGTGATTGGAATATTTCCCGACAATTATGGTGGGGGCATCGTATTCCAGCTTATTATCTTCCTAATAGTAATGATTTTGTTGTTGCCGAAACAAAAGAAGAAGCACTGCAAAAAGCAATAATAAAAACAGGAAATAATAATTTGGATATTAATGAACTACGACAAGACGATGATGTTTTGGATACTTGGTTTTCATCATGGTTGTGGCCTATGTCTGTTTTCGATGGAATAAGAAATCCTGAAAATGAAGATATAAAATATTATTATCCTACCGATGTGTTGGCAACAGGACACGATATTATATTTTTTTGGGTTGCAAGAATGATTATTGCTGGATACGAATACAGAAACGAACAACCTTTTAAAGACGTGTATTTTACAGGTATGGTGCGAGATAATACAGGCAAAAAAATGTCTAAATCGTTTGGAAATTCGCCAGAACCTTTGGTACTTATAAAAAAATACGGTGCTGATGCAGTTCGTGTAGGAATGATGTTGTGTTCGCCAGCAGGAGGTGATTTGTTATACAATGACAACCTACCAGAACAGGGCA
The DNA here is from genome assembly GCA_029934515.1 of Bacteroidales bacterium. Taxonomy (GTDB): domain Bacteria; phylum Bacteroidota; class Bacteroidia; order Bacteroidales; family JAADGE01; genus JAOZMB01. The sequence continues at coordinate 33,987 of JAOZMB010000004.1, forward strand.
GAAATTTTAGTAATAAAATATGGAACGCTTTTAGACTTGTTAATAATTGGAATATTGACCGTGATATAGAACAACCAGAACATTCAAAAGTAGCAGTAATGTGGTTCGAACAAAAAATTAATGAACAAATTAAAATTATTGATAAACAATTTGAAAAATTTCGTCTATCGGAAGCTTTGATGAGTGTTTATCGTCTTTTTAAGGAAGACTTCTCTTCTTGGTTCTTGGAAACAGTGAAACCAGATTATCAAAAACCTATTGATATTATAACATACAAATCAATTGTTGATATTTTTGAAAAACTGCTGAAACTATTACACCCTTTTATGCCTTTTATTACAGAAGAAATTTGGCATGAAATTGCAGAACGAAAAACAGGAGCAAGTATTATGAAAACAGATATGCCAAAATCAGAAAGTTTTGATACAGAACTACTTGATAAATTCGAACAAACAAAAGAAATTGTTACACAAATAAGAAATATCAGAAAAGAAAAAAACTTATCTTATAAAATAAAACCAGAAATATTTGTTAAAGATGACAATAAACTCTACGACAATAAATTTGAAAGTGTAATAAGAAAACTCGGAGGTACAACGGAAGTAAAACAAATTTCGGAAAAATTGAAAGGTGCAGGTCATTTTATTGTAAAAAGTATTGAATATTTTATTCCGCTCGGAAAATTAATTGATAAAGATGTAGAAATTGAAAAATTGAAAAAAGAACTTAAATACGCACAAGGCTTCTTGAACAATGTGATGAGAAAACTTAATAATAAAAGATTTGTAAATAATGCACCAGCAAAAGTTGTAGAAAAAGAAAATATTAAAAAAGATGATACAGAAGCAAAAATAAAAGCAATCGAAGAACAAATAAAGAATTTTAGTTGTTAGTTTTTAATTTTTAGTTTTTTAATTTTGGTAATAAAATAATTTTTAATATTAAAGTTTGTATATTTGTAAACAAAAATCTTATGAAAAATAATATAATTTTTGATAATGCGGCAATAGATAGATTAATGAAAATTGCTAATATCAAACAAGAAAAATATGATGAATGGCTAATAAATGAAACAAATCTATCGAAAGAAAAAGAAAAAATATTGTCTTTTGGAAGAGTAACTTTGTCCAGTTTAAAAAAAGTGGTAAATATTGAACTTCGATACAATAAAATTAAATTTGATAATTGGTTTAATTATAAATACAAATTAGAAGAGGAGGAGAATATTTTTTTGGAAAATTTAATAGAAAAAAATCGTTTATATCTAACTCTTTATAACGAACAAACTTTGACTATAAAATTTATAGGATTAGTTTTAAATAAAGTGAACTTTATAAAAAAAGATATAAAAGATTGGTACGGATATAAAATAAAATGTAAATTAAATAACTATATCTTGAACGGCGAACCAGACTTCACTGTTGCTACAGGAATAGAAGAACCTGAGACTCCTTATTTTTTCCTTCAAGAATACAAACGCTCTGTAAATCCCACTGGCAATCCAGAGTTCCAAGTTCTTGCTGCTATGCTCACCGCAATGACTTTAAACAAAACAAATAAAATAATAGGTGGATACATAATCGGAAGATATTGGAACTTTATTATTCTCGAAAAATTAGAAAACGAGAAATACGAATACTTTGTTTCTGATGGATTTGATTGTTTGAAATTTGACGATTTAAAACAAATTTATATAAATTTGCAGGCAGTGAAATTTTTATATTGTAAATTATAAACTTAAAATAAAAATATTATGAAAAAAACACTCAAAATTTGATGTGTTTGCTCTAAAAATTTAATTAAAAAATTGTTTTTGTGAAAATAAAATTACTACATTTGTTTTTTTATTTCAATAACTATTTTTATTCGACTTAATAATGGAAACAATAACAGAAAAAAAAGCAGGAATAATAAACAAATTAGATTTATTGACAGAAGAAAAATTAAATAATGTAGAAATGTTTATTCAATTCCTTATTTACGAAAAACCGTTAGGAGAAAAACTAATTCATAGAAAAAAAAATAAAAAAAATGACAATGATTTTTTTGAAATATGTGGAATATGGCAAGATAGAAATATAGATGTAAATAGCTTACGAAAAAAAGCATGGAGGAATATCGAATGGTAATTTTAGATACAAATATTGTTATCGAGTTGTTTAAAAACAACCAAAATATCAAACAAAAAATTAAAGATATCGGAACTAAAAATCTTGCAATTTCAGTTGGTGAATTTTATTACGGTGCTTTAAATAAACGTGAAATGAAACTTATTAAGAAGCATTGCAATTATTACTATGTACTTTAATAAATTTGCAAGCAGTGAAATTTTTATATTGTAAATTATAACCTTAAAACAAAAATATTATGAAAAATAATATAATTTTTGATAATATGGCAATAGAAAGACTAATAAAAATTGCTAATATCAAACAAGAAAAATATGAAGAATGGCTAATAAATGAAAATTATTTATCGCAAGCAAAAGAAAAAAAATTAAATTTCCGTGCAGCAACAATAGAAAAATTAATAGAAATTGTAAACATAGAGCAGATAGTCGAAGAAGATAAATTCAACGAATGGTTTTCATATAAATACGAACTTAAAGAAGAAGAAAATCTTTTTTTAAAAGAACTTATAAAAGATAATATAATTTATTTATCTTCTTTTAACGAAAGAACTTTAACAGCAAAATTTATAGTGCCTATTTTAAATAAGATAAAATTTAGAAATAAAAGAGTAAAAGATTGGTATGAATATTCAATAAGTTGCAGATTAAATGACTATATATTGAATGGATTTCCAGATTTCTTTGTTGCTTCTGGAATAGACGAACCAAAGGAGCCTTATTTCTTCTTACAGGAATACAAAAGAGAAATTAAATCATCTGGACATCCAAAATATCAGGTCATTGCTGCCATGCTTGCCGCCATGACTTTAAACAAAACAAATACAATAATAGGTGGATACATAATTGGCAGATATTGGAACTTTATTATTCTTGATAAATTAGAAAACGAGAAATACGAATATTTTATTTCTGATGGATTTGATTGTTTGAAATTTGACGATTTAAAACAAATTTATATAAATTTGCAAGCAGTGAAATTTTTATATTGTAAATTATAACCTTAAAACAAAAATATTATGAAAAATAATATAATTCTTGATGATGCAGCAATGGAAAGATTAATAAAAATTGCTAATATCAAACAAGAAAAATATGATGAATGGCTAATAAATGAAAAAAATCTATCGAAAGAAAAAGAAAAAAATTTGTCTTTTGGAAACTCAACAATAGAAAAATTAATGGAAATTGTTGATATAGAGCGGGTTTCAAATAAAAATAAGTTTAATAAATGGTTTGATTACAAATACAAATTATCAGAAAATGAGAATAACTTTTTGGAGAACCTAATTGAAGAGAACGAACTATTTTTGACATTTTACAACGAGCAAAATTTAACAACAAAATTTATAGCTCCTATTTTGAACAAAATAAAATTCCAGAATAAGTACATAAAAGATTGGTACGGATACAAAATAAAATGCAAATTGAACGGTTATTTTTTAAGCGGAGAACCAGATTTTTCTATTGCAACTGGAATTTCTGTTCCTAAAACACCTTACTTTTTCTTGCAGGAATACAAACGTTCTATAAATCCGAAAGGAAATCCAGAGTTCCAAGTTCTTGCAGCTATGCTTACAGCCACAACATTGAATAATACAAACGAAATAAAAGGCGGTTATATTATCGGAGAACTTTGGAAGTTTATTGTCCTCAAAAAATTAGAAAACGAGAAATACGAATATTTTGTTTCTGATGGATTTGATTGTTTGAAACTTAACGATTTAAAACAAATTTACATAAATTTGCAAGCAGTGAAATTTTTATATTGTAAAGTAGAATATTAAAATAATAATAATATAATGGATAATTTTAAGGAGCGATTAAAAGATATTCAAGCATTTGTATTTGATGTTGATGGAGTATTTTCGAAGAATATAATACTCCATTCAAATGGAGAATCAATGAGGCTTATTAATGTTAAAGATATATTTGCATTAAAAACAGCTATTAAGAAGGGTTTTATTATAGGAATTATAACTGGAGGGAGTTCAGAATCGGTTAAGAAAAAATTTAATATGCTTGGAATCACAGATGTTTATCTTTCTTCAATCAATAAGTTAGATGATTTTAAGGATTTTTATTTAAAATATAATTTGAAACCGGAAACGATATTATACATGGGTGATGATATTCCAGATTTTGAAGTACTCTCAAAGGCTGGGATTGCCACTTGTCCATCTGATGCTGTCGAAGAGATTCAAAATATTTCTCATTATATTTCAGATAAATCAGCTGGTGCTGGATGTGTGCGCGACCTTATAGAACAAGTTATGAGGGCACAGAGCAAATGGTTTAAGACATCGTAATTATGTTTGTGATGCGATTATTGTTACATTTTGCTTAAAATTATAAAGATTTTTCAAAAAAAAACTTGTATATTACAAACAAGATAGTAATTTTGACAAATTTTATTATAATAATTTTTCTTTGAACTATGAATAAACTTTTAGATGTTTTAAACAAAAAATTTCAAAAAAAATATCAAGACCTTTTATATACAAATCCAGAAGGACTGAGAATAATTAATATTCAACTCTCGATTTATGACTCGCAAAATGTAATAAAATTCTTTTTTTGGTACATGCGTAAAAAATTTATAAATTTTTTTGATATATATATATTTATAAATCCCACAAATTTATTAAGAACACGTATTATAAAAAATATATCAATACAATATTTAATACTTATTATAATATTCCTACCTTCATTTATTTTGACAAAAAAAATAAATGAAAATCAAACAAAGCTTTCACTTGAAACATACAAAAATCCATACCTAAAACTTGACACATTACATACAGATTTTGAAAACGAATTCGATAGGAATAAAAAAATTAGTAAACAAAAAGAGAAAAAATATTCTGTCAATCCTGTCAAACCTATCAAAAAAAAGAAAAAAAGAAGGAAGAAAAGAAGAAAAAAAATAAAAAATCTGTCTAATCAGAACGATACAACAACATACAACGATACAACAGATATATCAATAAGTGCTGATTTGAATACTAAGCTTAATCGTGTAATTAGATTTGCAAAAAAACATATTGGTATTAGATATAGAAGAGCAGGTATAAGTCCAAGAACAGGTTTTGATTGTTCTGGTTTTGTAAAATATGTGCTAAATAATTTTGGTTACGAAGTACCACGCTCATCAAGGTCTTACAGAAATTTTGGCACACGTATAAGTAAAAAAAATTGCCGTAAAGGAGATGTAATAATATTCGGAAGCTGGAATCGACGTCGTATAGGTCATGTAGGAATTGTTTTGTCTAACAATAACGGAAATATAAAATTTATACACTCAGCAACATCAAGAAGAAGAGGTATAACTATTTCTGACCTCAACCAGAGATACTACAAAAAAAGATTTTTTGGAATAAGAAGAATTATAAAATAATTATAAATTTTATTGTTGATATTTTGAATTTCATCAAACCATATTTTTTTACAAAAAAAAAACATGTTATACAACATGTTTTTAATTGTGGAAAATTATCACTCTCCATAATAACTATATATTTTTCATAGATATTTTTATTTTACAATATGTTATTATTCAACATATTGTCATAATAAATTGCTGTCGATTCTTGAATGTAAAGTAAACTTTACATTCAAGAATCAATAGTTGTTTGCCTTTAAATGTAAACCTTACTTTACATAATGTAAAGTAAGGTTTACATTTGAGTTTATTTATTTATATATTTGCTAAATATTAACAGACTACTATTTCTAAAAAAAATAGGGATAATTGGCAACGGCAAGCATTCATAAAGCAAAATCTGACAGACATTCTGTTAAAGCTTTACTGATAGGAATATCGAAATATAAAAACGATACTTCGCTCAGCTCAATTCCTAATGTCAAAAAAAATATAAAATTGTTAGAAAAAGCTTTGCTGTCGAATTATGCTTTACATATAAACAAAAAAGATATAACGATTTCACTTAATGAGAACAAAACAGATATTGAACGAAGGTTGATGCAAGCCGCAACAGAAGCAAAAAATCACAACTATACTTTATTGGTTTATTATTCGGGACACGGAATTATAAGTACACAAAATTTTAATCTGTATTTATCTGCGGGGGATACAACTAATAATTATCTTGAAGCTGATGGTATTCATGTTGACCGTTTTTCAGAGATTATTGAAGGTTCAAGAGCTGGGAAAAAAATTGTTATCGTAGATTCTTGTTACAGTGGGGCGGTTCACTATTCAATGCGAAAAGTTATATCAAAATCTAAACGGCAATTCAATTCAATTGAAAATACTTATGTTGTTAGTTCAACATCAAAAGACAATACGGCAAGATATCCAGTTGGAAATAAGGAACTGCCAACATGTTTTACAGCTAAACTAATTGATATTATTTATAACGGCATAAATAATAATAAAGCTACTCTGACAATTCATGATATTTGTCGGGAAATTAAGCGCGCACTAAGAAACAGCGAGGATATTCCTTCACCACAATATTCTTCATTTGACAATGCCAGGGGAATTATTTTTGCGAAAAATAATATTGACAACAAAAATATCCCACAAAGTTCATCTCAATGTCCATATAACGTCTTACACTCTAACAAAAAACAAAAATCTAATTTTTTTAATCGTGCTGTTTCTGCTTTAAAATAATTATATTTTTACAAAAACAAAACTTTACATTTTCCTACTATTCTCTTGCAAATTTTGTGCCAAGTATAATATTATTAAGAAAAACAGCTCTTTTTTATAAAACAACGGCATTTTTCATAAAAAAGAACTTTAATATTTGTTTACCAAATTAATACAAATTTTGTGCCAAATGTAATATTATTAAAAAAAACAGCTCTTTTCTATAAAATAACGGCATTTTTCATAAAAAAGAACTTTAATATTTATTTACCAAATTAATACAAATTTTGTGCCAAGTATTAATTTTTTAATTATGTTTTTTTAATTTTATTAATACTTTCATCAACGGATTTTTGAAACGATATTTACGTTTTCGAGTACTTCCTGTTCTTTCAAGAATTTTGCCTCTCTCTGGACGACAGAGCATACCAATATTGTATCTAATTGCTTCTTCTTGTGTTTTTGTTTTTGTAATTGCATTATATTTGTCAAGTACTTTTTCAATTGTATAAGTATCTGATTCATCTGGTTCAACAATTGCACAGGCATAAACAATATCTTCGAATTTGTTTTTGCTACCAGCAGATTTCACGGCAAGCGAATAAGACGTATTAAGACTGTGTTCGGAGTTTTTAATACTCATCTTAACAGCATAATCAAATTGTTTTTTTGTTATTTTGTTGAGGTTATTTACAACAGTATTGTATGCTGCAAATTTACACAACAAGTGTATATAATGAGGAAATCCAGACGAGTATTCAATAATTTTTTCAACAATATTTTTGCTTATAGTTAGTCTCAGCGATTGTAAATTTCTGCTAATTAATAATTCAGCTTCATGTCGTGTCATAACTGGTAATTTTATTTGTTTTATACATCGTTCTAGCGAAGGATGATATCCTATTAAATCAGCAATATTTCGAGCAATACCAATTATCAGCAATGTAACATTAGGAACATTATCAGAAAATGATTTTATTGTATCTGCCATCATTATTTTTGTTTCATTACTGCTCACACAATCAAATTCATCAAAAACAAGTAATATAGGACTCTGAATTTCAATAAATAATTCTTCTACATCTGATGTATCTATAAAGTTTTTTTTAGGTAATATTAATTGAACAAGTTCGGATTTTTCTGATGTGTTAAATCCAATTTCATATTTCGACCTATAATATTTCACTTTTCTTGTCATTTTATTCCAAAGCGACATATAGTTATCTGTTCTGTTACATGTTATTTTAGCAATAAAAACATTTGTAAATACTTGGTTTAGTATGTTTGCAAGTGATGTTTTTCCGGCTCCTCTTTTCCCGTACATTATAGCATGTTGTCCATTTTCTTCGATTGCTGTTTTTATATTAAAAATTTGTTTATTCCTTCCAGCAAATAAATTTATATTTTTGATAGGTGCCGATGGACTGAATATCTGATATATAGCTGATATTTTTTCTTCTTTTGTCATTTTTTTATTTATTTATAAAATTTATATTTTTTTTCAAATATAAAATAATACATTTGTACTGAAACAAACAAAATTTTTTTTATGAAAAATTTAAAATTTACAGCAGGCAACAAGGGTGGACGTGTACGTTCTGATTGCTATGTAACTTTTGAGCCGAAAGAATCAGGCGGGATAAGTATAAATTTACAAAGTAAAGTTGGTGTGATGTATGGTGATGCAATAAAAGAACTTTGTAGAAAGGAATTGGATTTTTTTGGTATTAAAAATGCGTTAATTACTATTGAGGATTCAGGAGCGTTGGATTTCACAATTGCAGCTCGCATAGAATCTGTTGTGAGACAGGCTACTGGTACAGAGAAGGAGTTCTTGCTTGATATGCTTGATGCAAATAAATATCAAACGTTGAGAGATAGATTTAGGTTTTCGCGGCTTTATTTGCCTGGCAATACACCAAGTATGATGATAAATGCTGGTATTCATCAACCTAATGGAATTATTCTTGACCTCGAAGATTCTGTGGCACATGTCAAAAAATCAGAAGCACAACTTCTGATAAGAAATGCTCTTAGAGCAGTGAATTTTTATAAAGCAGAAAGGATGGTTCGTATTAATCAATTACCAAACGGACTCGATGATATTAAATTTGTTGTGAGACATTATGTTAATCTTTTGTTGATACCTAAATGCGAAAGTTCCAAACAAATTAAACAAGTTGATGATGCTGTTGAGGCTGAAAGAAAAAAACATGGTTTCAAATATCCAGTTTATTACATGCCTATAATAGAAAGCGCACTTGGAGTTGAGAAAGCTTTTGAGATAGCAACTGCTTCTGATAATGTTGTTGCAGTAGCAATTGGCTTAGAAGATTTTACGGCAGATTTAGGAGTCAGACGAACAAAAGAAGGCAAGGAATCGCTTTATGCACGTACTCGTTTGGTAAATGCTTGTAAGGCGGCTGGTGTTCAAGCCATAGATTCTGTGTTCTCTGATGTTGCCGATGAAGAAGGTTTATGTTTAAATGTTCAAACGTCAAAAGCACTCGGTTTTGAAGGAATGGGCTGTATTCATCCACGACAAATAAATCCAATACACAAAAATTTTGCACCAGAGAAAGACCAAATCGAAAGAGCAAAAAAGATTATTATAGCTTTTGAAGATGCAAAAGAAAAAGGACTTGGCGTTATTTCAATAGGTACAAAAATGATAGACCCACCAGTTGTAAAAAGAGCTGAAACAACAGTAAAACTTGCCGTAAAATTAGGATTATTAAACAGCAATTGGATAGAAGAAGAGTAGGAAGATTAATAAATCTTAATAAAACAGTAAAAATAATATTAATAATTATTTTAAAATTAACAATAAAGTCGGTTCGGTGTTTGAACCTTGCCGACTTTAATATTTACAAAAAGATATTATAATTTGTAATTTTCGTATATTTTTTTTATTCCATTGTTAAGTGAAATTTTAGGATACCAACCAAGATTTTTTATTTTATTGACATCTAATAATTTTCTAAAAGTTCCGTCTGGTTTAGAAATATCCCAAATTATTTTTCCTGAATAAGCAATAATATTTTTAATTTTTAATGCAAGTTCCTTAATACTAATATCTTCGCCACAGCCAATATTAATATGAGTATTTTTTATATCTTTTGATTTTCCTTTAATTTCATCAAAATTTATATTTTTCATAACAAACACACAGGCATCAGCCATATCGTTTACATTAAGAAATTCTCTGTATGGATTTCCTGTTCCCCAAAGAGTAATTTCCGTTCTTGGTTTTTCTGATTTGTATATATGTTTGATTCCAAACTCAGATAGAACATTAATTATTTCTTTTTTGCTATTTTTTCCATTAATTCCTTTAATAGGATTTTTATTTAAATCAGATTTTATTGCTTCCCAATTATTATCTTCAAGACATTTCCCAATATGTATTTTCCTCATAATTGCAGGCAAAACATGAGATTTTTCTAAATCATAATTATCATTCGAACCATAAAGATTTGTTGGCATTACAGCAATAAAATTTGTTTTGTATTGAATATTATAAGATTCACACATTTTTATTCCAGCTATTTTTGCTATTGCATAAGGTTCATTTGTGTACTCTAATTCTGATGTTAATAAATATTCTTCTTTTAGTGGTTGTGTTGCATTTTTGGGATAAATACATGAGCTTCCAAGAAAAAGAAGTTTCTTTACTCCTGCTTTGTACGAGCTATGAATTACATTATTTTGTATCTGTAAATTATCGTATATAAATTCAGCTCTATAAACATTATTTGCCGCAATACCTCCGACTTTTGCAGCCGCAAGGAAGACGTATTCAGGTTTTTCTTTTTCAAAAAAATCAGTAACAGCTTGTTGATTTTTTAGATTAAGTTCCGAAAAAGTTCTGAATATAATATTGTTATATCCCTTATTTTTTAGATTTCGCAAAATAGCGGAGCCAACCATTCCTTTATGTCCAGCAATATATATTTTAGATTTTTTATTCATAATAATTTAAAATTTCATATCCGTTTTCTTTTAGGAATTGTTCTTTTTTCATTAATTTAATATCAGAATAAATCATATCTTTTATTAAATCATCTAAATCGTATTTAAGTTTCCAATTAAGTTTCTTTCGAGCTTTTGAAGCATCTCCAATCAATAAATCGACTTCTGTTGGTCTGAAATATTGTGGGTCAACTTCAAGTATAATTTTACCTTTTGGTAGTTCGTATTCAGAGTTTTTACATGAAACAATAAAAGCTTTTTCGTCTTTTCCTTTTCCTTTAAATTCGATATCAATATTTAATACCTTAAAGGCTTTTCTTACAAATTCTCTTATTTCTGTTGTTATTCCAGTTGCAATAACATAATCGTCTGGACTGTCCTGTTGTAGTATTAGGTACATTGCACGAACATAATCTTTTGCATGTCCCCAGTCTCTTTTTGCTGATAGATTGCCAAGATACAGTTTTTCTTGTAGTCTGAGTACGATTCTTGCGAGTGCTCTTGTTATTTTTCTTGTAACAAAAGTTTCGCCTCTAATAGGGCTTTCATGGTTAAATAAAATTCCATTGCTTGCATGTATTCCGTATGCTTCTCTGTAATTGACTGTTATCCAGTAGGCATACATTTTTGCTACTGCATAAGGTGAGCGAGGATAAAACGGTGTTTTTTCTGTTTGTGGTATTTCCATAACTTCACCGTATAATTCCGAAGTTGATGCTTGATATATCTTTGTTTTTTCAACAAGATTCAAAAGTCTCACTGCTTCTAATATACGTAATGTTCCTAGTCCGTCTGCATTTGCTGTATATTCTGGCGTATCAAAACTAACTTTAACATGCGACATTGCCGCCAAATTATATATTTCATCAGGCTGTACATCTTGGATTATTTTTGTTAAATTCAAAGAATCTGTTAGGTCTCCATAGTGCAGGATAAAATTTCTATTTTTGATATGTGGATCCTGATATAAATGGTCAATCCTATCTGTATTAAATAATGAACTCCTTCTTTTTATACCATGAACTTCATAATTTTTTTTTAATAAGAACTCAGCCAAATAAGCACCGTCTTGTCCAGTAATTCCAGTAATTAAAGCTTTTTTATTTTTCATAAATATTTTTAGAATTTTAAATTTGTGTTAGTCAATATATTACATTAATTTCTAAAAAAACTGTAATTCATAAAGTTTTTTGTAAGTTCCGTTTTTTGATATTAATTTTTCGTGTGTTCCTTGTTCGATAATTCTTCCTTCATCGAGTACGCAAATTACGTCTGCATTTTTTATTGTCGATAGTCTGTGTGCGATTACTATTGATGTTCTATTTTTCATTAGTTCGTTAAGAGACTGTTGTACAAGTTTTTCGGATTCTGTGTCCAATGCTGATGTTGCTTCGTCGAGTATCATTATTGGTGGGTTTTTAAGTATTGCTCTTGCGATGCTCAGTCTTTGGCGTTGTCCACCCGATAATTTTGTTCCTCCGTCTCCGATGTTTGTTTGATATTTTTTTTCTGATTTTGTAATAAATCCGTGTGCATTTGCTATCTTTGCGGCTTTAATTATTTCTTTTTCTGAAACGTTTTTTGCACCGAAAGCAATATTTTCGTAAAATGTATCATTAAACAAAATAGGTTCTTGGTTTACATTTCCCATTAAATTTCGTAGTTCTTTTATTCTAAGGTCTTTAATATTTATATTATCAATTAATATTTCTCCTTCTTGGATGTCATAAAATCTTGGTAATAAATCTACAAGCGTAGTTTTTCCTGAACCAGACTGCCCTACAAGTGCAATAGTTTGACCTTTTTCTAATGTTATATTAATATCTTTAAGAACATATTTTTCATCATATTTAAAATATATATTTCTAAATTCTATTTTAGAATTAAAAGATTTGATTGGAATTGCATCTTTTTTTTCAGGTATTTTTTCTTTTGCAATAAGTATTTTATTAACACGTTCAATTGATGCTAATCCTTTTCTTACTTCGTAATATGCTGTTGAGAATGCTTTTGCTGGCGGAATTATTTGCGAAAAAACTGCTATAAAACCTATAAATTCTTGTGGAGTTAAACTGCTCTCTTTGTTAAGAACAAGCGAACCTCCGTAATACATTATAAACACCATGACTATAACTCCGAGCAGTTCACTAAGCGGAGAAGCAACATAGTTCTTTCGTGTTAATCTGTTCATTACTTTTGTGTAAACATTATTTAATTTTTTAAATTTTTGCTCGGTTTTTTGCTCAGCTGTAAATGCTTTTATTACTCTTATTCCAGATAGTGTTTCTTCTATATTAGATAGTAATTCGCCGAGATGTGTCTGTGCTATTTTGGAATCTCTTTTCAGAGTACGTCCCACAAAGCCTATTATTACACCACTTAATGGCAATAATAATAATAAGAAAATAGTTAACTCTGGACTCATCCAGATTAATGTACCAAGAAAAAATATTATTGTAAATGGCTCTCTGAATGATGCTTCTATTGATTTCATTATTGACCATTCAATTTCTTTTACATCGTTGGATATTCGCGAAATAATATCTCCTTTCCGCTCTTCTGAATAATAAGATATTGGTAAATAAAGTATTTTTGTAAAAATATTATTTCTAATATCTTTTACAATTCCGTTTCTTATTGGAGCCATAAAGAAATTTGCAGTTACACGAAATATATTTTTTAATGCAACAACAATAACTACAATAAAACTAACAAAAAGCAATGCTGATGGCTTACCTTCTTCAATAATTACCTGACTTATATAATAGTTAAAATTTTGGGTTAATGAATCAATCGAAAACTCAAAATTCGGTTTTATTGTAATAAGTTCTTGTTGTTCGAATAATATGCTTAAAAAAGGAATCACAAGTACAAGCGCAGAGAGCGAAAAAATAACCTGTATAATATTAAAAACAATATTTCCTACGGCGTACAATTTATACGGTGCAATATATTCGTATATTTTTTTTAGAACTTTCATTATTATTTATATTTTAAAATTCATAAAGTATGTTATGGCAAACGCATCAAAAAAAAATCAGTGTTTATCTGTGTTCCTATTACTCCGATAAATAGGAACGCAGAAGAACGCTGATTATACGGATATTTCACGGATTTTGTTGCGTTTTACACTAAAAGTATTTTAATTTTTAATTAAAAAATATTTTTTGCAAATGTAATTTAAGTTTTATAAAAATTACAATTTATTTTAAATAATTAAGTTAATCTTAACACAAGAAATTGATAACTGATTTTTATCATTAATTTGTTTTAAATTATTTCTAATTTTTGCAAACATTAAAATTAATAAAATATGAGTGTAAAAATTTCAAAAATAGGAATAAAAAGTATCGACAATCATCACAAAAAGATAAAAAAAACAATTAATTTGCTTTCAAATATAATTGAAAATGAGACGTATAATAGTAAAAATCTGTCTGATTTTTTTTATAAATTTATTTTTTGTATAGAAGATTATTTTACTGATGAAGAACTATTGTATAAGAGTTATTCTTATCCATATTTATTAGAACTAAAAAAAGAACACTCTAATTTCATCAAAAAATTTAATAAAATAAAACATAATTATATCAATGATTCAAAAGAAACATGTTATAAATTAGATTATTTTTTAAATAATTGGTACAACTCTTACATTATAAATTATAATGAAGATGCTACGAATTTTCTGTTATTTTCATTAAATATATATAAAACAGAGGACTCAATAAATGCCAAATATCTTTAAAAATTTATTTTTTTATTTCATTATTTAGAATAGTGTTTTATTATTAAAACAATTATTCTCTAATCTTAATAATCGTTTTTTTAAAGGTAATCCTCCAGCATATCCAACAAGTGCACCATTATTGCCAATGATACGATGACATGGAATAATTAAACCTATTGAATTTGCCGCATTTGCTCCAGCAACAGCTCTTACCGCTTTTTTATTACCTATTTTTTCTGCGATTCTTTTGTAGGAAGATGTTTCTCCGTAATGTACTTTTATAAGTTCCTTCCAAACACTTTTCTGAAAAATAGTTCCTACTGTTAACAATGGAATATCAAAATATTTTCTTTTACAATTAAAATATTCATCAAGTTGTGTTCTTGTTTTTTGTAAAATATTATCGTCTTTTTCGACAAAATAAGCATCTAAACCTTTTTTGATTCTATTATTAACTGTATTTTTATTTTTCCTATATCTGAAATCAAGCAAACAAAGTTTTTTATCAAAAGACCCCAACATTAACTCATCGTATTTAGTTTTGTGATATTGTATGTTAATTTTATTTCTCATATTATAATTTTGTTGGTATTAATAATGAGTAAAACGCATCAAAATATCTAAATACTGAAAAAATCAAGTATAGATTTATTTTTGATGCGTTTGTCTTATATGTATAAAAAAAATTAAAATTTACATTTCTATTATTTATTCAAATGAACATCCATTTGAGGAAATGGAATTTTGATATTATTTTCATCAAGTGCTTCTTTACAGGCTTGGTATATATCAAAATAAACATTCCAGTAATCATCTGGATCACAATATGGTTGTACGGCAAGGTCTACTGAGCTTCCACCAAGTCCAACGACACCAACAAAAGGCATTGGGTCTTTCAAAACTTTTGGGTTTTTTTTCATTGTTTCAGTCAAAACTTTTTTTGCAGTTCTTATATTTGCAGAGTAAGAAATACCAATTTTAAGGTCGACTCTAATTTTTCCTTCTGTTGTGTAATTTGTAATATTTCCGTTTGATATTGTACCATTAGGAATGATTACAGTTTTATTATCTGGTGTCAATAATGTTGTTACAAAAACTTGAATTTCTTTTACGTTACCGGTATATCCTTCAGCTTCGATTAAATCGCCAACTTTATATGGTTTAAAAATTAAAATAAGTACTCCACCAGCAAAATTAGCAAGTGTTCCCTGCAAAGCAAGACCAATAGCAAGACCTCCAGCTCCTATTATCGCCACAAATGAAGTCGTTGCTATTCCAACAATATCAGCAACACTTATAAGTATTAATACCTTTAGCAAAATATTTATTAGACCTTTAATAAACGGTATCAGTGATTTGTCTGTTGCTTTTTTCCTCATCAATTTATCACTCAGTTTTACAAGTTTATTAACAATTACAAAACCTATTATAAGAACCGCAACAGCTAATAGAACTTTGGGCCCGTACTCCATTATCATCTCAATAGCTTTCTGAATATAACTTTCCATAGTTTTATTTTATTTAAAAATTTAACAGTTAATTATTACAATAAATAATAAAAAAAAACTTAAGTAATTTAGAATTGTCAATTACTTAAGCTTTTTTTTATAAATTAAAATTAAATTAATTATTTTTTATTCAACTTACACTAATCCTTGTGCTAGCATCGCTTCTGCTATTTTTACAAATCCAGCAATATTTGCACCTTTAACATAATCAATATAATCATCATTGATTTTTCCGTATTTCATACAAGATAAGTGAATATCAGACATTATTCTTTTTAATTTTTCGTCTACTTCTTCTCTTGTCCAGCTGAAACGCAGTGAGTTTTGACTCATTTCGAGTCCAGATACTGCAACTCCTCCTGCATTTGATGCTTTACCTGGAGCATAAAGGATTTTTGCTTTTTGAAAGATAGCAATTGCTTCTGGTGTACAAGGCATATTCGCACCTTCGGATACACAAATCACTCCATTATCTACTAGGTTTTTAGCATCAGTTTCGTTTAGCTCGTTTTGAGTTGCACACGGGAACGCCATATCTACTTTTTGTTCCCAAGGCTTTTTACCTGGAAAGAATTCAACTCCAAATTTTTCTGCATAAGGTTGAATTATATCATTATTTGTTGCACGTAGTTCGAGCATATATTCAATTTTATCTCCAGTTATTCCTTCTGGCACATAAATGTATCCGTCTGGTCCTGATATAGCTACAACAATTCCACCGAGTTGGCTTACTTTTTGGACTGTTCCCCAAGCAACATTTCCAAACCCTGATACAGCAACTTTTTTACCTTTAATAGTATCACCTTTTATTGCAAGCATTTCTTGTGCAAAATAAACAGTTCCGTACCCAGTTGCTTCTGGTCTGATAAGACTTCCTCCCCATTCGAGTCCTTTTCCGGTAAGTACTCCTGTGAATTCATTTCTAATGCGTTTATATTGTCCGTAAAGGAATCCTATTTCACGTCCTCCGACTCCAAGGTCTCCCGCTGGGATATCAGTATTTGGTCCGATATGTCGTTGTAATTCTGTCATAAAACTTTGACAAAATCTCATAACTTCTGCATCTGATTTTCCTTTTGGGTCGAAATCTGAACCTCCTTTACCACCACCCATTGGTAATGTTGTCAAACCATTTTTAAGAGTTTGTTCAAAAGCAAGGAATTTTAATAGACCAAGATAAACAGTAGGATGGAAACGAAGTCCACCTTTATATGGTCCTATTGCACTGTTCATTTCTATACGGTATCCTCTATTTATTTGTATTTCACCATCATCTGAGACCCATGGAACTCTAAAAAGTATTACTCGTTCTGGTTCGACCATTCTTTCAAGAATTTTAGCTTCTCTGTATTTTGGGTTTTCATCAATAAAATCAATCACCGATTCTACCACTTCTTCTACTGCCTGATGAAATTCTTTTTCGCCTTTATTCTTTGCGATAACTTCATCCATGAATATTTTTACTTTCGGGTTCATATCTTATATTGTTTTATATATAGAAAAATAATTGTACAAATATAAAATTATATTTTAAAAACAAAATATATTATAACAACATTTTTATTATGATTTTAATCATGTTTTTCTCATCGTTAAATACAACAACAATTTATAATATAAATTGTATATTTTAAGGTTCAGATTTTTATTTTCCAGCAAAAAAACCTGCAACAAAAGCTACCGGTATTCCAACGGCAAGCAATCTTGTATAAATTGTTTTTCTTTTATTTCTTTTGAGAGTTTTTTTCAAATCTTTTTCGCATTCTTTCCAGTCTTTTTTGTAATAATCTCGGTCTTTTATCATTATAGAAATAAGACTATCCTTTTCTTTGCTAATATCTTTTAATATAACAACTTTTTTTTTCAGTTCTTTATTCTGTAATTCTGATAGCTCTAATTTTTTTGCTTTTACGATAGCGTTTCGAAATTGACTGTTCTTTAATATCCAAAGAGTATCATTTACTACGTGCATCATTTTCGGACTATAACTAGAAAATATTTTTAAAGAATCTCCCGAAAGTACAGGTAATGGGAATCGTTGTCCAAAAGAACAATAAGTTGCAAAAAGCAGGCTAAAAATTATAATTATTTTTTTTATCATTTTAATAAAATTATATTTTGCTGTGTTTCTATATTATTTGCATACTTTTATATAAATTATTTCTAACGATAAAATAGTGTCCAAAAAAATAAATTTGGACACCGTTTTTTTAACTTCCAAAATAATTTACTGCCTCGTCCTGTAATTCTTCTACTGTCATTTCTTTAACTTCCTTATCTACGTTCTTTTTTTTCATTTCTATAATTTCTATACGTTTTTCGGCAAGTTCGAGTTCTTTATTCAAGAGTTCTATTTTTTTTTGTTTTTCTTCAATAGCTTCGTCTGTTACACTACGATGCACAGCTTCATTTTCTATTCTGACCTCTTGTTTCTTTAATATCTCCATTGCTCTTTTATCCTTTATCAGTTTTCCTTTAATGAAGGCATAAGGACCTGCAAGCGCTGCGAATATCATTGTAAGCTCTTGCCATTCAAAATTAAGCAAACCTTTTTCGTATAGAACTCCTATAACTATTAATGCCAGGACGATTATTCCTATTGTAATTAACCAGCGTCTGTTCATGATATATTATTTTTCATATTCAATATATTTTCCGGATACCCAACCTTCAATTTCTGTTGTAACTTTGTACCATCCGTTTGATTCGTCAAGGATTTTTACTTTCGAGCCTATTTTCAAAGGTCTTGCAACTTTTGCACCTGAATTTTTTGGTGCGCTTCTAATGTTAAGATTATTCACTGCAACTCTACCCAATTCGGGTATTTCTTCTTCGCCTTCTTCTGCTCTATTCGTTCCGAGTAGTTGTTCACGCATTCTGTCTAATGGAAAAGCTGGACCAGGGTCTGTTTTTCTTTTAGGTGCAATTTCTTCGTGTCCATATATATTTTCTATTTTATACTCTTCGATAAGAACTCTGCACAGATCAGTTACCGCCTGTATTTGTTCCTCTGTGTATATATGCCAATATTTAGAACGCGTTTGATTTCTGTGTACAGCTTCAATAACATCAGACGGATTATAAGCACTTCCAAACCATGAGCGATAAACATTTCCACTTTTTTTAACTGGTCCTGAGTTCACTATTTCTATTCCAATAGAATATTTATTAAATCCCGACCTTCCTTTATAAGCACTTCTTCCAGCGTGCCATGCAATAACATTAAACGGTATTAATTGCGTTATCGAACCGTCACGGTCTACGAGAATATGTGCTGACGCACTAACACGTGGATTTGTTAGAGTATTCAATGAAGCTCTATAAGGTCCTGCTGTGTAATGAACTATAACAGTATCTGGCATACCTGCACTAAATTTACCACTATGATTTTTTGACCATACTGCTTTTCTTACATTTTCACCTTTAAGTTTGTGTTCTGAAATTTCCATAAAATAAGGTTTTTTTTAATTTCTTGTAAATATTTTTTGTTTAAAAATCAAGTGCAAATCCAACAATATCAAACATAACAACATGTGGCGGGCCTTCGTATCCGCATATTTGTTTTGTAACTATTGTAGCTATTCTGTTTTCAAAAGGGCTTTTCAAATATGTATTCATTGCAACATTTAATATCATATCATCTGAATATTTCTTCTCAAAAACAGTCTTCATTTTTTTGCTTTTTGATTTTAATTTAAACTCAGCACTTCTAACTATATCAAAACCAAAATCATTTGTTGTTTTTCGGTATTTAATACTTTCAACAAGATTGTATGTTTTTCCTTTATCAATAATAGGAAACTGTTTTAATTTAAAATCTTTGTTTTGCACAATTTTATTTTTGACTAATATTTTTCTAAATTCATCTTTATTTTTGTTCCAGATATCTTTTACAGAGCCTTCATATATTTCGTCTTTTTTTCCTATCTCCCAAGTCCAGATGACTTCATTATTTTTCATATCTTTAATCTCAAAAGTAAAAAAATAATATCCTGTTGCTTCATCAACTGGCTCATATATATATGCAAATTTACCGTCTTCAGACCAGCCTATCGGGAAAAAAATATCTAAAATAAAATCATTACTATTTTGCAAATAAGATGTTTCCTTAGGAATAGAATAAACTATCTCCGAGAACTTTTGATTATTATCTGAGCTGTCAATTATTTCAGTTATATCTGTGTCATTTGTTGTGTTATTTTCATTGTCATCGTCATTACATGAGGTTAAACTTATTGCTATTATAAAAAAAACAATAATAAAAACAAATAATAATTTGGTAGTGTTTTTTAACATGTTGGTAAAAATTTAATAGAAATTTATAAAAAATAATAACAAAGATAAAAAAATATTATTAAATTAATGAATTTATTTGTTCGAATCTCAAACCTGAAAGGTTGTTTTACGTTAATCTTTTTTGTTTTGAAATTCTTGGTACTGGAAACCTGGCGAATGTAACATATCAAAGTCATTAAGATATTTTAATAGTGGCGATTTTTTTTCCAATACGTCATAAGCAACAGATTTCATATCTATTACTTTGTAGTTCATTTCTTTAAGATAATCTTCAATATTGTAATAAATTTTTTCGTAATATTTATTTATCATAGCTTTTTTCACAAAATGTTTCATTACATTTCCGAATGTTGAAAAAATAATCAATCCAAGTGAAACAAATGCAATAATTTCAGTAAAAATATCTCCTGCAAATAATGTGTGTATATATCTGCTAAATATAGTTAGTGCGAGTAGTGATATTAACAAAAAACTTGATGTTGTAATTATTGATTTTTTTTTTGCTTTTTTAATTACTTGCTCTATGCTTTTTATGTAATTACTCAGATTTTTATAATCGCTTTTCGACAAATTACTTCTCTGTTGCAGTCGTGCATTACATGATTTACATCTTTTTCTTTTGTTATCATTTTCTGCATTGCAAAATTTGCATTTCATAATTTTATTTTTTTTTCAAAATATATTTATATCTCTTTTCGAATTTACCTTTTGAGATATTTATTAACTTTCTTTTTAAAAATTTTCTTCTCACAGGAGCTACACGGTCTGTGAACATAATTCCGTCTATATGGTCATATTCGTGTTGCACTATTACTGCAATTATTCCTTCAAGTTTTTCTTTTTGCGGATTAAAATTTTCATCAAGATATTCAACAGTTATTTTGGCACTTCTTTTTACATCTTCGGATATATCTGGAATACTCAAACAGCCTTCATTTACAGTTATCAATTCATCGCTTAGTTCTGTTATTTGAGCATTTATAAAAATTCTTTCGAAATTTGCAGAATCTGGATAATCTTTTTCAAGTAACAAGGTATTGACAATAAACAAACTAATTGAATGTCCCACCTGTGGTGCGGCGAGTCCGATTCCATCGGCTCTTAGCATTGTCTTTTTCATATCTTTAATCAACTTTTTCAAATAGTCGTTCTTTCTATCAACATTTTTTGCTTTCTTACGTAAAACAGGCGAACCTATTATATGAACAGGTAAAATCATTATTTTTTTATTTTATTTTTGCAATTTTAAATATTCTAAATAAGATTGCAAAATAATTGTTGCACTTATTTTATCAACAAGTGCTTTATTTTGTCTTGCTTTTTTTCGTAACCCACCAGCAATCATTGCTTTAACAGCAAGTTTTGAAGTAAATCTTTCATCAAAAATATCAATTTTAATCTCCGAATATTTTTTTACAAGCTTCTTAATAAACGGATTTATATAAATTAATGCTTCACTTGCCTTGTTTCTTAAATTCACGGGATAGCCGACTACGATTTTTTCTACATCTTCTTTTAACAAATAATTGTCTAAAAATGTAAATATATCTTTTGAATGCACTGTTGTCAGTCCGTTTGCGATTATTTGTAGTGGGTCTGTAACGGCAATTCCTACTCGTTTCCTTCCATAGTCAATTGATAAAATTCGAGACATAAAATTAAAATAAATTATTAAATTTTCACTTTTATTATTCAATATTTTTCTTCTTTTGAGAATTTAATTTTTTAAAATATAACAAACCACAGGCTGCATTAATATCCATTCCTCTTGATTTTCTTATCGTTGTCAGCACTCCTTTACTGTTTAGTTTTGTTTTAAAAATTTCTATATTTTTATAATTTGTTCCTTTTAAATTAGTTCCTTTGATTTGGTGAAAAGGTATTAGATTTAATCTACATTTTATTCCGTGTAATAGTCTTGTTAGTTCGTTTATATGTTTTTGTGTGTCGTTAAAATCCTGAAACATAATATATTCAAAAGATATTCTCCTCTGTCCCGAAAAATCAATTTTTCTTATAATTCTCATTAATTCTCGCAGTTGGTTTGTCTTCTGAGCAGGCATAATTTTGCTTCGTTCATCTTCAAAAGGCGTGTGTAAACTTAGCGCAAGATTACAATTACTTTCGTTTAAGAATCGTTTCAATCCATCAATAATTCCTATTGTTGAAACAGTAATACGTCTCGGACTAATCGCAAAACCATAATCAGAAGTTAAAATTTCAATACTTTTTAACAACTCATCGATATTATCAAGTGGCTCGCCCATACCCATAAATACAATGTTTGTAAGTTTGTCCTTTTCGGGTAGTGATTTTATCTGATTAAGAATTTCGCAGGCTGAAAGATTACCGTTAAAACCCATTTGTCCAGTCATACAAAAGCTACATGCAAATTTACATCCTGCCTGCGATGACACACATAAAGTTGCCCTTTTGTTGTCTGGAATGTATGCAGATTCAATATATTTTTCATTCTCTGTTTTGAAGAGATATTTTTTTGTTTCATCTGCTGATTCTTGAACATTTACATATTTTGATATTCCATATTCATAATTATTTTTTAGAATATTTCTCATTTTCTTCGACAAATTTGTCATCTCGTCAAACTCTTTAATATCTTTTTTGTAGAGCCAATCAGATATTTGTTTTGCTGTATATCTTGGAAATTTTAATTCTTTTACAATTTGTTGAAGTTCCGATAATGTTTTTCCGAATAAGTTCATTTTTAAATTTTTAAAGTTATGATTTTAAGATTAATATTGAATTTAGAATTTAAATTTCATTCCAAAGATAAGAATATCATCAGTTTGGTTATTTTTACCTTTCCATTTCATAAAAATATTATTAAGTTTATTTTCTTGTTCTTCAATAGGCAAATTATTAATATTAATTAATAATTCTTTAAATTTTCTTGAGCTGAATTTTTTATTTTCTTGTTCACCGAATTGGTCTTGAAATCCGTCCGAAAATATATAAATTAAATCATTATTTTGTAATTTAATAATATTGTTCTTAAATTTTCTTTCTTTTGGATAAAAACCTATTGGATTACGTGTTGCTTTGTATTCTATTAATTCATTGTTTCGTATAATTACAAGCGGATTGTAAGCTCCTGCATATTGCAAAATATTTGTTTCCGTATCAATGCTACACAATGCAATATCAAGTCCGTTATTATTATTAGACCCGAATTCTTTAAATGTATTTTTGAAGCGTTCACGTAAGATATCCAGTGCTTTTCCGTTGTTATCTATTTTTTTATTTTTTACAATTTCATGTAAATATGTTATTCCAAGCATTGTAAGAAATCCTCCTGATATTCCATGCCCTGTGCAATCTGCAACTGCAAAAGTTATGTCTTTACCAATTTTGTTAACATAATAAAAATCTCCGCTTATTCTGTCTTTTGGTTTGTTAAATATAAAATAATCATTTAAATAATTATCAATTAATTTTTTGCTTATTAAAAGTGCCTGTTGTATTGTTTTTGCATAATTAATACTATTTGTTATGTCTTTATGTGCTTTCTTAATAATTTCATTACTTTGTTTTAATTTTTTTTCGTATAAAAATCGTTCTGTTATATCACGAACAATTCCTATTATACCGATTACATTTCCGTTATCATCAGTATATATTATTTTTGAAGTCGATGTATAATATTCAATATTATTCAGGTTTGTATGTTTTTCAGTAATATCATATTTAGATTTTTTTGAGTTTATAATTTCTTTATCAATATCTTCATAAATTTTAGCAATTTCTTGGTTCAGGAAATCACTGTCTCGTTTTCCAATGATTGTTTTTTCTTTATCTGCAAATAATTTTCTAAAAGACTTATTTGCAAGTATATACTCTAATTTTGTATTTTTGAAAAAAATATGTGCTGGTAAATTATTCAACAATATTTCCAACTGTTTATTATTATTACTGATTATATTTTTTTGTATTATAATATCTTCATTTAATGTTCTCAGTTCTTCATTGTTTTGCTGTAATTCTTCTTTTGTTATTTGCAGTTCTTCATATTGTTGTTTTATTTTAAATTCATTTTCTTTTATTTCAATATTTCTTTGGTCTATTTCCAAACTGTTTGCAAAAAGTTTTTGATTTAAGATATTTTGTTTTTTTGTTTTTTCTTTTAATTCTTTGATATTTTTATTAATTCTTTTTTTCATTATAAAAAAAGAAAAAAAAGTAAAAAATAAAGTTAAAACGATTGCAATTAATGTTATAAATATTAAATTAAAAGATTTTTCATTAAATTTTTCAGTTGTTTCTTGTGTTCGTTTATTCAGCATTAAAATAAAATCATCAATAGGTTTCATTATTGTTTTTTTATCATCGTGATATTTTTTGTCGAACATTATTCTGCAAGCCATTTCTGCATCTGGTTTTCTGGATATTGTAAATTTTTTAACACTATCTGCAAAAATTCCTTTCATTGCATTAAAGGCTATTTTTTCTGTCCAGACCAAACTATTTGAATTATCTTCTGCTTCTTTCAATTTATCAAATTCTATTTTCGTAAAACCGAGATTTTTCATAGTATCACGTAATGAAATAGTATGTCCGTCTGGTCTTGGTTTTTTACCGTTTCTGATATCAATAACTTCCCAATATTTATTTTCCCAGATAGTATCTCCAGTAGAAACATAAGATCGACAGTATCGAGTAAGGTCGTCCGATGTTTTTCTTAATTCTTCTGCTATTATATACGATTTTTGTTGTGTTCGATTACTTTTTTGTAGTTCGAATTGATTTCGAATAATTAAAGTAATGAACACAACAAATATAATCAAAGCAATTATTATTACTGTAAACAATGTTCCTGAGAATGTGTTTAATTTCATTTATTATACAATATTTACATTTTTATTTTTAAATTCAGCAACATATTTTTTATCAGAACCTTGTATATGTGTCAAAAGCCATTCACGTAAAAAATTCATTATATCGTAAGTAATTGTTACACTTCCATTATTAAACTCTCTGTAAAAAGATGTTACTTTTACAATAAAATCATTATGTTGTTCTTTGTGTAATTTTGTATCCGAGTAATTGTATTTATCAAAATATTTTTCTTCCATCTTAAAATGATAATCTGTATATTTTATCATTTCTTTTAAAATATCTTCAACTATTTCATCCGCTTTCCCTTCTGTAAATGAGGCATATAAATTATTTATCATCCCTACGAGTTCTTTATGTTGGTTATCTATTACATCATAATCGACAGAATATTTATCTGTCCAATTGATTAAAACTTTTGTCATTTTTAGTATTTATTTGTGTTTAAATTTTATTACTAATGCAAATCAACAGTTAAAAAAATAACTGAAATATAAAAAAATTGTGATTTTTGTCAATAAAGTCTTAACGAACAACAGCCTTTTCTGGTTGTTGTATCAGCGAAAATTTTACCAAATTTAAAATAATACTTTTATCAATAATATTGGCTCATACGCATCGTTTTTAGAGCCATTAAAATTCAATATTTTGAAAATATTAATTCCTTGATTTTCAGCACTTAAATATTTTGATGCGTCTACCCATAATATTAGTTAAAAAATCTGTTGTGTTTTTAATATTATATATTATTTTTGCAACTATTATTACTGTAAATAATTTTCATGAGAATATGTTTAATTTTATTTATTTTATATAAATATTAAGTTGTTCAGTATAATTTTTTTAGACAATGCAAATGTAATTTATAATATTAATAATTACAAAAAAATTTTTTTTTTATCAATAATATATTTATTATTTTTGTATTAAATTTTATGAGCCTTATGTTTAAAGCCAATTACCAACATGATTTATTTACGTTTGAGACGAACTTGTATAAATAAAAACACAAATATATCTGAAAATATTTAATTTATAAGAACTTGAAAAGTTTTGGTTTTTTATACAGAACTTTTTAATAATTTAATAAAAAATGAAAAAGATAAAAAAAATGCCTTACGGCGAGAGTGACTTCAAAAAAATTCAGAATGGTAATT
>JAOZMB010000059.1 GCA_029934515.1 Bacteroidales bacterium
ATTTCTGTTTTAAGATATTATTTTAATGATAAAAAAACAGTTGATACAATTGCAGAAATCACAGGTAAAACAAAAGAGTATATAAAAAATATACTTGGTTTTTAATTATTCAACTTTAATAAAATTCAAAAAACTGTAAATAGACAGGACATAATAAATCTGTTATTTATTTAAGGATTTTATAAAAACTGTGTAGTTACAAATAATTAATAAATATACTATTTATGCTTACATTACAGCAAATAAAAGAAAATAAAGAATCGGTAATAAATTTATTAAAAAAAAGAAATTATGATTTTTCGGAACAAATAGAAAAAGTAATTGAAACCGATGATATAAGAAAAAGTACTCAGACTGATTTAGATAATTGTCTTGCCGAGTCTAAATTAATAGCAAAAGAAATTGGAACTCTTTATAGAAATGGAAAACATACAGAAGCTATCACTGTAAAGAAAAAAGCATTGGAAATAAAAGAAAAAATTAAGCCATTATCAAATGAGTTAAAAGAAGTAAAAATAAAACTCATCAAATTGCTTACAAATATTCCAAATATTCCACATTCTTCAGTTCCTTCAGGAAAATTAGAAAAAGATAACGAATTAATCAGAACAGCAGGCGTAAAACAGGAATTTAATTTTAAGTCTTTACCGCATTGGGAACTTGCCAAACGATTCAATATCATTGATTTTGGACTTGGTAACAAAATTACTGGAGCTGGGTTTCCTGTTTACAAAGGAAAAGGTGCAAAACTACAAAGAGCATTAATAAACTTCTTTTTGTGTGAAGCAGAAAAACAAGGATATGAAGAAATTATGCCGCCGCTTTTAATAAATGAAGAATCTGGATTTGGAACAGGACAATTGCCTGATAAAGAAGGACAAATGTATAAAATTATAAATGAAAATCTTTACCTAATTCCTACAGCTGAAGTTCCAGTTACGAATTTGTATAGGAATACAATTCTTAAACAAGAAGACCTTCCTATAAAAATGACAGCATACTCTTCATGTTTCAGGCGCGAGGCTGGTTCATACGGTAAAGAAGTAAGAGGACTTAATCGTTTGCATCAATTTGATAAAGTTGAAATAGTTCAAATAACAGAACCAGAAAAATCATACGAAACACTTGAAAAAATGGTGGACTACGTAGAGAGTCTTCTAAAAAAACTTGAACTACATTACAGAATAGTAAAACTTTGTGGTGGAGATTTAGGTTTTACATCTGCATTAACTTATGATTTTGAAGTTTACTCTGCTGGACAGAAAAAGTGGCTTGAGGTTAGTTCTGTTTCAAATTTTGAAACATTCCAAACGAATCGATTAAAATTGCGCTACCGTAAAAAAGGAGAAAAAAGAACTCGACAAGCACACACATTAAATGGCAGCGCACTTGCACTTCCTCGTATTGTTGCAGCTTTGATAGAAAATAATCAAACAAAAACAGGTATCAAAATACCTAAAGCTCTTGTAGAATTTACTAATTTCGATTTTATATAAAAAAATAATATTGAAAAATATCGTAAATTATTTATTATTTTTCGTAAAAGTGCATCTCTCTCATATATAAGTATGACTTCTCTGGCATAAAAAAACGGACATCTTTTTTTTCTTTTATAGCCTTTCTTATCATGCTTGACGAAACTTCAATCAGTGGAGCATCTATAAATTTAATTTTGTTGTGTGTTTTTAGTTCGGCATCTTTATATCCTGGACGTGGATAAACATAAAGCTCATAGTTTTGAAGGATAATTTCCCAGTTCTTCCATTTTTTGAACGAATATAAATTGTCAGAACCCATTATAAGAACAAAGTTTTTTTGTGGATATCTTTCAGACAAATAAGCAAGCGTATCTATTGTATATGAAGGTCTTGGCATTTTAAATTCAATATCCGAAGCAATGTATTTATTATGATATTCAATTGCTTGATTAATAAGCCTAAGCCGATGATAATCAGGCAATAAACTTTTTTTATTTTTAAATGGATTTTGAGGACTGACAATAAACATAATCTTCTCTAAATCGGAAAACTCAAGCATATAATTTGCTATCATCAGATGTCCGTTGTGAACAGGATTAAAAGAACCAAAAAATAAACCTACTTTCATAGTGGTTAGTTGTTAGTTTTTAATGATTAGTGATTTTTTTATTTATTTAAAAAATCACTAATCAACATTTTTT
Organism: Bacteroidales bacterium; assembly: GCA_029934515.1. GTDB lineage: Bacteria > Bacteroidota > Bacteroidia > Bacteroidales > JAADGE01 > JAOZMB01. Next base: position 2,180 of record JAOZMB010000059.1, read on the forward strand.
TATTAAAATTTAGCAATAACAGCATCTGCCATTTCTTTTGTCGAGGCGGCTCCTTTTTCAATAACATCAGGTTGTCCTCTCATTTTCAACATATCATAAGTTCTAACTTTTCCTTCTTTTATAACTTCTGCAACAGCATTTCTAATTTTTTTGGCAATATTTACTTCTTCGATAAAATCAAGCATCATACATGCCGATTCTATCATCGCCATCGGATTAACAATTGAAGTTTCATAATCTGCATACTTTGGTGCCGAGCCATGTGTTGGTTCAAATACAGCAACTCCGTCTTTCGACCACTGAGCGCTACATGCAAAACCAAGCCCTCCTATTAAACCAGCAAAACCATCTGAAACGATATCACCAAACATATTACCTGCGACAATAATACCATAATCAGCTGGATTTTTAGTTAGCCACATCATTTGTGCATCAATATTTGTGTTCCAGAGAGAAATATCAGGAAACTCCGTTTTTTGAATTTCAAGAGCTTTTTTGTACATCATTCCAGATGTTTCACGTATTACATTTGGTTTTTCGCAAAGTGTAACCGATTTATAATTATATTTTTTTGCATGTCCGAATGCCGCTCTTAATATATTTTCAGTTTTTTCTTTTGAGAAGATTCTTGTTGATACCGAGATTTCTTCTTTCGGAACATGACCAAAATTTTGTCTAAATTTTGGATGAGTCATTAAAGTTTCATAAACTCTTTCGTTTGGATTGCTCCACTCAACACCACCATATAAACCTTCCGTATTTTGTCTAAAAATAACAACATCAACCTGTGGTTCAATTATATCATCTCCAAGTCCTCGTTTAACAAAATTAAGAGGATTTCCTATATAAGATTTACACGGACGCGCACAAATTTCAAGATTAAAATGCTGTCTTAATCCAACAATTGGACTCGAATAAATTAAGCCTTTATCTTTTAATTCATCGTCAAGTTCATCGAAAGCTTCATCTTTTGGTTTTGATGTTATCGCTCCAAAAAGTGCAATTTTATGTTCTGCAATAAGGTCAAGTGTGCGTTGTGGTAACGGATTTCCCTCTTTTTTCCAAAACTCCCAGCCAATATCTCCTTCTTTATAATCAGCTTCAAATCCAGCTGCATCAAGTACTCTTAATGTTTCATCAAGAACTGCTTTTCCTATCCCATCACCAGGCATTGTAACTATTGTTCTTTTTGCCATTTTGTAGTATTTTATTATTTATTTTTTACTAATTTGGATAATTTTTTTACTATTATTTCTGTGTCTTGTGCAATAACAAGTTCTTCGTTTGTTGGTACGACAATAACAATTGTTTTAGAATCTTCGGCTGTAATTATTTGTTCTTTTCCACGTACTTCATTTTTTTTGTCGTCAAATTTTATTCCGAAGAATTCCATTTCTTCACAAATTTTTTTCCTAATAAGAGATGAGTTTTCACCTATTCCACCCGTAAATACAACAATATCAACACCTCCCATAGCAGCTGTATATGCACCTATATATTTTTTTACTCTATATGCAAACATATCAAGTCCGAGTATTGCTCTTTTTTTACCTTTTTTTGCTTTTTCTTCTATCTCTCTTACATCTGATGAGACACCTGTAATTCCCAGTAATCCACTGAATTTATTAATTAATGTTCCTACTGTTGCTCTTCCTATTTCTTCTTTTTTCATAATATATGTAACAACACCTATGTCGAGGTCTCCTGTTCTTGTTCCCATAATTAGTCCTTCTACTGGTGTAAAACCCATTGAAGTGTCGTAAGATTTTCCATACTTTATGGCTGCAATTGATGCTCCATTACCGAGATGACAGGTTATGATTTTTTTTTCTTCTGGATTTTGTTTTAATCTCTCGCATGCTTTTTGGTAAACATATCTGTGGCTTGTTCCGTGAAAACCATAACGTCTGATTTTGTGTTTCTTATATAGTGAGTAAGGTATTCCGTATATATAAGATTTTATCGGCATTGTTTGGTGAAATGCAGTATCGAAGACAGCAATTTGTGGGACTTTCGGCAATAGAGTCTGCATCGCAATAATTCCTTTTAGATTTGCTGGGTTATGCAGAGGTGCTAGTTCTATATTATTTTCGAGGTATTTTATATTTTTATTATCAATAATTACACTTTCTTTGAAATATTCTCCACCGTGTACATACCTGTGTCCGACAGCATCGATTTCGTTTAACGATGAAATTGCTCCATGTTTTTCACTAATAATAACACCAAGTATATATTCGACACCTATTTTATGGTCGAGTATTTCGCCTTCGAACTTTACTAACTCGCCACTTTTTTTTTGAAGTCGCATAAATGAGCCTTTCATACCAACTTTCTCAACCCTACCTTTTGAAAGTATTCCTTTCATATTCATCTCAAACAGTTCAAATTTTATAGAAGAACTGCCACAATTTAAAACTAATATTTTCATTTAATTTAATTTTTGTAAAAAAAACATCTCTTATAAATACTTAAGTAATGTTTAAAAAATAACTTACGTTTCTTAATTTCTATATTAGTATAGACGCATCAAAATATTAAAGTACTGAAAATCAAAGAATTAATATTTTGTAACCACTAACCACTAACAACTATTATCTTATTAAAAATGGTTCTAAAAAAAAGTCTAAAAATACTGTGGACATTCAACAGTTTTGTTTTGGTCTTTTAGTTTATTTCCGTGTTCATCGTATCTATAAAATCCTTCGCATGTTTTACGTCCGAGATGTTTTGCTCTGACTAATTTTTTGATAATCGGAGATGCTTTATATTTTTTATCTCCAAATTCATTATATAGGTTTTCCATCCATCTTGACACTCTGTCTATACCTATTTTGTCTGCCATTTCAAAAGGTCCAAGTTGAAGTCTTAAACCATTTTTAACAATATTATCTATATTTTCTTTTGAACTAACACCTTCCATTAATATATCACAAGCCTCGCTTATAAGTGCAACACCTATGCGAACACTTACTAATCCTGGAGATTCTTCAACAAATATTGCTTTTTTATTTATTAATTTTGCAAACTTTTTCACATTTTTAATTACTCCTGGTGCTGTATATAATCCAGTTACTACTTCAATTATACGTGCCGATGGTGCTGTTGTAGAAAAATGCAAACTCACACAACGACCTTTATGTTTCAGTTCTGATGCCAGTTCTGTGATGACTGTTGTTGTTGAATTTGTTGCTATTATTGCATATTCGCTGACTTTTTGTTCGATTTTTCGGAACACTTTTTTTCTTTCAGCTATACTGTGTTCTCTTGTTTTGGATAGAATTGCTTCGATAACCAAATCGCAATTTGATAAATCTTTGTACTTTGTTGTTCCTCTTATACGAGACATTATTAGTTTCTTTTCACTTTTTGTCATTCCCCAGTGGTCTATTTTTTTTATAAGTTCCTCCTCTAATTCTTGTTTTACATCTTTGATTTTCTCTTTACTTAATTCCAAAAAAATAACTTCTATTCCACGACCTGCAATAATCATGGCAATTCTTTGTCCAGTTGTTCCACAACCTACAATTCCTACATTAGAGAACAATACTTTTGGTTTTTCTTTGGCACTTAGTGCATAGTTCTCAATTTGTTCTGTTAATATTTCTGACATTTATTTAAATTTTATTAATTTTTTTTAGATTAATTCAATCTGTAAGTAATATAATTATGTCAATTCAAAATTGATATGACATTAATCATAAAATTATTTTTATGCAAAAATAATAATTTATATTAATTTTGAATATATCAATTGATTATTTAAAGACTAAAATATTATATAGAGAATCTCTTTCTACTGCTATTCTATTTGCCTGTTTTATAAGTGAGATGAGTTCTTTTGTAGTCATTTTTGGATTTTTGTCTTCTGCTCCAGCCATTGAATATATTTTTGTTGAATCATCGATAGTTCCGTCAATATCATCAACACCAAACGATAACGATAACTGTGCTGCTTGTTTTCCTATGCCAGGCCAATATGCTTTTATATGATTAAAATTATCAAGAAAAATACGAGAGATTGCAAAATTTTTCATATCCTCAATTGTTGTTGTCTCGCCAAGATGTGTTAAATCATTATTTACTTTTCTATATTTAAGTGGAATAAATGTATTGAATCCAGCTGTTTTGTCCTGTAAAATTCTTAATTTATTTAGGTGATCAACCCTGTGCGAATAATTTTCTTTATGACCATAAAGCATTGTGGCATTTGAAGGCAAACCTATTTTGTGAGCTGTTTCATGGATTTTAAGCCACATGAGCGATGATGTTTTTTCATCACAAATTTCTTTACGTATTTTTGTATCAAAAATCTCAGCTCCTCCACCAGGTATAGAATCTAAACCATATTTTTTAAGCTCAAGCAATCCGTCTTCAAGTGTCATTCCAGACTTTTTTATCATAAAATCAAGTTCAACAGCAGAAAATGCTTTTATATGTAAATCTGGGCGCATTTTTTTTATACAACTAATTATATTTCCGTAATAATGCAAATCTCTATTAGGATGCACACCTCCAACAATATGTACTTCTGTTACAGGAATATTTTTATAAGAACCAACAATATCAAGTATCTTGTCAATATCGTATTCCCAAGCACTATTTTGATTAATTTTTGATGAATAAGAACAAAATTTACAATTGTAAATACAAATATTTGTAGGTTCTATATGAAAATTCCTATTGAAAAAAGTCTTGTCGCCGTGCATCTTTTCTCTAACATAATTTGCAAGTATTCCAACAAAACCAACATCACGCTCTTTATACAAGCGTAAAGCATCATCGGTACTGATACGTTTGTTGGACAGAATTTTTTTTGTTATTTGTTCTAATTCTGGTTTTGTAGAAATTATTTTTATAATTCTATGATAATTAGATTCTTTATCAATATTCATAATTAAAAATATAATTTGTTGTTCGATTTGTTTAAAAAATTCAATTTCAATTTTTTTTGTATTTAATGACAAACAATATCAAGGTTCACAAGGTATAGGCGACTTTTTTTCACTCGTTCCACTTTGCACTGTATCTTTTCTGGTTTATATTTTTCAGATTTTTGAAATTTGTTATTTGGCAATATCGTACAAACCCTGCCATACTTATCAACAACAGTTATCACATCAATATTTATACCCTGTTTTGTCGTTCTACTTTCTTTGCCTTTATATAAAAAATCATGTATGCTGTGTCTTTTATAATAAGGGTGTTCTGGTTCGATAAAAATTTGTCCATTACAATTTATTTTATCAATATAACACTTTATCAAACTTCCTATTTTAAATTTATAATTTATATAAAATTTTGCTGGAATTGTATGTTTTGTACAATCAGGAGCATTAAAAATATAAAACTCATTGTTATCAATATTAATTTTTTTTAATATTGTAAAATAATATGATTTGTGTTCAAATAATTTCATTTTAAAATATTGAAAAATTACATATTCTCATTTTTTTAGCACACAAAATTAATCAAATATTTTATAAAAAAGACATTTCAAGAAAAAACATAAAATATAATGTCATATTTATAAATAATTACTTGTTACATAAAATATTAATGTAATTTTGCAAAAATGATTATTGTAAAAAATATTTAGACATGATTTTTGTTTAAAATTCATGTTTTTATCTTTATTTTTCAATATCGTTTAAAACAAATTTTTTTGACATTAATTTAATAAAAATGATTAAAACACATTCATTTCATATTCCTGTAATGGGAATTGGTTTTACCGTTAATACACCATTAAAAGTTTCTCAGTATGGTATAGATTCTGTAATTTCATTGGTTGATGATATGCTTCTTGAAAAATTAAGGAAGATGTATTGTGAAAAGTTTGAAATTTTTTATAAGGAAATTACAGAGAAAACAGAAGATTTTAGATCTAAAAGAATAACTTCTTATTTGAATTTAATGAATAATTTAACTAAGAGTAAATTCGAAGAGCTAAAAAATACAACGAAGGAAAAAACAAATGAAGTTAAAAAATACCTGAATATGTTGCCAGACAGTTCAACAATAAAACAGGAATTTAATAGCTTAAAAACAAAATATTACAGTTTTGGTAAAGTCTGGAATCGTATAAAAGATAATTTATTGCAGGGTAGTATAGATGTAAATATTATGACAAAACTCGACAAGGCTAATTTTAGAAATGGTAAAAAATTACCTATAGAATTTAATGATGCTCACGCAGCACTTCGAGGATATGCCAAAAGTGATTTAAGTTCTTCTATAATACTTTCTGCTGGAATGAGTCCAAGACTGTATAGTTATTTAGAACAGTTCGAGGATTTTTATCCAGATAAAACTGGTTATATAAAAAAGAAAATTGTTCTTAAAGTCAGCGATTATCGTTCTGCTTTTATTCAGGGTAAGTTCATGGCAAAGAAAGGTTTATGGATATCCGAATATAGAATAGAATCTGGACTTAACTGCGGTGGACATGCTTTTGCGACAAATGGATATTTGTTGGGCCCGATATTGGCTGCGTTTCGTGATAATCGAAAAACACTAATAAAAACAGTTCACAAAATATTAATAGATGCACTTTCACATAAAAAACGCTCTTTGCCAAATACCGAATTACCGTTAAAAATTACCGCTCAGGGTGGCGTTGGCACAGCCGATGAGCATAAATTTTTAATAGAACATTATAAACTTGATTCTGTTGGCTGGGGGACTCCGTTTTTGCTTGTTCCAGAGGCAACAGAAGTAGATAAACAAACAATAAAACAACTGAAAGACTCAAAAGAAGAAGACTTATATTTAAGCAATATATCTCCGCTTGGGGTTCCGTTCAACAATATGAAAGGAAACAGTAAAGATGTTTCAAAATTGTCTTTTATTAAAAAAGGAAGACCGGGTAGTACATGTCCGAAAAAATATCTTGTTTCTAATAAAGAGTTCACAGAAAAAGATATTTGTACGGCTTCTCGCAGATATCAACGCTTGAAATTAAAGGAACTTGACAATGAAAATATATCACCAGACGAATACAAAAATAAGTATGAAAAAATTGTTGATAAATCATGTATTTGTGTAGGACTTGGGACTTCGGCTTTGCTGGTTAATAATTTGGATACAAAAGTAGAAGGTACAGGTGTTTCTGTGTGTCCGGGGCCTAATATGGCTTATTTTTCAAAAATAATGAGCCTAAAAGAAATTACAGACCACATTTATAACAGGTCGATGTTTGTAAATACTGACAGACCAAACATGTTTATAAAAGAACTGAAAATTTATATTAACTTTCTAAAAGATAGGATAGAAGAAAAAAAAGTTGCTCTAACAGGCAGACAAAAAAAGTATTTTATTACTTTCGGGAGTAATCTAAACGAAGGAGTTAATTATTATCAAAATTTATTTTCAGATTTTAAAGATGTCTTTAAAGATAAAAAAACAGGAATCATCAATTCCTTAAACGATTGTAAGAAGACACTGAAACAGTTGAACATAAAAATAGAAAATTTGTAAAAAATATTATAAAATCCGTTTAATCAGCGTTTGTCCGTGTTCCTATTATTGCGATGACAGGAACACGTATAAACAACCATCTATCTGATTTTCAACAACAAAACTTTAATAAAATATCAATTGCCGTATTAGCCTGCATATTTGCAACGATTCCCACACGAGGAGCAATTGGTGGGCATATTTTTGATATTTCGTTTTTCTGGTCTCCACAAATATAAAGCTTACCATATTTTTGGGTTTTTATATTATTATTATCTCCGTAACCAGCAATTCCCATTCCAGCGATAAGAATTTTATCTGGTAGTTCTTCTGCTGTTGTTTCAATAATCATTTGTTTTGCATTTGCGCTGTCAAATGCTTCTATTATAATATCACAGTTCTTAAAAATTTCATAAATATCACAGCTCCGAAGTTTCATTTTTAGTGCAGTAATTTTTACTTCTGGATTAATTGCATGCAAGTTATCGCGCAAAGCATTAACTTTATCTCTGCCAATTTGATTATAAAAATAGAACTGTCTGTTCAAATTATCTTTCTCTATTTTGTCAAAATCAGCAACAATTATATGTCCTACACCAGCCCTGACAAGCGCAGCTGCACAGTTCGAGCCAAGTCCACCAGCTCCAGCAATTCCTACTGTTTTGTTTTTTAAAATCGATTTTATTTCGTAAAAAGTCATAAATTATAAAATTAAGAAAATAACATTTTTATTATTCTAAAAAATATTCTGATATCACAGTTACACTATCACCTTTTAACAAATCAACAACAGTTAAATTAAAAGTATAAGTTCCAGGTGCATCTTTTTTATAAGTTTTAAATTTTGCATAAGGATTTTTTACATAACCGTTCTTTGTTTTTATATGACCTTTTTCGCCGAGTATATTTCTGTGTTTACCAACAGGCATACCTGTTTGGTCTTCTACTTTCATGTGCAATTCAATTCTGTTCTTTCCTTCGTCATCGAATTCAAATTTACCTACATTCTCAATCACAAACACAACCTCTTCTCCTCTTTGATAAACTGGTGTAGTTATTTCTTTTTTTCCGGTTGGTGTATCGGCTGCAAAATAAAATTTTTCAATAGACAGAATATTATCTTCTTCATTTTTCTGCAATGTATCTTTATCGTTTATGTTTGTTTTTTTATCTTCTTCTGTATTACACGAAAAAATAATGAGCAAAGTTGTTAAAAAAATTATAAATATATTATTTTTCATAATTGTAAAATTATTATTATTAATTATGTTTGTCAGATAAAGTAACTAATTTTTGAAACATCAAAGATACAAAAAAATATATAAAAAGCAAAAAACAAGTAATGCTTTTTTGAATGACATTACTTGTTTTTTTTGGGATTATCAAATTCTAAGATATATTTATTATTTATTTTATACCTAATTCGGTCTCCACAAGTTTTGTTATATTATCAGAGCTTTCAAAATACAATAAATTTCGTGTATCAATTATATATTTATAACCTTTCTTTTTGGCTACTTTTTTTAGAGCATTATTAAATTTATCAACTATTGGATTAAACAATTCTGTTCTTTTCTTTATTACTTCTTCTTCGGCAGATGTTTGAAGTTTCTTGATTCTATCATTTAGAGCATTTAATTCATCTATCTTATTTTGTTTTATGACAGCATTCATCGTTTTTTCTCCAGCTTTATATTCTTCCATTTTTTTTGCATATTCTTCTTGCATCTTTCTTATTTCGTCTTCAAAAGTTTTTATATAATTTTTAAGCAAATTATCAGCTTCTTGAACCTCAGCCATTTTTCCAAGAACATTATCTCTATTTAAATGACCTGTTTTTTGTGCTTGTAACACAGAGGAAGACATAAAAAATACAAATAATAAAATTAATAAATTTGTTACTTTCATTTTTATAATATTAAATTAAAGGTATTATTGATAAAAAATTAAATTAAATGACAAAGATGAAATATAAAAACAGAAAAAAAAAATTTATTTTGGTATAAGTTAATTTGGTTGTTATATAAAAAATAACGGAATATAGAATCATAATTTATTTATTATTTTGTTATTTTTACAGCCATTATTGTAATATCATCAATCTGAGGGATATCACCTCTCCACTGTTTCAGTTTTTCTTCTAATACAGCTTTCTGTTCGTTCATCGGCATTATTTGTATTTCCAAAATTAATTCTCTAAAACGTCTTTTTGAAAATGATCTTTGGCTTTTGCCTCCAAATTGGTCTTTGTAACCATCTGAGAACAAATAAATTAAATCATTTTTATAAAGTTGTATTTCATTATTTTTAAAACTAATCTCTCTTTTAAAAAAACCTATCGGATTTTTTGTTGCTTTGTATTCAATTAGTTCACTATTTCTTATTATATAAAGTGGACTATATGCTCCCGCATATTGCAAAATATTTGTCTCCGTGTCAATTGCACATAGCGCAATATCCAATCCGTTCTGATTTTCTGAGCCGAAATCTTTAAAAGTTCTTTTAATTCTTTGTCGTAAAATATTTAAAGCTTTAGCTGGATTATCAGTCTCTTCGCGTCTTACCGTTTCGTGTAAATATGTGATACCCAGCATTGTAAGAAATCCACCAGGTACTCCGTGACCTGTGCAATCAGCGACTGCAAAAACTATGTAATTGTTTATTTTGTTTACATAATAAAAATCGCCACTTACATGTTCTTTTGGTTTAAACAAAAGAAAATATTCATCAAAATATCCATCAATTAATGTTTTATTTGTCAATAGTGCGTTTTGTATTGTTTTTGCATAATTTATACTGTCAGTAATATTTTTATGTGCGGTTTCAATTTTTTCTTTACTTTCCATTATAATTTGTTCAGCTTTTTTGTATTCTGTAATATCCCTGACGGCAGTAAATTTTACTTCTTTTCCTTTATATTTATATTTTTTTGTACGAAAAGTAGCATGAAATTTTGTACTGTTTTTTCGTTGTGCAACGGCATTGTAAGGTTTATCATAATCAGAGTTTATATTTTTTTTGACAAGTTCTATACTCTCCGTAGCAATAAAATCAGTCCTTGACATACCAATCATTTCATCGTAAGAATATCCATACATATTTGTTGCAGCTTTATTTGTATCAATACAAATATCATTTTCAGAAATAAAAATTGCTTCAATCGTTGCATTTGATAAAAATTTAAAACGATATTCACTTTCTTTGAGTGTGTAATTTAATTGTTTTAGTCGAGTTCTTTCTATTTCTATTATATCTTTTTGTTCTTCGACATTTTCATTTAATACTTGTAGTTCTTCATTATTTTTTTGCAACTTAATGTTTAATTTTTTTAATATTATATTTTTATCTGTAAGATTTTTATAATAAAAAAACACAGCTGTAAACATAAAAAAAGCAGTAAAGACAGAAATTATTCTCAGTGCAGCACTGTCAATATTATAATCAATACTTTTTAGTGTCAGTAAATCATTTAGATAATTAAAAGTAATAATATACAAGAGATCAATTATTATTACAAACAGTGTATATTTCCATTCATTTGATTTAAAGACAATAAATGGAAGTATTATTGCTCCGAGTATCAAAAATTTAGCCGCCATACCATCTGTTCCGCTGTCAATATATGTCAGTGCGGCGACAAAATAAACAGAAGTCGCCGTTGTTATACTGAAAATAAAACGACCAATTTTATGTCTATCTAAGCCTGTTAGTATAAAACTTATCGCATGAAGTAGAATAGGAACTGAGGTTATTAACATTGCCAATGGCGAATTACGTGCAAGAAAAATAAACGGCAATACAAGAAAAAGAAAAATAATATTGAATATATTTGAAATTTGTATATACCTGTTTAATTCCTCAGAATAATTTTCCTTAATGCCGTTCTTTTTAATATACGTTATTATATATTTCATAATTTTTGTTTAATAAATATTTTTGAACTTTGTCAAAGTTGGAAAAATTATGTATTTATTTTTATTCTTCTGTTAGCATATTTCAATAATATAATATTTCTTTTTTCCTCTTTTTACGAGGATATATTTTTCTTTAATAAGAAAATTATCATCTAATTTGCCATTTAAATTTTTGAATTTTTCCTGATTTATACTTATTCCGTTTCCTTTTACGTTACGTTTAGCTTCTGCTTTTGATTTAAAAATATTAGTTTTTACGGCAAGCAATTCAATAATATTTATTCCATTTTTTAAAATATCTTTTGGTATATAATAATAATCTGGAACCGTTGCAAATACACTGTCAATAATTTTGCTGTCAATCATTTCTATGGTTTTCTTTGTACTTTTTCCGAACAAAATTTGCGATGCTTCAACCGAAGAGTTATAATCTTTCTCCGAGTGAACAGTTATTGTTAATTCCTTTGCGAGAGTTTTTTGCAATAATCGTAAATAGCTTTGTTCTCTGTGTTTCTCAATCAACGTGTTAATTTTTTCTATTGGCAATATAGTAAATATTTTAATATATTTTTCGGCATCTTTGTCGCTTGTGTTCATCCAGAATTGATAAAATTCGTATGGCGAAGTTTTATCTTTGTCTAACCAGATATTTCCTTTTTCTGTTTTTCCAAATTTCCCTCCGTCTGCTTTTGTTATTAGCGGGCATGTTAATGCGTAGGCTTTTCCTCCTATTTTTCTTTTAATAAGTTCTGTTCCTGTTGTTATGTTTCCCCATTGGTCTGAGCCTCCCATTTGCAGTTTACAATTTTTATTACTATACAAATAAAAGAAATCATAAGCTTGAACAAGTTGATATGAGAACTCTGTAAATGAAAGACCTTCTGCTTCTTTATCTCCTTCTCCTGTCATACGTTTTTTCACTGAATCTTTTGCTGTCATATAATTAACTGTTATATGTTTTCCGATATCACGTATAAAATCCAGAAAGCTTATTTCTTTCATCCAATCATAATTATTGCACAACTCTGCATTGTTCTTATTTTTTTGCGAAAAATCAAGGTGTTTACTAAGTTGTTTTTTTATTTTATTTTGATTGTACAGCAATGTTTTTAAGTCGAGAAGATTTCTTTCTTTTGATTTTCCTGACGGGTCTCCTATCATTCCTGTTGCTCCTCCTATTAGTACGATAGGTTTATGTCCGGCTTTTTGAAAATGTTTAAGCATCATCACACTAACGAGATGACCTATGTGCAGAGAATCAGCCGTTGGGTCGATGCCTACATAAGCAACACATTTTTCATTTTTAAGCAAATCCTCTGTCCCTGGCATAATATTATGCAACATTCCTCTATGTTTTAATTCTTCTGTAAATATCATATTTTAATAATTTTGTAAATTTTTATTTTAATTAATATCAGTCTCTTCGTCTGTTTCGCGTTTTATTTTTTCTGGTCTTCCAGAAGGTACGGGGTGTATTTCATTAAATCTGAGAGTACTGAATACGGTAGGTGCAATATTTAATATAGGATAAAACAAACTAGTTTTTTCTTTTTCTTTTTCGTTAATAATTGCAAAATTAGCATCTAATTTAAAAATTATTATTGAAGCGATACTTATCAAAAAAAGATATTTTAGAACATTTAATCCTACTCCTATTCCTTGATTAATTTTTTTGCCTTTTACTGTTTCGCCTACACTTTTTATAACTTTATTTGTAACAAAATGAGTTCCTATTACAGAAAATACAGCAAATACTGAAAATAAAATCACAGGTAGATTGTACAATGTAATCCTTGCCTTGTCCTGAAGATATTCATAAATTGAGTAAGATAATTTAACTGATATTCCTATTGCGACAAAGAGTACAAGCAAAGCAACCGAATGAACTATCGCTCCTCGCATATATCCTCTGTATATTGCCCAGAATAAAATTAGACAGATAATAACATCTAAAAAAGCTGGCAAAGGCAAACTAACATCATTGCTAACTGCGGCAATTGTTATTTCCGAAGTGGTTACAAATGTCAATAAATAAATAATATTCATAATTTATAACGAATTTTATATTTATAATTTGATACGACAATTTTCAATTATGTAATCGTTAAAAATAACCTTCTGATTTGTTTTTTGTAAAATACTTATTATTATTTGTAAACAAATTCGTAATTCATAATTTATAATTCGTAATTTCCTATTTATTTCTTATAATAATATAATTTACGAGTTCTTTCAAAGAACTGTTTGCACTGTTTTTAGGAAGTATATCTAAAATATTAATAGCTTTATTATGGAACTCGTTCATTTTTTTTTGTGCATATTCAATACCTCCTTTATTTTCAACAAACGTAACAATTTCGGATATATTATTTTTCTTTTTTTTAACTTTTTTTATCAATTTCAATATATTTCGTTTTTCTTTCGATGTAGAAATACTCATAGCATGTATCAATGGCAGTGTCATTTTTTTTTCTTGTATATCATTTCCAGTTGGTTTTCCAGTTAAATTACTTCTTTTGTAATCAAACAAATCATCTTTTATCTGAAAAGCTATACCTGCATAGTATCCAAATTCTTTCATTTTTTTGATTGTTTCTTCATCAGCTCCGACCGATTCTGCACCGCTTGCTGTACATGAAGCAATTAATGTTGCAGTTTTTTTGCTGATAATATCAAAATATATATCTTCTGTTATATTCAATCTTCTTGTTTTTTCGATTTGCAATAGTTCTCCTTCTGCCATTTCTTTTACTGCTTCTGAAACTATTTCAAGAAGTTTAAGTTCTTTATTTTTTGTTGCGAGAAGTAAACCTTTCGATAATAAGAAATCGCCTACAAGTACCGCAACCTTAGACCTCCAGAGAGCTTTAACAGAAAAAAAACCACGCCTTATATAAGATTCATCGACAACATCATCGTGAATAAGTGTTGCAGTGTGTAGCAGCTCAATTAATGCGGCAGCATTATGAGTACTTTCATTTATTTCACCGAGCATTTTGGCACTTAGAAATACCAACATAGGTCGCATCTGCTTACCCTTTCGTCTTACTATGTAATTGGTTATAATATCAAGCAAAGGAACTTTGCTTTTTACTGATTCTTTAAAATAGTGTTCAAATTTTTGTATATCATCCAATATTGGAAGCTTTATTTCATTCAGTTTGGACATTAGCAATTTAATATTTAATTATTTATTTTGTTACATATGTAACAGATTAAAGATAATTTCTTCTATTATAAACTAAAAAATAAACAAAATATTTTTATCCTCCGCTAATTAAATGTATGATATGTATATCATCGTTATTTTGTATTATTGTATTTTCCCGTTCTTCTTTTTTTACTAATTTTCCGTTTCTCTTGGTTACCAACATCTTAAACGTAAAATTCTTAAATTTAATAAGCTCTTCTATTGTCATACTTTCTTTTTCATAAGTTTCCTTACGATTATTTAGCATAATTTTCATAGTTATATTTTATTTTATTTCTTGTAATTTCAACATTTCTTTTGCTGAGATAATTATTATAAGTTTTTTCGTTAATTTTTTATCGTAATTTTTGCTATATTGTTCGATTTGTTTTTTTGCTTTCTCGGTAACACGTTTTACTGCATTTTCTTTTTTTGTCTTTGTATTTATTTCTTTTGATTTTAGATATTTTAGCTCTATTATATAACTGTATTTTGACTCTGGGACAATTTCTGGAGCTGGCTGTAAAAAAATATCAATAAAACCTTTGTTGTTTTCTTTTTCGCTCTCTGTATAAAAAAATGGAGATAAATTAAAATATGCAAGTAAAAATGCTTTTGTTCCTGTTTCTCTTAATGTAAAATCTCTAACTGATACTGCATCATAAAATTTATTTAAAATATATTCAACAGGAGGTTTCCAATTACCGTATGCCGCCATCTCAAAGAACTGTTCTGTAAGTTCGTAATCATTTATTCTTAGTTTGTAAGTTTGGTTTACTGCTTTGGCAACATAATCCCACATTATTTCTGCAATAACTTTGTTTGGAACTCCAAATGTAATATATCTTGATGATTTTGCTCTAACTATGGTAATAAAACCGAGATAATAAAACAAACTTACAAAACTGTCCTGCTCGACAAGCTGTCTAACTTGAAATGTTTTTATAAGTCTTGCAGTTATTTCTTTCTCTGTAAGAACTTTACTAATAAAATCAAAATTTCCGTTAAGCTCGTTGTTTTTTATAAGAAGGAATTTTATTTTACCATAATCAGTTCTTATATTTTCATCAATAATATCAACTGGTATTTTTTTGCGCGCAATATATTCATTTACAAAATACAGTACCATATCGGAATTAATAATTGTTTCCGTTGCTTCACCATTAAATTTATAACTGTTATAGTTATTTTTTATTATTTGCAAACTTTTATCTCTGTCGCATTTTTTTATAATATTATTATCAACATAATAATCAATAAGTTGTGCTGTTTCGTCTTCCGTAAATCCAGCGAGTCCGTTTAATTCTGGATATAGTGAAATATTTGTACCTATATTAAAACCGCTTGAAACATCAGCCATAACAAGCGGTGAAACACCAGTAATAAAAAGTCTTTCTATTCGATTGTTTGCTGTTCCTTCTTTTATCACGGCAAAAAAATTTCTCAAAAATCCACTTCCGTGTGTTAATTTTTGATATTTTTCTTTGCCATACTCGGTCAGTATGATATTTCCAAAATTGTCATACTCGTCTATCATCAAATAAAAATGTTTTTGTTTTAAATATAACTCTTTTATTAAAACATCAAGCATTGCAGATGCTTCTTTTATTGATAATATTTCATCTATTTCATTATCAGAAAAATTTATGTGTTTTTGATTTAATTTCATAAAAATCTTTATATCACTTCTTATTCTATAATAAAACGACATTATTGTATTCTCAACTGTTCCGTAGCTTTGTACTCCTGCAAAAGAAAACGTAAGAACTGGATATGTATTTTGTAATCCTGTTGGGTTCTTTCCTATATAAGTATCGCCGAATAGTTCTTCGAACTGGTCTTTACGATTAATATCGTAGTAATGGTGCAATGTTGAATAGAATAATGATTTACCAAATCTGCGTGGACGCAAGAAAAAAAGAAACCGCGAGCCATAATTTTCTATTTTTTCTATAAAATGTGTTTTATCAACATAATAAAAATTATTTGTTGCAACACTCTCGTAACTACTCTGACCATAAGGAATAAGTTTAGGTTTATTCGTTTTCATAATATTTATTTTTGATTAACTATTTTATAAATTCCTGTTATGGTCGTCCATGAACTTTTCAAGACCGATGGTTGTAAGTGGATGTTTTAGAAGACCGAGAATTGCATTTAGCGGAGCCGTAATTACATCGGCACCAGCATCTGCACAATGCATTATATGCTGTGTATGTCTAATTGAAGCTGCCAAGACTTGAGTTTCAAAACCGTAAAAATGATATATCTTTACTATATTACGTATTAACTCAACACCATCAGAGGTGATATCGTCAAGCCTTCCTATAAATGGAGACACATAAGTAGCTCCAGCTTTTGCGGCAAGCAATGCCTGACCGGGAGAGAAAACTAATGTACAATTTGTTTTGATATTCTTTGAAGATAAATATTTTATAGCCTTTATTCCTTCTTTAATTACAGGTATTTTTACAGTGATTTGATGATGTAATTTTGCAAGCTTCTCGCCTTCTTTTATCATTCCTTCAAAGTCCTGTGAAATAACCTCAGCACTAACATCACCAGATACTATTTCACAAATAGCCCTATAATGTTCATTAATATTTGCTTCTCCACTTATTCCTTCTTTTGCCATTAATGAAGGATTAGTTGTAACACCGTCCAAGACCCCTAATGCTTGTGCTTCTTTTATTTGTTCTAAATTTGCTGTGTCAATAAAAAATTTCATATATTATTTTTTTTATAATTGTTTTACAATCACCAGAATATAAATTTATATAGGTGAAAAAGATTGAATATTTTGATATTAAAATCAAAACACAAATGTATAAAATATCTTTTATATAATCTAAATAATTTTTATTAATTTTAATATTTTACACCAATCAAAGACCTCTGACATTAATAAAAAAAATATTTATTAAAAAAATTGCAACGTTTTCACAAAAATAAACGTATTGATAAATATAACATAAATTGTTATGCAAAATTTTATATTAATCTTTAATTAAAAATCAAAATGGATCAATTTTTAAATACTATAACAAAAAATATATTTGTAAAAAATAATTTTCAAATGATTAAAGTAAGCAAAACAACATTAGTACTAATAACTGGATTTATCTGGACGACTATAGGTTTAATGTTGATTGGAAAAGCAACGAACTTGATAGAAATATTAAGTACAAATCAATTAGTTATCTCATGTGTTCTTGGTATTATTTTAAGTTTTGTTAAAGTTCATTTTGTATTCAATAAAACAACGAAGCACAACATAAGTCGCATAATGAATTTAAAACATAGAAGAGTAAGTATTTTTGCGTTTCATACTTTTAAATTTTATATACTTATATTGTTTATGATTGGATTTGGTATTTTGTTAAGAAACCTTGATTTTGTTCCAAAATACGTAATTTTTCCTATATATATAGGTGTAGGAATCGGAATGCTTTATTCAAGTTTGAAATATTTTATTTTTTGGCAGGCTGTTAGTGTAAAATAATTTTTGATTGAACAGATAGGTAATGTCTAAAAAATAACTTGCGATTCTTATATAGTTGTTAGTGGTTAGTTGTTAGTGGCTATTTGTTGTTATCTATTTTTCAAAATAGTAA
>JAOZMB010000163.1 GCA_029934515.1 Bacteroidales bacterium
TAATTAATAAAATAGAACCAGAGAATATTATCAAACTCGCAATTGTATTTGCTGGAAAAGAACCTTATGTAACAAAACAGAAAGAATAAAAAACAAAATCAGAGGTAATTGTACCACCAAAAATAGAACATTAATTTTGTTTTTATATAATTTTTGAATAATTACGAGCTACACGTTTGAGGAAGGATTAATGATTTTATAAGCCAACTAATAAAGATAATTGCAATAACAATTTTCAACATAATCTTTAAGATAATTTCACCTTTTTTTATTCTAAAAATAATATGTAAAATAAAAAATATAAATAAAATTAAAATTGGTATTAATGGAGGATATAATAAAAAACTATCATAAATATTTCCTCTAAGTAGCTCAATAAAAGCTCTTTGTGTTCCACAACCGGGGCATTCAAAACCAAAAAATTCTTTGTAAAAACATGGTTGAGAATGATATTTCAACCAAGAAATAATTTCTTCCATCTTTTTATATTAAAGTATAAATATATTTTCAATAATTGTAATCGTGGCACGCTACAACATGCCACGATAATTATATTTTACCGAATTTAACAAAATATATTAATGTAATATTTTAAAAACTAATTCTTTTAGTAAATCTCCGTGTGTTGTCGAGACGTTATCAAGACCTTTTGACCTCATATCATATTCTCTTAGAATAGAAATAATATAAATAATTTTTTTTTTATTGTATTTTTTTGTTGCAAGCTCGTAGTCTTTAACAAAGTAAGGATTTATTTTTAGTATAGATGCAACATTAAATTTATTTTTATCTGTAATAAAATGATAACTTAATACTTTAGAGAAGAAATAATATAAAGATGTTATTGTTAATATTAACGGGTTACTTTTTTGGTTCTTAGTAAAATGATTTACAATTCTGTTAGCTTTCATAATATTTTTGTCTCTTATTGCATTATGCAGTTCAAAATTATTATAATCTTTACTAAAGCCAATATTTTTTTCAATATCTTTCACAGATATTTTTGTATTTACTGGCAAAGTAATCATCAGTTTATCCAGTTCGTTTGCAATTTTGCTCAAATCGTTTCCAAGAAATTCTGGTAATAATCTTCCTGCATCAAGGTCTACTGTATATTTCTTATTTTTAAGATAGTTATTTATCCAAGTTGGTATTTGGTTGTCGTATAACTTCTTCGATTCAAAAACTACTCCATTTTTATTGAAAGCTTTATATGCTTTTGTATTTTTTCGCAATTTTTTATACTTGTAATTCAATACAAGAATAGTTGATTTTAATGGTTTCTTAGCATAAAAAAATAATTTTTCAATATTTTTTAAATTCTGTGCTTCCTTGATAATAATAACCTGATGATTTGCCATCATTGGAAACCTCCTTGCCGCATTATCTATATTTTCGACTAGCGTATCTTTCCCGTACACCACCATCTGATTAAAAGACTTCTCCGACTCGTTTAAAACATTATCAGATATATAATTGCTTATAATATCAATAAAATAAGGTTCGTCACCAAAAAGAAAATAAATAGGTTTGAAAATACGGTTCTCTAATTCTTGCAATATTCCTTCAAATTTCATTTCACAAAATTATATAAAAAAAAGAAAATTCATTAGATAATTATAAAAAATAATATACTTTTATTTTTGCAATATCAAACAATTATAAGATAATTGGTTTATCATTTTGGTTATGTGTATGTTATTCATTATTAAAAAAGTTCTGCATATAAATCAAAATCTCCAGCATCTGTTATTTTCACATTGTAATAGTTTCCTATTTGTAGTTTTATATTTTTATTTATTAAAACTTCATTATCTACTTCTGGCGAATCAAATTCCGTTCTACCGATATAGAAGTCATGTTCTTCTCTATCTATTACAATTTCATAAATTTTTCCTATTTTATTTTTGTTCAGCTCTAACGAAATTTGTTGTTGTATTTGCATAATTTCATCTGCTCTTGCTTGTTTTATTTTATCTGTAATATTATCGTCAAAATTATTTCCAGCAAAAGTATCTTCTTCTTCTGAGTATGTAAAAACACCAAGTCTTTCAAATTTAATTTTCTTAACAAACTCTTTTAGCTCATCAAAATTATCTTCTGTTTCTCCAGGATATCCAACGATTATTGTTGTTCTTATTGCAATATTTGGAATTTCTGTTCTGAACTTTTCAATTAATTTAAAAATAAGTTTTTTATCGTGTCCTCTTTTCATTTTTTTTAGCACATTGTTGTTTATATGCTGGAAGGGTATATCTATATATTTACAAATATTTTTATGTTTTTTCATTATTTCAATTACTTCTGATGGAAAGTTTGCTGGATAAGCATAATGAAGTCTTATTCTTTTTATTCCTTTTATGTTACTTAATTTGTCAATAAGTTCTGGAAGTTTTTGTTTTTTATAAATATCAAGTCCGTAGTAAGACAAATCCTGAGCAATTAAAATAAGTTCTTTAACACCTCCTTTTGCCAGGTTTTTTGCTTGTTTTATCAGTAGTTCCATCGTTACCGATTTGTGTTTTCCTCTTATCAAAGGTATTGCACAAAAAGAACATTTGCGGTCGCATCCTTCTGATATTTTCAGATAAGCGTAATGTTTGGGAGTTGAGATAACACGTTCGCCAAGCAATTCTTTTTTGAAATCTACTTTTAGAGTTTCAACAATTTCTTTTAAATTATTGACTCCAAAATAGTTATCAACCTCTGGAATTTCTTTTTCGAGATATTCTTTATAACGTTCCGAAAGGCATCCTATAACATATAGATTATCAATTTGTTTATCTGTTTTGGCTTTTGCAAAATTAAGTATAGTGTTTATAGATTGTTCTTTTGCATCAGCAATAAAACCGCATGTATTAATGACAACGGTTTTTGTATTGTAATTGTAATTATCAAATACAAATTCAATATTTCCTGCTCCGAGTTGTGTTGCAAGTGTCTCACTGTCAACGGTATTTTTCGAACAGCCAAGTGTTATAATATTTATTTTCAAAGTTTTTTTATTTTGTTAATTATAAATCTGTGTTCCTATTATTAAATTATAGGAACACAGACAAAATATAGATTAAGTATAGATTTTTATTTCATATCTGGTTTATTTGGTTTATCAGACTGGCTAAGATTTTTGAGTTTTTCTTTGTAAAAATTTTCTTTTTCTTTATTTTTCAATTTATAATATATTGTTTTTAGAAGTCTAATAGTTGTTTCATCATTATTGTCTATTTCATATGCTTTTTCAAAAAAGTCAGCCGATTTTTTTAAACTTTCCATACTTTGTTCTTCATATTCCGTTGTCTCTTTGTTTTTTTTCATTTTAAAAACTTTAAAAAGCCATCCAGCTGTCCATCTTTCGTTTTCATATCTTTTGTAGTAAGCTCTTCCGAGATTAAAAGCAGCATTAAAAAAAGTTGGGTCTTTTTCGATTGAAGTTTTGTATAATTTATCTGCTTTGTCAAAATTTTCATCGATTATAGCTTTCATTTCATCAGTTTTTTTGTAAGCTATATCCATTTTCTTTTCTGCATCAGCTTTTTTTGTTGGGTCGAATCTTTCTCTGTAAGCTACTTTTTTCCATTCATGTACTTCTCCGCAGATTTTCTTATATTTTTCAAGATAATCTTCTTTTCTATTATCATATATTGTAGCTTTCGCCGAATAATAAGAAGCGTTATCAGGGTTTTTAGCAATTGCAATATCAATATATTCAATTACTTTATCTGGTTGATTTTTATTGATATAGTAGTTAATAAGGTCGATAACAAGTTGTTCTGAATTAGGTGCGTTTTCAAAACCAGTTTTTACCCTATTAATATACTCTGTGCTGTCTCCTTTTTTGGCATAACAGTCGGCAATATAATGATATGAAATTCCTTTTTCGTAATCAGATTTTATACATTGGTTAAAATGCTCTTCCGCCTCGGTGTACATATCTCCTTTGTAAGCAATAATACCAGAATAGTAATGTACTGCATTGATATTAAAAGCTGTATCTGTTGGCAATTTAGGATATTTACCAAGTCTTATACTTTTTATCATAAAAGCATAAGCATTTTTGTAATCCTTTTCTTCATATTTTGTTATTCCTACATTAATAAGTGCACCTCTAATATTTTTAGCATTTTCCATCACCTGTTTTTTGGATTTAAATTTACCGCTTTCATCAATCTTTTCTGCTTCAAACAATGCTTCTGCTGATTTTTCCAACGCATCTTTATCAATATATGCTGTCTCTTCCCATCTGTCAAGTGTTCCGTTAACAAAAAATAATTTCTTTCTCTTATATATCCATGTTTCCTTGTTATCTTTTGATAATATATTCTCTGGAACACCTATTAATCTTTCGGCACACATAATTCCTTCTTTTGCTGGCAACCCTTTATACAACCCGCTTGTATTAAAAGAATAAATATCAAAATACAAACTAGCACGCTTTATCCATGTTTTAAGTTTCTTTGCTTTCTTGGGATTTTTTATTACTTTATCACTTTTTACTTTATCCTTTGTCAGACTTTCCCAAGTTACAATAGGTTGTTGTGCAAACAATAAATTAACACATAGCAATAGACTTACAATTAAAGTTATTCTTTTCATTTTATTAAAATTATTATTTATTGAATATTGATTATTTATTATCTTTTTTAATAATTTGTTTTATCGTTCACTATATTAATTTCTTTTTCTGTCAAACCGTAGTTTTTGAACATTAATTTATCAATTTGGCTTTCGATTTTTTTAATATCAGTATTTATGTCAATATTTTTTAGTCTGATTATTTCGTTTGTTTTTTCTATAATATCATTAATTTCTTTTTCTTCTACAAAAGGTAGTGTAAAACGTTCTATTGTTGTTTTTTTTAGAGTATAAGCACCACCGGCTGTCATTACTCCGATAGCAGAAAAATAAAATTGCATTAATTTACTATTCAAAACTGCAAGTATAAATTTAATAGGTATTTCTTCGCTTATAAGAAAAAATGCTCCGCTTGTTAGAAAATATTTCTCATTGTCCAAACAAAAACCCCATTTATTAGATGTTAGTGCCCAAATTATTTTTTCTTTGTCGAAGAAATCAATAAATGCACAGTTTCTTAAATTAGTCCAATGTTTTCCTTTATCTGTTCTTTTTTCAATAGCCTTATCTGTCTTTTTATTTATAGCTCGTAAAAAATTATAAATTTTTGGATATTTATTAGGAATATCTATTGCTTTGTATTTTTCTCTAATTCCTGTGTGTGAATGTATCAGCCATAAATCATCATATTTATAGTAATATTTTTTTATATCTTTTCCTTTC
>JAOZMB010000060.1 GCA_029934515.1 Bacteroidales bacterium
AAAATAGTAAGAGCCAGTGTATCCTGAATAGTATTTGTTCCTAAAACTATAGATGCACTTCCGTTGAAAACATCATAGTTGTTAGCAGTAATAGTATAGGCATGATCACCTGTTGTACTGTAAAGAGTAATCATTCCAGCAACAGTTGTGTAATCAGCTCCGTCATAATTTAAAACAGCACCGTCAATAAGAGTAGGCTCGCCGTCTATTTGTTCAGCATAAACAGTTACGTTTACAGGCCACATTGCAGTTCCAGGAGTTAATGTTACTAACTCATCAGCATTGCTTCCAGCCACAACTAGTGAACCAGTATAATTAGCAAATCCCTCTGCTACGACAGTATAGTCATAAGTTCCGTCTTCAAAACCTTGCATTACTATACCAGCAATGTTAGTTATTAGTTCAAGTCCTTCTATGTAAACATAAGCATCTTCTACAAAGCCACCGTCCTCGTCAGATACTTTGAATGTAATTATATTTGGACAAACACCTTCTGTTGAAGTTTGATCCCATGTTGCATTATCAGCTCCGTTACCTTCAAGAATTAAATTCGAGAGTCCATCATTTACTATCCATGATGTTTCTTCTAGCCATGAGCCTTCACCGTTAAACACAGCTTGTACTTCATTACCAGCTTCTGCAGGGAATTCAAACTGAGCATAATCACCACTTGCAATTGTTGCATTCAGTACATTTACACCGTCAACAAAAATATCAATAGTATTTCCGTTCCATCCGTCACCGTATGAATCAATTAGTTCAATATTAAATGAACAACCTTCAAATACTTCTAATATAACATTTTCTGTAATTGAATTGTCAGCGATTGTAACACTTCCATCGGCTGGTACATAACCCTGATTACTTACAGAATAGTTCCAAGTTCCGTTTGGTGCACTAAGAACAACAACACCCTCAAGGTTTGTAGTTTCAGCATTTCCAAACAAAGCAACTTCAGCACCAGGAACAGGATCCGTTCCATCTGTTACAGTAAAAGTAACATCATAATATGTAGGTGGGTCACCTTGATATATTGCAAAAGTAGCAAATTGACCAGTATAATCAGCAATTTCGTTAAATGCACCTGTTGTAAGGTCATAAGTTCCGAACTTTGTTGCTGCACCACCTGTAAATGTGTATAATTGACCAGACACAGTGTCGAAAGAAACATCTTGTCCATAGTTAAGGTCTAATCCTATTTCACCAATTACAGTTGTTGCGCCAGTTGCAGGGTCTATCTGATAAAGCATGTCATCGTCAAGCGAAGGAGCATACAAAAAACCATCAGCAGCAAAATCCATACCTATTAACATACCTGTTCCTCCCGTACCAATTTCTGTTGCAACAAGTGTGTTTAAATCTAATGTGCATAAATGTGGTAAGTTGCTACCATCAAGGAAAAGCACAAATAATCCGGCAGTTTCATTCCAAGCCAAACCTACTGGTGTTCCTGTGAAACCAGTAATAAATCCAAGAGGAAATTCTTGTCCCATACCAGTCTTCATAGCAAATGAGGCATCACTTTTAACAATATATAAAACATCATTTATAAAAGTAGAAGCCATTGGAAATGGGTCTGCTGATGTTTCACCTAAAGTCATTTGTTCTCCATTACCTAATACAACTCCTACAAATTCTGCGGCTGTTGTATTATCAGCATAAGCTGGAAATACATAAACAAGGTCATGAACCGTACTTACAACAGACATAGTATTATTATCAGCGTTAAGGTCATCTGTAACAGTAACAGTCGCTGTAAATGTAACTTCGCCAGCTGTTGTAGCTGTCCATGTGTCATCCATTGTAACTGTAAAAGTTTCAAGAGAAGCAAATGATTCGCCAGATAATACTTTTGTTGAAGTATATCCTTCTGTATTGGTTAAAGTTACTGTAAAATCAGTTTCTGTTTGATTACCAAGATTGAACAAAGTAACAACAGGCTGAATAACATCATCTATTATAACTACTGTTGGTGCAATATCAACAACAGCAAGGTCATGTCCATTAACAGGACAAACACCTAAAGAAGAGGTTTGATCCCATGAAGCTTCATCAGCTCCAGCACCATCAATAATAGGTATAAAAACTCCATCTTTAACTGACCAAGAAGTTTCTGACAACCATGAACCTGCTCCGTCAAAAACAGCTTGTACATCTGAAAGAGATTCTGCTGGGAAAGAAAATTCTGCATAATCACCAGTTTCAATAGTAGCAGTTAATACCAAAGCACCACTTACATAAACACTAATTGAGCTTCCGTTCCAGCCGTCACCGTAGGAATCAAATAATTCAATACCAAACATACAACCGTCGAAAGCAGGAAAGCTTCCATCTAATACATTGTTACCCATATCTATATCGTTACCTGGGTCTGATGCTGTTGCTGTAACAGTAAAATCACCACTAACTGCTGTCCAAGCTGTAAATGTTAATTCTTGAGAAGTTCCATTTGCGAGGTTTGTTACAGGTAAAGTTTCAGTATAAACATCATTTGAGCCGTCATTAATAACTACTGTAACATTAAATGTTTGTGAACCAACACCGCTGTTTACAACATTTACTACAGGTACATAATCAGAACCTACCATCATATATTCAGGTATGTAAAGCTCGCTTACTTCAACATCAACACCTACAAATACATTTGTTACAGATGGTAAACCTTCACCTGCACCGTTTGCTCCGTAAACAGTAAACGTATGAGTTCCAGGAGTTGTTACTGTTGCTGTATAAGAATCAGCACCTCCAATAGTAGGTGAACTGTTTGTATAAATAGCATTAGTAAAATCACCATCAAGATATACATAAACACTTGTAAGGTCTGTCAAAGTGTTACCTGCAACATCAATAGCTGGGTTTGTCCAGTTTAGTTCAACAGTATAAGCACCGCCTGCATCTGCAACAGCTGTCAAATCAGTCGCTGCGCCAGGAGCATTAGGGTCTGCAGTTATTGCAAGTTCATAAGCAAATACTAAATTCGGGTCTTGTTGAATTGTACCGACAAGTATAAATAAACCATCTGCTTCATAAGTACAAGCACCACCAGCCAGTAATCCAGTATTACCAGGAACATCAGAAGCATCATGCTCAACTCCTGTAAGGCTTAATGTATTAATGTCAAATTTAACAAATACATTACCACTTCCTCCTTGATGGAATAACCATAAACAAGGATTTGCAGCATCAGTCCAATTATCATAAGCCGAGCCGTAACAATCTGCAACTTCAATAGCAGAAACAAGTTCCGAACCGTCCATTGCAATTGCACCAAGTTCGTTCCAGTTTCCAATCCAGAATCCACCGTTTCCACCGTCAAGAGTCGGGTCATAAGAAATGTGGCGAATACCAGTAACACCAGAACAAGAGGCATTAATAGTACTAACAAGAGTTTCGTTTGCTAAGTCCATTTGAAATAAACTCATATTAGCAGCTGCACCATAAAAATAAGTGCCGTCATAAGCCATATCTCTAACACTTGCAACACCTGAAACAGTAAATGTTTCTCCGTTGGTACCGTCCATATTATATCTGTGAAAATCAGCACCATTCCATAAAGTAGTGTAAAAATTGGTACCATCAGTTTCAATACCAGGAGCACCAGCAACTAATCCATTAAATGTGTACAAAATATCCCACTGTATTTTTTCTCCTTTTGTGTAAAAATTAGAATTAGACGTTGTTGTTTTTTCAAAAGAAAAGACTTCTTTTACTTTCTTCTCACGATTCTGTTGGTTTGCTTTATTTTGCATAGGCAAAAGTACAGCACCATTAATACTTCCAATCGAAAGCTCCTGTATCTTTTCTGTTTTAACTTTTTTGGAAGTAGTTTTTTGATACTCCCCTCCACTGATTCCTGTTTTCTGAGCATTTACGCTAAATGCTACAAAGAAAGCAAGAAACATTGTCAATAAGTTTCTTCTCATAATTAATAATTTTTGTTAATAAATAAATAAATAAGTGAATAAATAAATGAATAAAAAATTGTAATGTTGTTACAAAACTGTAAGTTAACTATAATTTTAACTGTAATATTTTATAATTAATTAAAAATAACAATAAAATTGAACAAACCAATACTATAAATATAGATATAAAAATCAATAAAAACATCACACAAACATATACAAAAATTTCAGGTTGTAAAAATAGTTTAAATAAATCTTTTTAAAAAAAAATCTTTAAAAAAAAGATCATTATATTTTTTTGTTTAAAATATTATAATTTTATATTTTAGTATTTTTGTGTTTTATAATATTGTTTTTAATTAAAAATCAACATATTACGAAATAAAAAAAAGTTTTTAATTTTTATCTATTAATATTATTATTTGTAAAAAGAGTTGGATATTTAAAAAAGTTGCATTTTTTTTAATTATTTTTCATTTTTTTATATAATTTGTATCTTTGTATTTTAATTAAAATTTAAAAAAATTATGTTTAGTAAAATAAATAAACAAAAAGAAAGCTATCTTTTTTCGAGTATTAATTACGAAATTCTATCAACAATTGCAGATTTTGAACTTTGCGACCGCAAAGATAATTTTGATGATTGGTTTAATTACGATTATAAAATAAACCAAGAAGAAGAGATTTTTTTGAAAGCTCTTATTAAGAAAGAAGAAAAATATTTTAAATATTACCTTGAACAGCAATTAAAATCAAGATTTATTGTACCTTTGTTGCGACAGGTTGATTTTTACAATGATAAATTTAAAGATTGGTACGATTACGAAATATCAGCAATTGTAAATAAACATAGATTATCTGGAAGTCCAGTCCTTATGATTGCCACAGGTACCATAAGACCTAAAAAACCGTATTTCTTTTTTCAGGAATTTAAAAAATCAAAATCTGAATCGAACCCAGATTTTCAGGTATTGACAGAGATGGCGGTAGGTATAGAAAAAAACAAAATAAATTTGTTGAGAGGAGCATATAATATCGGTCAATTTTGGAACTTTTTAATATTAGAAAAAGTAAAAGATGGTAAATATAATTACTATGAATCAGAGAGTCTTGATTGTTTAAAAATAAATGATTTAAAACAAATTTTTATAAACTTGCAAGCTGTTAAACAAAAATATTGTAATTCTTGAAGTAAGTTTTTTGTAAACTTATAACTAATTTTAATTATAAAAAGTTTAATTATGACAAATAAAGAAGTTAAATTAAAAGGAACGTATAACTTTTCAGATATTGATTACGATATTTTAAGAAAAATTACAGGAATTAGTATGGTTACTAATAGAAGTATTTTTAAAGAATGGTTTGAATATGATTACAAAATATCCAGTTATGAGAATAAATTTTTAACAGAGTTACTTGCTACACACGAATTTTATTTGCAACATTATTCTGAATATCAATTGAAGGCTCAGTTTCTTAGTCCTTTGCTTAGTTTTGTGAATTTTAATACAACAGAGTTCAAAAGTTGGTATGAATACAAAATTTCAGGAACTGTAAATAACTATAAATTAAGCGGTCAGACTGATTTTATGGTTGCAACAGGCGAGTTCAAGCCCGAAAAGCCATATTTCTTTTTTCAGGAATTTAAAAAATCAAAAACAAATTCGAACCCAGATTTTCAGGTGCTGGCTGAAATGGCTGTTGGTATAGAAAAAAATAAAACGAATCTATTGAGAGGAGTATATAATATAGGTAAATTTTGGAACTTTGTAATATTAGAAAAAGTAAAAGAAGATAAATATAAATACTATGAATCAGAAAGTCTTGATTGTTTAAAAATAAATGATTTAAAACAAATTTTTATAAACCTGCAAGCTGTTAAACATAAATATTGTAAATAATATGTTAGTTGTTAGTTGTTAGTTTTTAGTTTTTAGTTTTTAGTTGCTATTTGTTAGTTTATATTTTCTATAAATAAAATTTATTCTTTAACTTAGTAAAGGTTAAAAAATAACATAATATTTTTAGGACAAACGCATCAAAATATTTAAGTGTTGAAAATCAAGGAATTACTATTTTGAAAACATAACAACTAACATATTAAGAATCGTAAGTTATTTTTTCGACATCACTTATCAAGACTATTTTTTTTTGTATAATCGTTGGTGTTTGAATTTTGAAAAAGATATAAAGTTTTCTTTTTATTTATTAAACATTCCGAAAATGTTCTTTAAATTTTTTTAATCTTTGTTCTAAAATTTCAAATTGGCTCTCGTGTGTCTGTGACACACATGCACGCAAACCCTCAGTGCGGTCGCTACCAGTTGTTTGAAGCGCAATAGCGCTTATTCCGTAAAAAAGTAAATTTCGTAACAATTCGCTACCGTTCATACTTGGATACGAAATAGTAAAATAAAAACCATCGGCAACAGGTACATTATCATCTTTTTCGTACACTATTTTAAAACCATTATCTGTAAATAATTTCTTCATAATTTTCGCTCTTTCACCATAAATTTTTATTGCATCACGATAATTATATTTTCCATCGTTTACAGCTTTCAGAACGGCAGCAAGTCCATACTGAGGAGTATGAGCGACACCAGCTGAGAGTACATACAAAGTATTAAATATCAAAGAGTATCCAAAACTGTCGGTTGAATAATATCTTTTTAGAGCTGGATATTTTTTATTAAATAGTTTGTTTGAAACAATAAGGCTTCCGATTCTTTGTCCCGCATAACTGAACGCTTTTGAACTTGAAATGAGCATAACCCAGTTATCTGTATATTTTGCTACTGTTGGTTGGAATGGAGGAACTCCTGGCATAGAATAATCTTTTCTGAAATCCATTCCAAAATATGCTAAATCTTCTATTATTATTACTCCATATTTTGTAGCAAGTTTTCCAATTATTTCTAATTCTTTATTTGTAAAATTAATCCACGACGGATTGTTTGGGTTTGAATATAAGATTGTTGATATTTTACCAGACTTTAAGTAGCTCTCTAATTTATCTTTTAATTTATCTCCTCTGTATTCATAAACATCAAATGTTTGGTATTTTTGTCCCAAAACATTACATTGCAATTTTTGAACTGGAAATCCTGGGTCTATAAACAAAGCAGTATCCTTGTTATAATCTGTTCTGTTTGCTATCATAAACATTGCCATACTTCCTTGCATTGCACCAACTGTAGGTACACAACATTCTTGTTTGACATCAATATCAAGAAATAATTTTACGAACCTTGCGATTTCTTTTTTCAGAGCTGGTAAACCTTCCAGATTAGCATATTTAGATGCTTTGCCTTCTTTTAATGCTTTTATTTCGGCATCGACAGCTATTTTTGGAATATCAAGCCCTGGAACACCCATTTCCATTCTTATAAATTTCTTTCCTGTTTCTGCTTCAATCTCATTTACAATTTTTACAAGTTCTCTTATTGATGCAAAACCAATATCTTTTAGTTTTGAAGCTGATATTTTTCTTTCTACAATATCGTAATTTATTGGCGTATTTTTTATCATCTTTAAATTATATTTTTAATGAAAAATTTATTTTACAAAGTTAAAAATATATACCAAAATTTCAAAATTTAAACATAATTTAGCATAAACTAACAACTGTAATCCCAGCTCCTCCTTTTTCTATTCTTTCGTTTTTATATGATTTTACTACCGACTGAGTTCTTAGATAATCTCTGATAAACTGTTTTAATATTCCTGTTCCTGTTCCGTGCAGTATTTTAACTTCGCTTTTTTGATTTACAACTGCATCATCAATAAATCTGACAACAATTTGTAGTGCTTCTTCGGCGCGTTTGCCTCTTACATCAAGTCCAAAAATAAGACTGTTGTCGGAGTCGTTATCTCGATTTTTGATAATATTAATTCCTGCACTTCGCTTTTTGTAGTAGCTGTTTTGCGAATTATTGTTTAACTTTACCAATCTTTCTTTTTTTAATTTCATAGTCATACTCTCTGATGCCACTTCAACAGTATTTCCTGAAATATGTGTAACTTTACAAGCTGTGTTTTGCCCTTTTATTTTCACGATATCACCTATTTGTATATCTGTGTTTTTTTGTTTTGAATATTTTTTTTCTGGGATTTTTTTCTTTTTGCGCTTTTCTCTTTTACTATTTAATTTTTCAATTTGTTTATTTATTTTTTCTTGGTCTATTTTTCTTTTTTCTTTTTCACTGTTTTCGAATTCTTTTAGTTCTTTTCTCAGTTCTTTTGTTCTTTCTTTTTCGGCATCATTTTTTCTAATTTCGAAAATAGTTTGTTCGATTTTTTTGTTTATTGATTGTAAAATATTTTCTGCGTCTGTATGCGCTTTTTTTATAATATCTTTTTTCTTTTTTAGAACGTCATTAAGTTCGGATTCGTACTTTTCGATAGTATCTGTGAGGTTATTTTTCAGTGAACGGACTTTTCGTTTTTCACTTTTCAGGTTTCTTTTTTCTCGTTGTGTATTTTTAAGAATATTTTCAAAATCAATTTGTTTTTTATCAATTTTCGATTCAGCATTTTTAAGAACCAATTTATCCAGACCATTATTTCTTGCTATTTCAAAAGCAAAAGAACTTCCCGGTCTTCCTGTTTCGAGGAGATATAAAGGTTTCATTTTGTCTGAATCAAAGAGCATTGCAGCATTTATTATACCTTCTGTTCTGTCGGCAAGTTGTTTCAAATTTGTATAATGTGTAGTTATTATTCCTCTCGACCCTATTGTATTTATTTTTTCGAGTACCGCTTCAGCAATTGCGCCTCCAAGTAGAGGCTCTGTTCCTGTTCCGAACTCGTCAATAAATATTAAAGTTTTATTGTTTGCGTTTTCTGTAAAAAATTTCATATTCACCAGATGCGAACTATATGTACTGAGGTCGTTTTCGATTGATTGCTCATCACCTATGTCGATAAATATATTATCAAAAATTCCTGTTTGCGAAGACTGATGAACAGGCACTTGAATGCCGCATTGAACAAGATATTGAATAAGTGCGACAGTTTTTAATGCGACAGATTTGCCACCTGCATTAGGTCCAGAGATAAGAATAATTTTTTGTTTATTGTTTATTATAAAATTTGAAGGAACAATTTTTTTGTTTGTTTGTTGGTTCGAGAGCAATAATAATGGATGTTTTGCACGTTTGAAATTTATATTTGTTGTTTCTTTTACTGTTGGGCTTTCTGATTTTGTTTCTATTGCAAATAATGCTTTTGCACGAATAAAATCTATATCTGCAAGGAAATCATAAGCACATCGTAGGTCTTCGAAATAAGGTCTTATATCATTTGTAAGTTCGATTAATATTTTAATAATTTCTCGGCGTACCGAAAAAATAAGTTCTTTTATTTCGTTGTTGAGTCTTATAATTTCGATAGGTTCTATATAAGATGTTTGTCCAGTTGCTGATTCATCAAAAATATATCCGTTTATTTTTCTTTTGTTGGCGGCAGGCACAGGTATTAGAAGTTTTCCTTCGCGTACTGTAAGTTCTGTTTCCGATTCAACATCGCCTCTGCTTTTGGCTGAGTTCAAAATTCGGTGCATTATACGCGAAACGCCTGTTTCTTTTCCAGACAGTTCTCTTTTTAATGAAGATAGTTTTTTTGAGGCATTATTTTTAATATTTCCGTGTTTGTCAATAACCAAGTCTATACTATCTGTTATAAAAGGGAAGTAACCAACTTTTTTTGACAATTTTCTTAATTCTGGATAATTATTTTCTTCATCGTTCTTAAAAAAATTCAGAACAGCTTTTATTGTGTTCAGCGAACGCCTTATACTTAATAATTCTTCCTTTACAAAATATTTTCCAATATCTTGTGTACGTGTCAAATATTCGTTTACATCAACATAATAACTCACTGGAAAATTTTCGGTGAACAATATAATATGTTTAAATTCTTCTGTATGTTTAAGCTCTGTTCTAATTTTTTCAATATTATTTGAAAAAATAATATCATCTACCTTAGATTTACCAAGACTGCTGATACATTTTGATTTTATTAGATTTTTTATCTTAATAAATCCTATTTTATATTCAAAATTTTCAGGATAAAGCATTTTTTAATTAGTTTTGTATTTTTATGAATAATACATTATACAAGCTTTCATATTGTGATTCAATTTTGCAATAATACAATTATTTAATAATTTTTTACTAAAAAAGAAATTAATTTTTTAAATTTTCATTATATTTTTGTTATTTAAAATAAATTTATAAAATTTTGCAAAAATGAATTAAAATAAATTGCTGTTGATGTGGATTAAAACTACGCCAACAGTTTTAATATATAAGATAAAAATCTTAAAATAAAAAGCATTTTTCAAATAAAAAAATATTATATTTGCCTCAAAATTTTAACAAAATAATTTCAAACCACTATGAAACAAAAGACAATTATTTTTCTAATAATTATTTTTGTTGCAGGCAGTTTATTTGCCCAGCAACGAGGTTTTAAGCCAGTTAAAGTCGCAGGCACTGGCACGACAACACTATACAAACAAAGCCATGCACTTGTGATAGGAATGAGCAATTATACCAACGGCTGGCCAAGTCTTAACGGAGTGAAAAAAGATATACCAGAAGTAAAAACAGCCCTCGAAAATAATGGTTTTCATGTAGTTGTATCAATGGACAAGACACGTTCCGAACTTGACAAAGTTTTCATTGATTTTATTACAAAATACGGACAAGATAAAGAAAACCGTTTACTTTTTTATTTTGCTGGACACGGACACACACTAACAAACTTTGGCGAAATAAACGGATACATAGTGCCAACAGATGCACCAAACCCAAACTATAACGAACCAGGATTTATAGCAAAAGCAATGCCGATGAGTCGTATAGAAGAATACGCAAAACAAAGCAAAAGCAAACATGCATTATTTTTATTTGATGCCTGTTTCTCAGGTTCACTGTTTGCTACAAGCCGTGCTGTGCCAGAGATTATCAGTTACAAAACAGCAAAACCTGTTCGGCAATTTATAACAAGTGGCAGTGCCGATGAAACCGTGCCTGACAAAAGCATATTTAGACAGGAATTTGTAACAGCACTCACAAGCGATTATGCAGATGCCAACAAAGACGGATATCTGACAGGCACAGAACTCGGAAAATTTTTGCAAGACAATGTAGTAAATTACAGCCAAAATACACAACACCCTCAATACGGAAAAATAAGAAATCCGTATCTTGATAAAGGAGATTTTGTGTTTATAATAAATACAAAATCGCAACCAGACCCTGTTGTTGTTATTGATGAAGAATTTGAAGACGAAGATTTAACTCCGATTATTACTTACGGATATGTCAAAATTTCTAATTATTTACAAGGTAAACTATACATCAATAATAAATATATAAAAGTTGCAAACAAAAATAAATTGATAAAAGAAAAACTTACAACAGGAACACACACTATAAAAATAAAAACATACAATGAAACATGGCAACAGCAAGTAACAATACACGAAAACCAAACCACTACAATTACAGCAAAAAGCAATTATGTGCCACCTAAGAAAGAAGAAACAACAGACCTGCCAAACCAATTTACTGACTCGCGTGATGGTAAAACTTACAAGATTGAAGAAATTGGCAATAAAGTTTGGATGACAGAAAATCTTGCTTATAAGGCAAATAGCGGATGTTGGGCTTATGACAATGACCAAAGTAATGTAGCAAAATATGGTTATTTATACAATTGGGAAACTGCCAAAAATGTATGTCCAGATGGATATCGTTTACCAAGATATGAAGAATGGAACGAACTTGAAACAGAACTTATGATGAAACAAACAGATGTTAATAATATAGGCTGGGGTGGTATAATTGGAGACCAATTAAAAACCAAAACTGACTGGATTTTTAATGGAAATGGAATAAATGAAAGTGGTTTTAATACTTTTGTTGGTAATCTTGGCGGAATAACATTTAACTTCACAGGTGGTATTATAAGCTGGTGGAGTGCTGCGCCAAATGGTAGTTCGAACGCATTTGATAACATAATAACTCACGGCAATGATGTAGTCAACAGTAACAATAGATTAGGATTCTCAGTTCGTTGTATCAAGGATTAGATTATGTTACAAATTTGTAAAAATGTATTGAAAATGATAAAAATCTATTTTTTTTTAGTTAAATAGTTGAACCAATTTTGACATTAGATTAACCGATATAAAGATGATTACAAGAATAAAATTAGAAGGATATAAATCAATAAAACAATTAGATATTAGGTTAAAAGCTGTAAATATTTTATTGGGAAGTAATGGTGTAGGTAAAAGTAATTTTATTTCTATATTTTCATTATTGAGAAATATTTATCAACAAAACTTTCAAAATTATATAAAGTTAAAAGGTGGAGCAGAGCGTTTACTACATTTTGGAAAGAAACATACAAATGTTATAAATATTGACATTTGCTTTGGTGATGAGTCGTCAGATGTAAATAGGTTTATCTTAAATTTGGAAGAATCGCAAGACTCTTTATTCATTAACAATGTTAATACATCTTTTTTTAGTAAGGAAAATAATATATGGTATTATAGAAATTTTGAAAGTAATGTTTGGGAATCAAATTTCTCTATGTTTAATAGTAGTCAAGCTTTTTGGGTAAATCCGTATCTGCGAGAGTTTGATGTTTATCATTTTCATGATACAGGAGATAAATCACTAATTAAAGGAAAAAGCAATATAGAAGACAATCATAAATTAAATAGAGATGGTTCAAACATTGCAGCTTTTTTGTATTATCTCCAAGAAATACATCATAAATATTTCAAAAGAATAGAACTAACAATAAAATCAATAGCTCCTTTTTTTGAACGTTTTGTATTGCGACCATCAAGACTAAATGAACAATTAATTCAATTAGAATGGAAAGAAAACGGATATCCAGATGCTTATTTTAATGCGTATCATCTATCAGACGGAACATTACGATTCATTTGTCTTGCTACTTTATTAATGCAACCCAACCCTCCTAAAACAATAATTATAGATGAACCAGAATTAGGATTACACCCTGTTGCAATTAATAAATTAGCAGCCTTAATTAGAAAATTATCGAAGAAAAGTCAGATTATTATATCAACACAATCAATAAATTTAATTGATAATTTTGCTCCAGAAGACATTATTGTTACAGATAGAAAAGAAAATAACTCATTATTCAAAAGACTAAATTCTCAGAAGTTATCACATTGGTTGGAAGAT
The DNA here is from genome assembly GCA_029934515.1 of Bacteroidales bacterium. Taxonomy (GTDB): domain Bacteria; phylum Bacteroidota; class Bacteroidia; order Bacteroidales; family JAADGE01; genus JAOZMB01. The sequence goes on from JAOZMB010000060.1 coordinate 13,145, forward strand.
TATACATTAGGAGATATCTGGGGTAAAAACATAATAGGAGCCCAACCTTACAATATATAAATATGAAAAGATTAGTTTTTATTGTTGAAGGTCATACTGAAATTTTATTGGTCGATAAAGTTATATCTCCGTATTTAAATAATTTTGGTATCTATTCGATAAGTTGTCAGACTATAACTACAAATAGGAAGCTAAATAAAAAAGGCGGAGTAGGAAGTTATGGACTCTTTAAAAATGAGATTAAAAAAACTTTAGCACAAGGAAATGTTCTTATAACAACATTGATTGATTTCTTTAAACTACCAACGAGCTTTCCTTCATATACTTCAGATTCTACTAAAATTGAAGATATTGAAAAAGCTATTCATAAAGACTTTGATTTTAACAAGTGTTTTATTCCTTATATTCAACGTCATGAAGTAGAATCATTAATGTATTCTAATGAAAAAGGTTTTGAATTTGTTATTGATGATGAATCAGAGATGAAAGAGATTTTAAAGATAATAAATGATTATTCAAACCCAGAAGATATCAACAATTCTCCTGAAACTTCCCCATCAAAACGTCTAAAGAAGATATTTAACTATGATAAAATAAATGATGGAGAGATGATTTTTGAAATGGTTGGTATAGAAGACATGTTAAAAAAATGTCCAAGATTCTCGCAATGGATTAATTCTATTGTATATAGCATCAAAATTTTTAAATAGTGAATTTTTAAAAATATAAAAATTATATGATAAAAAATAAAAAAATTGCCGTTGTTTTACCAGCATACAACGCCGAGAAAACACTGGAAACAACATTTAATGAAATTCCTTTTGATATTGTTGATATTGTGATACTTACAGATGATTTTAGTAATGATAAAACTGTAATGGAAGCTGAGAATTTAGGAATAAAAAATATAATAAAACATGAGAAGAACAAAGGTTATGGAGGAAATCAAAAATCTTGTTACAACGAGGCACTTCGCTTAGGTGCTGATATTATTGTCATGCTTCACCCTGATTATCAATATACTCCAAAATTAATTCATTCTATGTGTTATCTGATAGCAAATGATGTTTACAAGGTTGTGATAGGCTCGCGAATACTCGGCAGAGGTGCAATAAAAGGTGGTATGCCAAAATATAAGTTCTTGGCAAACAAGATGCTTACAATGACTCAAAATATCCTTATGCGTCAGGGATTATCCGAATATCACACTGGATATAGAGCTTTTTCGGCTGATGTTCTAAATAAAATAGATTATAACAAAAACTCAGATGATTTTGTTTTTGATAATCAAATGATTGCACAAATTTTTTATGCTGGATATGAAATAGCAGAAATTACATGCCCTACAAAATATTTCGAAGAAGCATCATCAATAAATATTAGAAGAAGTATTAAATACGGATTTGGAGTTCTTGGAGTTTCTTTTTTGTATTTTTTTAATAAACTTGGAATAATAAAAAGCAAAATTTTTAGAATATGAAAGTTGCAATATACGGCAAACAATTTGAAAGTTCATTTAATAATTCATTATTATTATTATTTGAAATATTAAAAAAAATGAGTTGTGAAGTTATTATATTTGCAACTTTTTATAAATTCTTAAAAAAACAAACAGCTTACAAAAACGTACATTTGAATATTTTTACAGAACAGATTCTTAAACCTTGTAGTGTAGATTTTGTTGTCAGTATTGGAGGTGATGGTACGTTCTTGGAATCTGTGTCTTTTGTCAGAGATAGTGGAATTCCAATTGTTGGTATAAACAGTGGGCGGCTTGGTTTTCTTGCAAATATTTCGAAAGACGAAATAGAAACAGCAATGTTGCAAGTTTGTCAGAAAAATTATAAAACTCATGAACGAACATTAATAAAAGTGGAATCTAAACATAAAGTTTTTGATGACTTTAATTATGGATTAAACGAGGTAACATTTCATAAACGTGATACTGGTTCGATGATAACAATTGATGTTTATATTAACGATGAATTGCTGAACAGCTATTGGGCTGACGGATTGATTGTATCTACACCAACAGGGTCAACAGCATACTCGCTAAGTGCTGGAGGACCTATTGTCGCTCCAGATTCAAAAAACTTTATTATCACTCCAATAGCTCCTCACAATCTTTCTGTTCGTCCTATGGTTGTTTCTGATAATAATAAACTTACAGTAAAAATAAAAAGTCGTAGCGAGAATTGTCTTATTTCACTTGATTATCGTTCCGCTATTATCAAAACACCAACTATTTTTAATATTAGTGTTGCTAATTTTAAAGTAAAAACAATCGTTCTTGAGAACAAAACTTTTTTTGGAACTCTTAGAAACAAATTGATGTGGGGTATTGATAAAAGAAACAAATAATTTTTATAATTATCAATTATTCATTCTTCTAATCCATTCGTAACCTTTGGCTTCGAGTTCAAGAGCAAGCTCCTTGCCACCTGTTTTAACAATTTTTCCGTTCCACAAAACGTGAACTATATCAGGAACTATAAAATCAAGAAGTCTTTGATAATGTGTTATTACTATACTTGCATTATTTTTTGTTCTTAATTTGTTTACACCATTTGCAACAACTTTTAGCGCATCAATATCCAATCCAGAATCTGTTTCATCAAGTATTGATAAATCTGGTTCAAGCATTGCCATCTGAAAGACTTCGTTCTTTTTCTTTTCGCCACCTGAGAACCCTTGATTTACAGACCTGCCTTCCAGTTTGGCACCTAACTGAACAATTTTTTTCTTTTTTCTCATAAATTTTAGAAAATGAGCAGCCGATAACGGTTTTAAACCTTTATGTTTTCTGTGTTCGTCAACTGCGGCTCTCATAAAATTTGTAATACTTACACCAGGTATTTCTATAGGATATTGAAAAGCAAGAAAAATACCTTCACGAGAACGTTCCTCAGGACTTAACGACAAAAGATTTTTACCTTTATAAATAATTCTTCCACCTGTTACTTTGAAAATCTCACGACCAGCAAGAACAGAAGCAAGAGTACTTTTTCCAGAACCGTTTGGCCCCATTATTGCGTGAACTTCGCCAGGGTTTACTTCAAGGTTTAAACCGCTAAGTATTTCTTTACCTTCTATTTCAGCTTTTAAATCAATTATTTTTAACATTTTTTTTATTTTCTAATTCAAAAAATTTTTTACGTTCCAAAAATAATACAAACTAAAAATAACAGCCTGATTTTGACTTATTATTGAGCTATTTATTGAATTTCTTTTATAAATATTTGTCAAACCATTGCTATATCTTATTTCAAAATCGAGTGTTCCTTTATTCAGTTTCACTCCATAACCAATACCGAGATTTATACCATAATCGAATTTATTTTCTATATAATGTTTATTGCTGTAATTTGTTGTATTTTCTTCGTAAGTTATATTTTGAGAAAATACATAAGATAAATACGAACCAAAATGAAATTCCAACATATTTTTATCTCCGAAACGCAAGTGCATCAAAAATGGAAATTCAATATATTTTGTATTTATATTAAAATATATATTTCCAGTTGTATCATTTGCAATATTCAACTTTGATTTTTCTATATAGCTCTGACCACCACGACTTGAATAATTTAATTCGATTTGTATTCCTACTGTTTTTTGATTAAAATACCTATAATTTACACCTCCAGTAAAACCAGTATTTATATTTAAAGTCTCTTCTACGATACCAAAATTTAATGCAGAGAACACAATACCAGATTTTATTCCAAAATATTTTTCAGAAATATCTTCTTTCTGAGCATAAGATTGATATATAAATAAAAATATAAACAAAAATATAAACGTTATTTTAGATGTATTTTTGATAATTTTAAAATTTGAATGAGTTACATTAAAAAGTAGTATAAAACTTTGATAAAGTCAAAATTATAAGAGATTGCAAAATTAATATTTTAATTATCTTTTTCAAAAATAAACAATTTTTATATTAAAAAAACATATAATTTAGAATATAAATTCAGCAACAGATGAATTGCAAAATTAATATTTTTGTATAATAAAAACAATCATCTTTTAACAGTGATACTGCCTTTGAAAGTTTTATAATTATCAATTTTTACAAGGTACCAATAAGTATCAGCTTTTACTGGAGTTCCGTTTTTTGTTCCGTCCCATCCTTTGTCAGTTCCTTTGTAAGAGATGATTAACTTACCAAATCGGTCAAAAATAAAGACTTCTGAATCGGCATATTTTTTTAATTCATTGGTTTCAAAACGGTCATTAATTCCGTCTCCATTTGGTGTAAATACTGTTGGAAAATAAATCGGAGCTATTTTTATCATTTCTGTTTTTATTATACAATTGTTTGTGTCTTTTATAGTTATCCAATAATTTCCGTCTTTAAGATACCGAAAAATATTTTCTGTTTGAAAAGGTTCACTGTTTAACGAATATAACAAAGGAACAGCTTCGCTTTGTGCATCAACTGTAATTTGATGTCCATCTTCTCTGACAGAGTTTATTTCTGGTGGTTGATTAACAAAAACAGTAACAAGGTCTGTATCTTTGCAGTTATTCTCTGAAATAGCAGTAACAGTATATGTCTGTGTATTTTTTGCTTCAAAAGGTTCTGCCTGTTCAATATTATTATTCCAAATATATTCTATTCCGCCAGAAGCGAAAAGTATTACAGTATCATTTTTACATACGCTTTTATCGGCTCCTGCAAAAACTTTTGGTAACTTTCTAATAATTAAATAAGCATTGTCGTTTGCAGTGCCACAGATATTTGTTACCGTCAGGCTGTGCAGTCCTTCTGTATTTGAAACAAAAACAGAAGATGTTGATAAATCATGCCAAAGATATGTATCATAACCCAACGGTGCATTGAAAGTATAAATTTCGTTTTCACAAATTTCAATATTATCGCCTATATCCAAAGTAGGAGTACTTTTTACTTCTAATTCAAAATCGTCTGAGTAGCTTCCACATATTGCATTTGTAATTGTCCATGTAAAATTAATTTTTCCTTCTGGTAGGTTTGATACATTTGTATTATAAACACTTATATTTTCAAAAATTATACCTTCCGAATTGTGAGACCAGACTCCAGTTCCTTTGCCAGAATTGTTGCCAGACAATTGATATTCCGAAATATCACAAATATAATTATCCTCTTCGACATAAGCTGTAATAGTTTCAAAAAGTTCAATGTTTACATTGTCGGAGTCTGTGCAAACACCGTTTATAATTGTCCACGTAAAAATGTTATTTCCTATAATTAAATTTTCAGCTATTGTGTTTTGCGAACTGTTGTTCTGAAATGTTATAAGATCATGTGCGACTGTCCACATTCCGTAGCCAGGTAAAGGATTGTTTCCTGATATTTCACAATTTGTTGTGTCGCATAATTTCATGTCTTCACCAGCAAAAGATGTAACTGTTTCATAGCGCGAAAATTCCAAAGTATCGGAAACAGAACCGCATAGTTCGTCTGTAATTGTCCAAGTAAAATATATTAATCCGCTTGGAATATTTGATATTTCAGTATTATACAAACTTTGATTTTCAAAAATAATGTCTGGCGAAGAAGCAGTCCAAACTCCTGTTCCTTGTGTTGGATTATTAGCTGATAACAAATATTCGTTTATATCACAAATTTCAATATCATCACCAGCATTTACATTTATTGTTTCGTAATTTGTTAAAATAAAATCATCTGAATTCGAACCACAAACTCCGTTGTTTAAAGTCCATGTAAATACAGAAATACCAAACTGAATATTTGAAATATTTGTATTATAAAGACTTGCTTCCTCAAAAATAGCATCGGAATTAGTTGTCCATAAACCTGTTCCATACACGGGATTATTTCCAGATAAACTATATTGTTCTGGATTGCAAATTTCAGTATTATCGCCTGCTTCGGCAGATATTGTTTGGTAATTTGTTAAAATTAAATTATCTGAATTCGAACCACAAACATCATTTTCAATTGTCCATGCGAAAACATTAATACCTTGTGAAATATTTGAAACAAGTGTGTTATATAAAGTTTCTGTTTCAAAAATAACTTCTGGATTTTCACAAGTCCATTCTCCTGTTCCCGTTCCAGGTTCGTTTGCAGAGAGTTGATAATCAATAAACTCACAAAGTTCGATGTCTTCACCTGCTTCGGCATTTATTGTAACATAACGATTTACAATAAGTTCATCGGAATTTTTACCGCAGGCTCCGTTTGTAATTGTCCATGTAAAAATATTTATGCCAGCTGGAAGATTTTCTACAAAAGTAGAATAAAAACTTTTATTTTCAAATACTGTTTCCGACTGAGAAGATGTCCAAACACCAATACCAGGTGCTGGATTGTTTGCAGAAAGAAAATACTCTGTATCGTCACATATTTCGGCATTATCTTCTGCATCTGCAACAATTGTTTCGTAACGTGTAAGTGAAAATTCATCAACATCAGGAGGACAAACACCGTTTACAATCGTCCATGTAAAAATAATTTCATTAACAGGAATATTTGATATAATAGTATTATGCACACTTTTTGTTTCAATCATAATTTCATTATTATCAAAAGACCATACACCCGAACCAGGCATTGGATTGTTAGCATACAAATTAATTGAAGAAATATTGCAAATCGAAGAATCTCCTCCAGCTTCCGATGGAATAATTTCGTATCTTATTACTAAAAATTTGTTTGAATTAATACAAATACCGTTTGTAATTGTCCATGTAAATTCAATTTCAGACTGCGCTTCGCCAGATGGCAAATTTATGGCAATGGCATTAAAAATGCTTCTATCATTAAAATTTATTTCCTCAGGAACAACCGTCCACAAACCATTTCCGTAAAATGGTTCGTTTCCAGATAATTGATATTCTAATTCTTCACAAATTTTATCATTTTCTCCAGCCTCCGCAATAACAGTTTCATAACGTGTTAAAATCATCGAATCGGAATTTTTGCAGGCTCCGTTTGTAACAGTCCAAGTAAAAATAAAATCATTTTCAAAGTCGTCAGATGGTAAATTTGAAACAGTCGCATCAGTCAAAGAAATATTATTGTAAATTAAATTATCTGTAACAGAAGACCAAACTCCAAAACCAGATTCTGGCTGATTTCCAGAAAGTTGATAATTTGTTGTATCACAAATTTTATCATTCTCTCCAGCCTCAGCAAAAACTGTTTCATAACGTG
>JAOZMB010000061.1 GCA_029934515.1 Bacteroidales bacterium
TTGCCTGATATTTATGATTACGGTTTTTTAAAAAGTATCGAACAATGAAAAAAAATAATATATTGATAATCTAATCAAAAAAATTAAACTCTAAAATATATGTATAAATATTTATTCGGACCTGTTCCGTCTCGTCGGCTTGGTATGTCTCTTGGTATTGATTTAGTTACACACAAAATATGTTCAATGAATTGTGTGTATTGTGAAAGTGGACTTACTACAAATTTAACAATAGAAAGAAAAGAATATGTTCCAGTAGATAAAGTTATTAAGGAATTAAAACATTTTCTACTCCACAATCCTTCGCCAGATTATTTAACATTCTCTGGTTCTGGCGAGCCGACTTTAAATTCTGGTATTGGTCGTGTCTTGAAATTTATTAAATCAAATTATCCAATACCTATTGCTGTTCTGACAAACGGTACATTGCTCAGCAATAAACAAGTAAGAACTGAATTATTGAATGCAGACATTGTCATTCCATCACTTGATGCTGTTTCGGATTCTTCATTCCGCAAAATAGACCGCGCTTTTCATAAAATTAATATAAAAGAATATATACAAGGTCTTGTTGATTTTAGAAATGAATTCTCTGGAAAAATAAACTTAGAAGTATTTATATTGCCAGGTTATAACGATAACATATATAATTTAGAATTATTAAAAAAAGCATTTCTAAGAATAAACCCAGATACAATTCAGTTAAATACACTTGACCGTCCTGGTACTATTGATAATTTGCGGTCTGCAAGTATCTCAGAACTACAAAGTATAGCCAACTTCTGGAACTTACAAAACATAACAATTATATCTTCGTCAATAAATAAAAAAAATATTGTATCATGCAGAGAAGATTTAGAAACAGCTATCTTAGAAACTATTAGAAGAAGACCATGTACTCGTGAAGACATAATAATAATACTTGGAAAACAAGAAAAAAATATTAATAAGTATCTTGTTAAATTGGAAAAAGAACATAAAATAACAACAATAAAACAGACAAGAGGATTATTTTATAAGGCAAATTAAGTTAATGAATAATTACTTGCTTAGTAAATTACGAATTACGAATTGATTTACACCTGATAATAAGTATTTTACAAAAAACAAATCAAAAAGTTATTTTTTAACGATTACTTATTAGCTTATTATAGGGCAGACACATCAAAATTCACTCTTTTTAAAAATAGTAATTCTTTGACTTTCAGCACTTAAATATTTTGATGTATCTGCTATATCAGAAAATATATAACTTTTTTGTTTCCAGAATTGTTAGTTTTATTTATTTTTACAGATATTTATAAATAAAAAAATATGCGCAGTTGGAAACACAGAACAAGCGCAGTTTACAATATAATAACCTAAAAATAAAACAAAAAATGAAATCAAATATCGAAAAATCAATTCAAGATGCAAAATCATCTAACACTCTTGAAATTAATAATGAGAAAATTACTGATGAGAATTGGTTAGAAATAGATAAACTTTTACATTTAAAAAATTTGTATTTACACGAAATAGAAAATTATGAGTTTCCTGATAAATTAAAAAATCTGAAAAAATTAGAACAAATTCATATTTCAGGAGGAGAAATAAAAAAATTTCCTTCATTTATTTTAAAATTGCCAAAACTTACATTATTAGGTATTGGTTTTACAAAGATTTCAGATTTTTCTTTCTTAAAAAACTTGTCCAATCTAATTTATTTACATTTGTTTGACTATAATTTCGTTGAAATACCTCATGAAATTTTCAATTTAAAAAATTTAAAAACATTAATATTAAGAAGCAATAATATAAAACATATACCAAATAAAATAGTAAAATTAACAAGTTTAACGGAGTTAGATTTATATGATAATTTGCTTTCTAAAATACCTCATGAAATTTTCAATTTAAAAAATTTAAAAACATTAAGATTAGTAAGAAATAATATAAAACATATACCAAGTAAAATAGTAGAATTAACAAATTTAACTGATTTAGATTTATATGATAATTTGCTTTCTGAAATTCCTGATGAAATTTTCAATTTAAAAAATTTAAAAACATTAAGATTAGGAAGAAATAATATAAAACATATACCAAGTAAAATAGTAGAATTAACAAATTTAATGGTGTTAGATTTATATGATAATTTGCTTTCTGAAATTCCCTATGAAATATCAGAACTACGAAATTTATCTTTCCCAACACTTCTTAATAATCCTTTAAATTCATTACAGTTTGGTTATGTTCTTCCAATCAAAGATGATTTGTATAAATTGGTAAATAAAATTAAGAAATTATTTGATATTGATAATATTCAGAAACATTTTATTTCTATTAAAAACAAGGACAATTATGCTTTTATTAAAATAACACATAAATTATACACAGAAGGAATGCGTAGAGAGTTTATTATTTATGTGTTTGGAAAAACAGAAACACAAAAAAATATTTTATTTGATATTAGAAATCAACTTGAAAAATGGATAAAAGAAAACATTAAATCTGATGCTAACAGAAAAGGGTATAAAAAAGAAAAAATAGTATCTCGTTTTTTTTACTATCCAATACATAAAAAATATAACCAAGAAATAGTTATTGATTATGATAAACTACTTAAATATAAAGAAGCAAATCAATATGCTTATTTTGATGATGTCTTTGGTGAAAAATTTCCAGTAAGTGACTTATTATCTTATATCAACACAGATGATGTTCTCTTAGATAAAAAATGGAACGGAACAAATTATTTATCACAAATCAAGATAAAAAATTTGAAACTATTTGAAAATATCGAGTTCAAATTAAACTCTAAAATAAATATTTTACTTGGTCATAACGGACTTGGGAAAACATCTATTTTACAAGGAATTACAATGGGACTGTTGCCAACAGAAAATATTGACAAGCCAGATAACTTTATTGAATATATTAAATTTGGAAACGAGAGAACAGAAATATATATAAATTACGGCGATTACGAACAACGTATTATCCATGTAATACCAAGTGGATTAATTGAAATGCAACACATCGAAAATCCGCCACATATTTTGCTTAGTTATGGTGTAAATCTGAATGCCGATACTAAAATTGACCTTAAATTTTACGAACAAATAATTGAAGGAAATGCTAAATCATATTCTACAAAATCAATATTTAAAGATTATTCAAATGATTTTAACGACCCATTAATAATTCTTTACGAATTACAGAAAGAAAGCAAACATAAATATAAATTGAAGACCATAATAAAACTTATAGTTAGTAAAATAAATGACTATTTAGACTTAGTTCCAGAAAATGAAAAAATACAACTAATAGAAGAAAATGATTTTTTTACTTTCAAAGACCTAAATAATAATAAATTAAAATTACATAATTTAAGTGAAGGTTATAAAGACCATGTTTTATTAATTTCAGATATTCTTTTTCGTATAATTTCTGCAAGAAATGTTCTTTTTAAAGATAAAACAATTAATGAAGATATTTTCAGGAAAGCCAAAGGCGTTATTCTTATTGATGAATTTGACAGACATTTACATATTATTTGGCAACGTCGCCTATTGATTCAACTGAAAAAAGATTTTCAAAATATTCAATTTATTTTAACAACGCATAATGTTTTTTCTTTACAACCGGCTGTTGGTGCAACGGCACATCAAATTTTAATTAAAGAAAATGTAATATATATAGAAAGCTCAAAGATAAAAGCTAAAAATATTTTAAGCATAATAAGAGAATTTTACACAAAAGATTTTTTTGATTATGAAACACAAAATGAATTAAATCTTTTATCTGAATATTTAGATAAAATTCATGACGGCGAAATAGATTTAGTTTACAGTGAAAATTTTCACAAAACAGTTGAGAAATTAAATAATATGGGCGAAGAAATACAGTCAATTATTGCAAGTCAATTATTGCAACTTAATTCAGCTCTTAAAAAAATAGGTAAAAAAGAGTTTGTATTATGATAAAAATGAAACGTAGTAAAATACCCGATTTTTTAAAAGATAACAAAAAAACGTGGACAGATAGTTTTATTAATGGTTCAACTTTTACTTGGCATAACAAACAAAAAGAATTATTAAAACTACTAAAAAACATGACTTCCAGCCATTGTGCTTTTTGCGATGACGTTTTAGTTCCAAAAGGTAGTGATATAGGAGAAATTGAGCATTTTAGACCAAAATCTAAATTTAAACACCTTGCTTTTGCTTGGGCTAACCTTTATCCTATTTGTCGTTCTTGCAATGGAACAAAAGGAGTCTGGTTCAATAAATTATTACTTCGACCTGATGAAAAGGATTTTTGTTTTTCTGATTGGTTTAGGATAGACCCAAGCACATTTGAACTTAAACCAGTAAAAATTGGAAATCCAAACTGGAAAAGAGCTGAAATAACCATTAAGCTATATGGTTTAAATGCAAAAAAGACAACAAGACGACAATTTGAATACGATAAAATTATCATTAATCAATATATAAACAAAGATCATCAGCCTTTTAGGTTTATGAATTGATAATAATAATTGCTGGTAATGTTACAAAAAATAGAGTATAAATAACATAGAAGCCTTATTTATCAGATATAAATCAAATATTCAAATAGCCTAATTTGTTCTAAACTTTTTCCTAAGTAATCGTTAAAAATAACTTTTTTATTTGTTTTTTGCAAAGATATAAAATTTTATTATTTTCGCGAATATATAATTTTTTACAAAAATTAAAGTAGAATTAAACTGAACAAGTACCTTAAAATAATTATTTATATAATTATCGAAAATAAGTAAAAACCAAAATTATAAAAAATGAAAAAAATATTATTAATTGTTACGACAATATTGCTAATCGTAAATGGAGTTCTGGCACAAGTGCCAAATATGTTTAATTATCAAGCTGTACTGCGCGATGCCAGTGGAAATATTATTGTCGGAGAAGTAACAGAGGTGGATGTTACTATATTAGCGGGGAGTACAAATACAAGTATATTTAATGAAACACACACAATAACAACAACAACAAACGGATTAGTAAATTTGCGAATTGGTTCGCAAGAAGATATAAGCAATATCGACTGGGGAGCAGATACTTATTATATAAGAGTCTCCGTGAACGGTGCAATAATGGGAACCTCACAAGTATTAAGTATTCCGTATGCTATGTATGCTAAAAATGTTGAAAATATTGATGCTCTATTACTTTCAGGAGGAACAATGAGCGGTGAAATAGAAATGGGTGGGACAAATAAAATTACCAACCTTGCTGAGCCAACAAACGCACAGGACGCAGCAACAAAAGCGTATGTAGATGCTCTGGAGATAACAATTATGGCATTAGAAGAAAGAATAGAAGCATTGGAAACATCATTACAACCAGCAACAATAAAAGGTAATACAAATGTAAGCAAAAACGCAACAAACGAAATTTACAGTATTGAAGCTGTAACAGGAGCAGATTCATATACATGGACTGTGCCAAGTGATGCTTTGATTACAGAAAACAACGGAACAAGTATTATTGTTACTTTCGGAACAAAAAACGGTAACATAAGCGTAACAACAAATTCCGCAGGAACAACAAGTACAACAAACATAAAGAAAATTATAATTTATAATCATTAGTTTACTATAAATAATATTAGAAGTTGAACATTATGTTTGTTCAACTTCTAATTATAATCAACAAAAATCAAACCAAAACATTTAACACTTTCGGCATTATTTCTATATCAATTTTATCTTTAAAGAACACTGGCTCGCCATCAATGTGTGCGGTAATATTTCCTACCTTTTGAATTGACAGTTTCTTACAAGTAAATGTTTTTACATATCTTGAATGCTCAATTTTACGAGTGAATAGCTTTGCAGCAATAGGTATTCCAGCATGAATTGGAAATTTATCAACAACTGTTATGTTAAGTAGAGAATCGTCAATTAGTGCCGCTGGTGCAATAAATCCGTTGTTGCCCCATTGGTTACCATTGGCGACAGTTAAAAGAAAAGAATCAAAATTGTAAATCTTATCATTATTCATTGATAATGTGTAGTTTATAGTTTCAAAATTTCTATATTCTTTCATTATAACTTTTAAATAACTTTTAAAACCACGTTTTTTTTGTAATGCAAATTTATGAGCTATCAGAGCATCGAAGCCTATGCCTGCAACATTAACAAAAAAAATATCATTTATTTTTGCTACATCAATAAGTTTTTTCTTTGAATTATTAATTTTTTGCAAAGCCTTTACCGTATCCAAAGGAATACCTATACAATTTGAAAATCCATTTCCAGAACCAAAAGGCAAAATACCCATTGCTGTACTCGTTCCGATAAGTCCTTGAAATACCTCATGTACAGAACCATCGCCTCCTGCAATGATTATTGCATCATAATTAATATGCTCAGTTTTTGCAATTTCTTTTGCGTGTCCAGCATATTCTGTATAAGCAATATTTGTGATATGTTTTGATTCTTTTTTTATCAGAGATTCTAAATTTCTCTTATTTTTTTTTCCTGAAATAGGATTTATTATATAAAGATGTTTCATTTTTATAATTTTATTTTTACTTTTGTCAATATTAATAAACGAATCACAAGCTTTCAGCTTGTGAAATGATTACGCTAAATATGAACACAAAGTAATAAAAAATACAAATAATACGTAAAAAATTTTATAATGATTGAAAAATATTTGAAACACGAAGCAGAACGAAACGAACTTGGAATTCCTGCGTTAGCCTTAAATTCAGAGCAAACAGAACAAATTTGCAAACTAATTGAAGCTCCCCCGATGGGAAAAGAAATTTTCCTAATGAACCTTTTTACAGAAAGGATTTCACCTGGAGTGGATCCCGCAGCAAAAGTTAAGGCAGAGTTTCTTGATAAAATAATAAAAGAAAAATTAAATTCACCTCTTATTACAAAATCAAAAGCTATCGAAATACTCGGAACAATGATAGGCGGTTATAACATAAAACCACTTATTGATGCTCTAAAAAATAAAAATACTGCCGATGATGCAGTAAAGGCATTGTCCGGAATTATACTTGTTTACGATGATTTTGAGACAATAGCTAAGCTTTCTCAATCAAATAATCATGCAAAAAAACTTATAAAATCATGGGCAAATGCAGAATGGTTTATATCGCGGCGGTCAATACCTGAGAGTATAACTGTTAAAGTATTTAAAGTTGAGGGCGAAACAAATACAGATGATTTGTCTCCAGCAGGTGATGCGTGGAGTCGTCCGGATATACCGCTTCATGGTCTTGCGATGGGAAAGAGTAGATTTGCAGGAGGAATAGATGAAATAAAAAATTGGCGTTCACAAGGATATAAAGTTGCTTTTGTTGGTGATGTTGTAGGAACAGGTTCTTCGCGTAAGTCGGCTTGCAACAGTGTGTTATGGCATATTGGCAATGATATTCCAGCAATTCCAAATAAACGTAGAGAAGGAATAATTATAGGAAATGTTATTGCACCTATATTTTTTAATACGGCTGAAGATTCTGGTGCTTTGCCAATTGTTGCTGATGTTACAAAACTAAATCACGGCGATTTGATAAAAATAAATTCTGTAACAGGAAAAATTACAGATGAGTCAGGTAATGTTCTGTCATCTTTTGAATTAAAACCAAGCACACTTGCCGATGAATATCGTGCTGGTGGACGCATTCCGTTGATAATTGGCAGAAAACTTACCGAAAAAGCGAGAAGTTTTTTGAATATGCCTGAGTCTGATTTTTTTGCAAAACCTGAAAATCCGAGTCCAAAATCGGGACAGGGATATACACTTGCTCAAAAAATGGTTGGCAAAGCCTGCGGAATGAAAGGAGTATTGCCGGGTACTGCTGTTGAAGCGATGATGTCAACTGTTGGTTCTCAGGACACGACAGGACCTATGACAGCAGATGAATTGACAGAACTTGCCTGTCTAAAATTTAATTCTGATTTATTTTTACAATCATTTTGTCATACTGCGGCTTATCCAAAAGAGGCTGATATAAAAACACATAAAACTCTTCCGAAATATGTTATAGAGCGTGAAGGTGTAGCTTTGTATCCTGGCGATGGAGTTATTCATTCTTGGTTAAATCGTATGTTGATTCCAGATACTGTCGGCACGGGTGGTGATTCGCATACAAGGTTTCCAGTTGGAGTGTCGTTTCCAGCAGGTTCTGGTCTTGTTGCTTTTGCTGGTGCATTGGGTTTTATGCCGATAGATATGCCAGAATCAGTTCTTGTAAAATTCAAAGGTAAAATAAAATCTGGTATAACACTTAGAGATGTAGTAAATGCGATACCGCTTTGGGCAATAAAACAAGGTTTGATGACCGTTGAAAAGAAAAATAAGAAGAATATTTTTAATGGTAGAATACTCGAAATGGAAGGTTTACCTGATATTACTGTAGAACAGGCTTTTGAATTAACAGATGCAACAGCCGAGCGAAGCGCCGCTGCTGGAACAATAAAATTATCAAAAAAATCAATTGCAACTTATATTCGTTCTAATGTTGCATTGTTGGAACAGATGATAAAAGATGGTTATCAAAATGCAAATACAATAAGGAGAAGAATACTCAAAATGGAGGAATGGCTTGAAGAGAAAAATTTGATGGAACGTGATGAGAACGCCGAATATGCAGCTGTTATTGAAATTGATTTATCAGAAATTACAGAACCAATAGTAGCATGTCCTAATGACCCTGATGATGTAAAATTTATTTCTGAGGTTCAAAATACAAAAATTGACGATGTGTTTATAGGTTCTTGTATGACTAATATCGGACATTTCAGAGCAGCAGGAAAGATATGGGAAAACAAAAAACGAAATCCAAATGTAAGAACTTATGTCGTTCCGCCTACAAAAATGGACAATGCAAAACTAAAATCGGAAGCTTATTTTTCTAAATTTATTAAAATAGGAGCAAGAATAGAAATTCCCGGATGCTCAATGTGTATGGGAAATCAACTTAGAGTACCAGATGGAGTTACAGTATTTTCAACATCTACAAGAAATTTTGTAAATCGTATGGGAGATGGAGCATTGACATATCTCGGCTCGGCTGAGCTTGCAGCTATTGTTGCTTTATACAATAGGATTCCTACTCCGAAAGAGTATTTTGATATTTATAATAAAAGTATTAAACCAAATAGCGAAGAAATTTATAAATACCTTCAATTCGATAAAAAATAAAAAAATTGTAATTCATTTAATATTCTATATAAATTTTGATTACAATTTTATAGTTGGACAGACACTATGAAATTCACTAGATTGTGCCATGTTATAGCGTGGCACAATAATTATTAAAAAAATATTTGTGTATCAATATAAAAACAAAATAAGTAATCGTTAAAAAACAAATCAGGAAGTTATTTTTTAATGATTTCTTAGGAAACGAAATTGATATTATAAATACCTATATCTAATTCTTTTTTTTGATGTCATTTTTTAATATTTTAAAATTGTTTTATTTATTTGTAAAGTTACGTTTTTATAAAAATTTTGATACACCTAAAATTATATATTTATTTAAACTTAATCAAAACTTTGCCAAAGTTCTATATCTGATTAACTTTGGCAAAATTTTGATTCAAACTTCAAAACTATTTAACAATAATCTTTTCTATATATTGTTTATTATTGGTTTCTAATTTAATAAAATAAATTCCTTTTGCAATATTCGAAATATCAATATAATTTTTATTGCCTGTTATTATATTATTAAAAATACATTTACCATCGATTTGATATATTGTAATTTTTGCATTTTCAAATTCCGTTTTTAATATAAAATAACCAGAATTTGGATTTGGTATTATTTCAAAATTATTTTTCTTATTAATACTTATTCCTGTTCCATAAGGAAAAACCTCAACAGTTACAATATCAACAAGCGATTCGTATGTGCCATCATTAACTGTTAAAGTAAATTCGTATTCTATATTTTCTGTAAGTTCTGGTGCCTCAAAAGTAACAATTTCATCTGTAACAGATGACAAAGAAATATCACTCGGCGCAGTCCAAGAATATGTAAGTTCATCGTTGTCAGCATCATACGAAGCACTTCCATCAAGTGTAACAACATCAAAAGAATTAACAGTTTGATTTTCGCCAGCATCAGCCACAGGAACAGAATTTCCACTTACCGTAAAAATATGCGGGTCTGGTTCGCCTATATATGGGTGATTTTCTGATTTTCCGTTTTCATTTTCAGCATGTATGTAGTAAGCAACCTCAGTACCCGATTCTAATCCCGAAATTGATGCCGTAAATGTTATTCCGGTTGTAAGAGTCATAAGTATTTCCTGCCAATCACCGTTGTCAATTTTATATTTCAAAATAGGAAAACCAGAAGTCAATTCATCACCACCATACGATGTAATATCTGCATTAAATATAAATTCTTCCTGCAAAGGAACTTCACCCAAAATAGGATAATGTTTTATGTAAAGCATTTCGCGGTCGGCAACTTCATGTGTTCGACAATGAAGCGCATCAGTGTCGTACCAGCCACCATAATTTATACCTATAATTTCGTATCCCGGCATTGCTTCCTGATATGAAATTATTGCTTCATCGTCCCATTGCGAACCCGTCAGTGGAACAAATACTTTGTTATTAAGAATTAAAGAATTTGTATAAGGCGTTGTATTGCCGGGAGTATAAACACGATAAACACGGTAATAATTTCCCCAAGAGCTGGTTTGAGTTTCCCAATATTCTGCTGCCGCTTCGTAGTCTGCATATCTGTAATCGCTTGCTGGAACTTCTCCTATTAATATTTTATCTACACCGAGATATTTCCCCCAACAATCAATATGTTTAATATAATCGTCTAAAGGGTCGGGACGAACATGATAATTTTCAATTCCAAGATAATCAAGTTTTTTTTGAGCTATTTCGTCATGAGTTTGTGATGCGTTCTCCTCCCATACCAAATCCGTTGATACAGCCTGACCGTATCCATCGCACATGTAATTTCCGCCAGCCTGTGTAACATTCATTCCGTATAAATCAATATCAAGGAACTCTGCCATTTTAATCGGTATATCATCATCATTAGGTCGAGGACGATTATACGGAAAATCAATAATAGAAATTGTAGAATCGTCTTCTGCAATAAACCAAGGACCATAATCGCGCGTCCACCACGAATCAATTGGAGAATACAAAAAATCGCAATTATCCAAATTTACACCGTTTGAAGTATAATAATTTATTACAGTCGTTTCTTGCGATTGTCCCGAAACAATAGTTGTTACCATTACATCTTCCGACATTTCTGCAATCAAATTATAAGGTATTCCAAAATCGTAGTCATAAGTAATAATCACGCCCTCCATTGGTTCGAACTCCGCAATATTTCTCAGCTGCCCCGAAGGAGGATCCGTTTCCTGAAAATATTTACCTATTTCATCAATTCTTCCTTTTTCTTCTTCACTCATCGCATGAGTCAGATGATAAGATTTTACCTGAGCAAAACTTTCTGATACATAAAATATCATCACCGAAAAAATAATTGTTTTTAATAAATTTATATTCATATTAATTTTATATTTAAAATTGTTATTTTTGAAAATATATAAACCCGTGTCAGTCAGTGTTTTATAATAGCAAATAGGAACACTGATAAACACGGATTATACTGATTTAACACGGTTTTTTTTTGCTTAAAATTTTACTACAATTCTTTCTTTGTAAATTGCCGTGTCCGTTTTTATTGTCAAAATATATACGCCATTTGGTATATTGTTTATATTTTTATTTTTTGCATTTACATTAATATTTTTTATTACTCGTCCTGTTAGTTCAGTAATTTCGATTGTTCTGAGTATTTGTGTCGATTTAATAGAAAAACTTCCTTCGTTAGGATTTGGATAAATATTCAATAGTTCTGGATTTCTTTCTTTTACTGAAATTAAATCTAATGAAACATCTACTGTCTGATTACCTGTTACTTCAACATTTCCGTTGGCTTCATTATATCCTTCTGCATTTACTGTATAATACAATCCAGGAGTATTTGTTCCATAAATATTCGTAAAATCAACTTCTCCGTTTGTATTTGTAAAGTTGTTTCCGTATCCAAAAAGCAAGACATTTGCATTATTTATCGCACTGTTATCACCTGTTACATTAAAAGTAAGAGTGAACGATTCTGGCATCTCTGCTGGCAAACTGATATAATCAACCCACGCACAATCTGAGCCACCTTCGTCAGACCCGTCTTTTTCATATTGCCATTTGAAAATATGACCGCCTGCCGATATATCATAAACCGCTTCTGTCCACGAGTTATTCGCTCCGCTCCATTCTCCTAACTTCTCACCGTCAACATAAAATCTAAGAAAATCATAACTTTGTTCAGATGACACAAGATGGTAAAAACTTATAATTCCTGCTTCCGTTGTCGTGGCAAGTTCCATCACAGAGTTTTGTGAGTTATCAATATTTCCAGATTTCATACTCCAATCACCTTCGTAAAGCTCATCGTCAACTCTTGTCCAATCTGCATTTCCTGAGAACGTAAAATCATCTGGAATTCCTTCTTCAAAACTTATTGCTGTACTTACATGTAATTGAAAACCAATGTAATTACTTCCGTCTATTATATTTATTTCTTTAATAGAAGGAGCAAATCCGCTTTTTGTTATTTTAAAAATATAAGTTCCACTTACTATTCCAGATATATTAAAAATACCGTTTTCATTTGTTTGTTCTGGTTCTATTGAACTGCTTAGTATTTCTACTTCTGCGTTTTCGATAAATTCACCAGTTACAGCTTCAATAACAGTTCCGCTGACTGTAATATAAGGAACAAGTGCTTTATTTATATTATTTTGTGTTTCTGATACTGTCTCAAAATGAACAGCACTCATAAATCCATCTTTTGACATTTCAAATTTATATGTTCCTGATGTTATGTTACTTACGCTATATTCACCATTGTCATTTGTTGTTACTGTATAATTTTCGTTTTCTCCTGTTATAATTATTTCTGTATCTGATAACAGTTCACCCGAATCATTGTTTGTTATTATTCCGTTTAGGTCTGTGCTTCCTGCGCTGCCACTTAATTCGACATCAAGAATTGTTATTTCACCTGTTACAACATTTACATTATTAACAACAACATCCGAGTATCCGTCAGCTGAAAAAGTAAGATTATACGTACCGTTTTCAATCATTCTGTGATAATTTCCTGTTTCGCTTTCGCTTATAACTTCTGAGTTATCATAATCGTGTCCTGAAATTGAAACAATAGCATTAATATTATTTCCTGAACCGTCTGTAACAATTCCTCTAATTCCGGTTAGTGTTTCTTCGATATAACCAATCATAGCGTCTTTATTATAGTCCCAGTGTGCTGGCAATAAATTAACATCAAGCATTTTGCTGTTCGAAAATTCAAGAGTAACTTCACGACAGTTTTTATAGTATGTCATATAATCTTGCCGAGTTCCGAGTGCAACATACCAATCGCCTCCGTGTGTAACGCCATCGCCTTGTCCCTGAAAATACGAACTCGGTGCGTTGTCATGCACAGTATTTGCATAATTATAAGATATAAAATCGAACCAGTCATTGTCGGCATGAGTTTTTTCATTAGACTCCCATGTATCCCAAGGATAATTTACCAACTCAATACCACTGTGTCCGTTGGCAGCCAAAACAAAGTTATGGTTGTCTGCAAAAGATATCATCATTTGTACTTCTGGTTCGCCTGTATTTCCGGGAACAGATACAGGATTTGGAAAGCTACGATTTAAATCTTCGAAGTTTGCATTTGAACGAGTTGCCCCTGAGACTGTATTATCACCGCCAGCATAAGTTCCGTCTGGGTTCGACACTGGATTTATCCAAATTTCAGTATTATTTACAAGGTCTGTAATTCTTTGGTCTTTATTATAATTTTTCAAAAGATAATCAGCTACCCTTAAAAAAAGAATATAAGCCACAATTTCATCGCCATGCATTTGTCCTGTATAAAAAAATTCTGGTTCGTTTTCGTTTACGTCTGGATTATCCGATATTTTCAATACTTTAATTTCTCTCCCATCCACACTGTTACCGATAGTTTCGATTCTACAAATATCTGGATAATCTTCGGCAAATTTGTTCATCATCTCAATATAAACATCATGTGTTGGATATCTGTTCCAGTTTATCATCTGTGAAATATCCGTCGCCATAGTTAAATCTTTTCCTTTACTTGGATGTTCCAAAAATTCAAAATCATAACCAAGTTTTAAAAATTCCTTAAATTGTCTCGGTCCCGCATAAGCAACTACTTCTCCAATACCGTAACCATGGTCTATAGAAACAATCTGGTTCAATTTTTTGAACTCTTCTTTCGTATCAATTCTAAATTTAAAAATGTATTCCTGAGAGAATACACTTAAAGATATAAAAATTAGAACTAATATTGATAAATTCTTTTTCATAATTTATATTTATTATTATTAATTTCTGAAAATTCATCTTTTTTCATATTTTAGATTATACTTTTTTTTAAGGTTGCATAAATTATACAAAAGTATTTAAAAAGATATACATTAATATTTTGTGCTTTGGCAGAGTTTTAACTTTATGAATAAATAGCTGTGTGGCGCGAACACTGCACAAGCGCAGTGTTCTCAATCAAATACAGATTTTTATTTTATATTTCATCAATAATAAATTAAATAACTTCAAGCGCTGCTTTTACGCATTCTTCGTCTTGTTTGTAATGCCCGCCGCTTATACCTATTGCACCTATGATAGATTTATCTATAACAATTGGTGAGCCTCCTCCCAGTAGTATAAAATCTGTAACGTTTTGTATTCCATGCAAAAGTATAGGGTCTCCTTTTATATAATTGTACCAAGTTTCTCCTGATGGTGCTCCCATTCCAATTGCAGTTATTGCTTTTTTTCGCGAAGTATCTATAGAAGCAATAGGTGCGTTGTCCATTCTCGAAAAAGCTTTTGTTAGTCCGCTCTCGTCAACTATCGTTAATGAAATATTCATTTTAAATTCTTTTGCTTTACCGAATGCTTTTTCAATCATTTTGTTACAAAGTTCAATAGTAATCGAACTTTTATTAAAGATATTTCTCATAATTTTTATATTTTTATTTAATATCTAATTTAATTTTTTTAGGGAATAATAGTTTAAATGTAGAACCTTTTCCTTGAACACTTTCTACTTTAATTTTACCTTTATGTCTTTCCATAAATTCTTTAACAAGTATAAGTCCTAGTCCGCTTCCTGTTTCTTGTTCTGTACCTTTACGTTTATATCCAGTGTCTATTCTAAAAAGTTTATCAATTTTATCTGGTCTTATTCCAATACCTGTATCTTTAATCGATATAATTATATTCTCATTATTTTCTTTTGCATCGATATTTATATAACCGTTTTTTTCTGTAAATTTCAAAGCATTCGAAATTATGTTCATCATTATTGTTCTTATCATATTTACATCAGCATAAATTTTTATTTCCGTATTTATTTTATTGTTTATTTTAATATTCTTGTTCATTGATTTTAACTGCAAAATTGAAATTATATCTTCCATTACTTCATTTATTGGAATTATTCTACAATTTACTTTCATTTCTTTTGATTGTGATTTTGCCCATGCAAGCAGGTTCTCCAATAATCTGTATCCATTACTTGCACTTTCGTTAATCAGTTCAATCATTTCTTTTTTTTCAATTTCTTCCAGATTATCATATTCCTCTACGACTATTGCAGATAAACTTAGCAAAGCATTAAACGGATTTCGCAAGTCATGAGCTATAATTGAGAAGAACATATCTTTTGAGGCATTTGATATTTCAAGTTTCTTTTTTTGTATTTCAAGCAGTTTTTTTTGTATTATTATTTTTTCTTTGTGTGTTTGGATTTCTTTATTATTAATTTCAAGTAGTGTTTTTGCTTTTCTAATTTTTCTTCCATTTTTTAAAATTGAATATACAAGTATAATTAATGAAACCAAAAATGCTATAATAAATATTCCAGCTATTCTTTGTCTTGTAATAATTTTTTTATTAAGAATATTTTTTTCTGATAATAATTTTATAGATTCTTTATTTTTTTTTAGTTCATATTTTATCTCTAATTCTTTTATTACTTCGTTGTTTTTCACATAATTTATATTATCTTTAAGTTTATATGCTTTCTTCATATATTGCAATGCAAGTGAGTAGTATGATACTTTTTGATATGCCTTTGACATTTGTTCGTAACAATCGAGTAATAGTTTTTTTGATTTCATTTTTTGGGCGAGGTTCAAAGCTAATATAGTCCATTTTAACGAAAGTGTATTTTTATTGATTTTGTAATAAAGTTTTCCTAGATTCAATTGTGTATATGCCAAATTTCTGTAGTCTTTTAATTTATTGAAAATTTTATATGCTTTTTTTAGATGGATTAGAGCTTTTCTGTTATCATTTATTTCTTGATATGCCACACTTATATCTCTGTTACATATTGCAATATCAGAAATATCTTTGTTTTTTACGCTTAATTCCATTGATTGTTTATAATACTCAATAGCTTTTTCGTATTCACCTTTTTCGCGAAATACCCAAGCTATTGCATTATAATTAAGGACAATTCCTTTATCGTTCTCATTATTTTTTTCAAGTTCTATTGCTTTCTCAAAAGAATTGAGAGCTTCATTGTATTTTTCTTCATAAGTATAAATTATACCAATACTGTTCAATGCAATAGCTATATTTATATTATCATCTATTTTTCTTGCGTATTCAAGTGCTTCTATATGGTATTTCAAAGCATTTGCATCATCGTCAATTCTTCTGCACATTATACCGAGATTATTGGCTATTTCACATACTATTTTTTCGTCTTTTAATTCTTTTGCAATAGTATATGCTTCGGTTAAAGTCTGAATTGATTTTACATAATTGTTACTTAAACGATATATAGTACTTTTTAGATTTAATATATGAACTTTTTGTAAAATATTTTTTGATTCTTCGATAATGTATAATGCTTTATCTACATAAATAATTGCGGAATCTAATTTTTTTTTTTGCAAAAAAGAAACAGCAATCTCAGAATAAAATCTTGTAAACAATATATTATTATCTATTTTTAATATTTTATATTTTATACTGTCATTTTTTTTGTAAGCTTGTGCATTTGTCGATTTTATTAATAAAAGTGTAACAATTAAAAAACACAACTTATTAATAGTTATAATATTAAGTAATATTTTGTTCATTTTTTTCATTATAATATTAAAAATTTAATCAGTATATTTATATATACTTGACAAATTTTATATAATTTTGTTGCATAAGATAAAAAAAATATTGAAATATCAATAATATATTATTTTTTTAATTTATATACTATTTCTTTTACATACTGTGCCCATTCCTTATGAGTTTTATTGTCTTTGAACGTTTCATAATGTATTGGTTTTCCGAATATTATTCCGATTGTTGTATTTTGTTTATTGTAAGCCTCGTGTGGTAGCATGAATAATTCCAGATTTGCTTTTATACCAAAAAATCTTCTTATAGTAGCTATCCTATAAAATAACTTTGAATTTACAGCATCAATAAACACGGGAATAACATCTCTTTTGTATTCAACTGCAAATCTGACAAAACTTCTGTGCCATTCTTTGTCTTTTATTATACCTTTTGTCTTACGTGAAACTCTTCCAGCTGGGAATGTTACTAATTGAGCATCTGATTGTAAAGCAATGTCTATTTTTTTTTTTGATTCAGTTGTAGTTTTTCCGAACACGCTTACTGGCAGAAATAAATCACCAAAATTTGTTACAGCCTGCAATAGTTCGTTGGTAATTACTTTTATATTGTAAAATTTTTCTGAAATAGCCCATATTACAGCTGTAAAATCTGGACCTCCTACTGGGTGATTACAAACAAAAATAAATCTTCCCGAATCAGGAACATTATCATTATTTTTTATTGGTATATTCAAATTCATAAATTTGCTGTTAGCTCTTACAAAATCGACTCCGAATTTATCTTTGTCATATGTAATTATTTCATTAAACCAATTTTCGTGCATTATTTTTCGCAAAATATTTATAACAAATTTGGGCATATTTCTTACCGTTTTATTTTTTTGACTTCTAATTGTTTTTTCGATATTTATTAATTTCGATTTGTATTTTTTATTTTCCATAGTGAGCGATATTTTTTATTTTAAAATACTCAAAAAAATATTGTAAATTTTTCTTAAAATTTAATGCAAAGGTCTTTTTTTTATCATACCTCCTTTTGCATCTTTAATACTGTGCATAACAATAAATGCGTCTTCGTCAATTTTATCAATCTCTGTTTGTAATTTTGATAGTTCTAATCTTGTTATCAAAGTATAAATAATTTCAATTTCAATTTCTTTTTCCAGTTTATTATCTTGAATATATTTTTTTCCTGAATATATTGTACAATCTCTACCTAATTTATTAATTATTGCTATTCTTATTTCTTTATTTTTCTTTGAAATTATTGTAACTCCGAGATATTCTTCTATCCCAGACACAACAAAATCAACTGTTTTTGATGCTGCGAGATATGTCAGCATTGCATATAATGAAATTTCTATACTAAAAACAATAACAGCAAATCCAAAAATTATAATATTTAATATCAAAATTATATCACCAATTGTTAAAGATGTTTTTTTGCTAAAAAAAATAGCAAGTACCTCAGTTCCATCAATTACAGAACCACCTCTAATAGATAATCCAATTCCGAGACCAAGAAAAAAACCTCCAAAAATTGCAATAAGTAATTTATCATTTGTTATTAATGGAAATGGTATAAAATGAACAGAAATTGCAAGTATAATAATAGCGATAATACTCCTCAATGCAAATTGACGGCTAATTGATGTAAACCCCATAATTAAAAATGGTATATTTACTAAAACTATCAAAATTGATAATGGTATTTTTGTTATTTCTGTTAAAATAAGAGAAATTCCCATAGCACCGCCATCGATAAACATATTTGGCAGTAAAAAACCTTTCAAGCCAAAACTTGCCGATAATATACCGAATAGAATAAAAAAAATATCATGTAAAGTATGTTTAAGTTCAATTTTTTTGTCTGAAATTTCTTTTTCTAATTGTTTTTCTGTAATTTTTTGAATTTTGTTTTTTAATTTACGTTTTACAGTATCAACTATAATACTTTGAAAAATTGAGTTCATATTATTGATTTTTATAATTGTTTTATTATTGTTGAATTGTTAAAGTAGTAAGTAAATTACGAATTGGTTTACACCAGATAATAAATATTTTACAAAAAACAAATCATAAGTTATTTTTTAACGATTACAAACACAAAAATTTTTCTTTTTTATTATTAATTTTATGCTTTAATTTAACATGTTTCCAAGCTCTAACATGTAAGCTTGAAAGCATGTTATTACAAATTTGTTGTCAGTCTCAATTATTTCATTTACAATTTAAATTTTTCAACATCGTCTTTTAATTTTTTGACCTCATCGACAACCTCAATATTCTCCTCACTAATTTCTCTTTTTATATCGTTTGCTGCTTTTTTTAAATCCCTCATTCCTTTCCCAAATCCTCGCGCTATTTCAGGCAATTTTTTCGAGCCAAACAACATAACAATAATTAAAAGTATTATAAGTATTTCGCCTCCACTGATAAAAAGTAATATGTTTTGCATATTTTATAAAAAATTAATAATTTCACAAAATTAAAAAAATATATAAAATGTAAGTTTTAAATAAATATAATTAGCATATATTTAGACATTTAGTAAAGTTTTTTCATGTGTTTTTCTTCCCTAATGCCATTCAATTTTATTTATACCACTCACTTAAAATTAAAGAATAGAATTAATATTTTTTTGTAAAAAACAAAATTATAAATATTTTTAAACAAACCAAAAAAACGATTAGGAACATTTTTAAATTTTTATTAAAAAGTTACAAATTTTCAATTATAACAAATTTGGTGATGCTTGAACTTTGTCGGTGTTTTAATCAACCATTGAATAAAAAATAGGTGCTGTAAAAACACAGCATAGATGCAGGAAAACTGAAATTTTTTAGGGCAAACGCATCAAAATTAATAAAAAAATTGTTCAAAACGAATATAATTTTATTAAAA
>JAOZMB010000164.1 GCA_029934515.1 Bacteroidales bacterium
AATTTGAAATTATATATCTGTTTTAATTATTAAGGCAATAGTTTGAAATGTTTGTTATCGCCGTAGTAAATACCGTTTTCGGTTAATGTTTTTTTTGCATCGTTTGTAAAACCGTGAATAGCATAAATCAGGATTATTACTTTTGATTTTTTATTTTCTAATTGTTGTTTGATTTTTATGTATTTTCCTATATTTTTTTTTCCGGTTTTTCGTTTCCAACTTTTTATCTCAATAAAGATTTCTGTTCCATTATCTGTTTTGCCGTAGAGGTCTATTTCCATATTACGCAAACGGCTTGGTTTGTAATAATAATTACGATATATTTCGCTTTCTGCTTTTATAAAAATATCATCATCTGTATATGCTACATCTTTGACATTAAAACCGGTATTGAAAATTGCTTCAAATTTATACTCGCAAAAATGACCAAAATCGTAACTGAATTTACCGATTTCTTTGCGCAGAGTTTTTTTTATATCTTTGCCTATTTTGTCTATTTCCTCCTGATAAATATTTCGAAAAACCATTTCGTATATCTTATCTTGCGATATTTTATATCTGAAATTGCTCTCACCTTGCGAAATAATATCTGTATAGACAAGCGATTTTAATTTTGTTTCGAGTTCTGTATCTGTTATTTCGAGCTTTAGGTCTGTGGCTATTTGTTCGCGAGTTCGTTCTTCGCCATTTGCATTAAACAGATACAGTACCATTCGCTTGGCATTAATATTATTAACTTCTTTAAATGCTTTGTGCAAATATTCCAACCAGGTACCACGTATATTACCTTTGGTTATTTCAAATTCGTAAATATCGTTGATATTATTAATATCGGTAAAGTTCTTCTTTCCTAGATAAGTCCCTTCAAATATGATAGAAATATAATATGGATCGCCCTGTGTTAGTCCAAGTATATATTCTGCATTTTCTGTATTTATTGGTATTTCGTATAATCTGGCACATTTTAATATAAGTTCGATTCCTGCTGCTTCTTCGAGGTTTCCCAAAAAGAACTCATTGAAGCGAGCTGGCAACAACTCCCATATAATGCGGCGCAACCAACCAATATAACTACCAGAGACAAATAAGGGAGCCAGACGACTTTCTGCTGTTCCTAAGTAACTGCCAGCAAGGGTATTCATCGGTAAGTTTGTCTGTCTGTCAATTATATATTTATTAATGTTTTGAAATTCATCTATAATTTGTAGTACTTTTATGTTTTTATTGACAGCAAGGACATGTGGAAACTCTCGGACGTACTCCCAAAGTTCTGAATGATTGTTATTTTTTATTAATATTTTGACAGTATTAATTGAACTGCCAATAAATTCATCTTTCGAAAATGAACGTTCTAGTAACTCTTCAAGGGGTAAAATATTTGCAACATACCTAGGTTGGCGAGAGACAAAAGCGTAATATTGACTTAAAAAGGAACTGAAAAAATTTATGGAAAAATCGCCCAACGACATATTTCGCTCTTTTATCTCATAAAAAAAAGGAACAACAGAATCGTTCTGTGTCCATACAATATTGAAGAGGCGTTGCATAATGGCAGTTTTCCCTTTTTTGCGTCTCGACAATAATGCACGTGATTTTCCGAGACCTTTACGTATATATCTCACCCATTGTCCGAAATTCTCCATTATTTCTTTACGTCCTGTAAATAATTCGGGATTGCTAATATTTTCGGGTAAAGCGTAAGTTATTTTCATTTTGATTTTATTTAATAAGCTATTCGCTATTAATAGTTGTGTGTATTTTTTTATAAAAAATTAAACAACAAATGTAGTAATTTTTTTCACAAAAAACAATCTTTTAATTACATTTTTAGAATTTTGAAGTAATAATTCTTTTGTCCAAAGCAATTTATTATTGTGCCAACGCTGTGGGTGAACTGTAAACATGATTTTATCAGGCAATTGATTGTTTGCAATCAGACTTATTATGTGTGTAGTATTTCTAATTTTAAATTTATAACCAGTATCAACTTTATCACGAACACTTGAGGAGTTATTATTCCATCGTCTTCCGGTATCTGTCAAATAAAAAATTTTATTAAAATCTACATCAAAATATGGTTCGCCTATAATTCCAAAATTTCTATAATTATGTTTTTTCCACAAATCTTTGCTGTCCCACTTGCTTAACGGACTGCCGTGCATACAAACAGTTTTTACAGGAACAAGTTTTCTTAATTTTGAAAGGTTAAGTTCAAAATCTTTTATTGCTTTTTCAAAATTGCCTTTGCATGTTGTTAAATTTTCATAATGATAACCTATTTCATGTCCTAAATTAGAAATTTCTTTTATAATATTTTCATTCCAGCTTTCAGGAACTACACGAAAATAATAACTTCCTTTTATTCCAAGTTTATTTTCAATTTGTGCAATTTTTAATGAATTTTCTGGCAAACGGTCAACATCATGGCGTAAAACTATTGATTTTATTTTTTGCTTCTGTAAAAAATTTTCAAAAGTTTGAAAAAAAAAGCCTTGTTGTTGCAAAGCTTTTAATAGTTGTATGTATTTTTTTATTGTGAAGTCCATTTAATTTATAATATTATCTACTCTTTTTGATGAATTTTTCTACAGTGAATTTAATTTTTTGTTTAATACCTTGCCAGTCAATATCTTTAAGCATTACTGGATTTTCATCTTGTTCTGCATCTTCAAAATATAATAAACTTTTTAATACAAGAAATTGAGAACCGTCATGATATTTTTGTGTATAAAAACGTAAGATTTCATCTAATTCAAAGTGTTCCAATAAAAAAAACAAATCTATAAAATCTTTTTTTGTTCCTCGTCCAGTAATGGCAGCAAGTTTCATCGCGGCAATATCTTTTTTATCTGCTAATATCAATCCGTCTTCAATATATGAGTTTACTAACCATTTGTAATGATAATTTACAATATCCACTTTTACGTTGTCTATCAAATAGATGTTTATGTTTTTAGATCTTTTCAAAACAGTTACCTTTCCTATTTTATCAAGATTTTTTGAAATTGTAAGATTGTCAGAATTTATATTTCCAAAAAGGTCTATGTCAATTGATTTTCGATGTCCGAGTTGTAATGATAGAGCTGTGCCTCCAACCAGGCGTAATTTCAATAATTCTGGTATTTGTTGTATTTTTTTTAAAAGTCCCAGTGTTTTGGGGTCGATTGTTTCGTAGTGTAGCATAAAAAATTTTCTTTCGGTATTTTTGATAAAGTTGCTATAAACAAAATAGATTTTTTATCTAAATCTCTAATTGTTGTTGTTATCTTCGCAATTTTCGAAATTCCATAATGATTATAAATTATTTGCCAATCGTTTATCAAGCCGTAGTCTAAAACTCGTTTTATAATAAATTTTTTATTTTTTTCAAAATCAAGTTTATTTTTATCTATATCCCAAAAAAGATGATGCGAGAAAGAAATTATTGGATTTTTCATAAAAACTGCACATTCATTAATGATGCAAATTTAAAAACATTTTTTGATTTATACATTAAAAGTTTAGAAAAAAAGCCCTGTTTTTGCAAGGCTTTAATAATTGTGTGTATATTTATGGTAAAATCCATTAATTTGAAATTATATATCTGTTTTAATTATTAAGGCAATAGTTGGAAGTGTTTGTTATCGCCGTAGTAAATACCGTTTTCGGTTAATGTTTTTTTTGCATCGTTTGTAAAACCGTGAATAGCATAAATCAGGATTATTACTTTTGATTTTTTATTTTCTAATTGTTGTTTGATTTTTATGTATTTTCCTATATTTTTTTTTCCGGTTTTTCGTTTCCAACTTTTTATCTCAATAAAGATTTCTGTTCCATTATCTGTTTTGCCGTAGAGGTCTATTTCCATATTACGCAAACGGCTTGGTTTGTAATAATAATTACGATATATTTCGCTTTCTGCTTTTATAAAAATATCATCATCTGTATATGCTACATCTTTGACATTAAAACCGGTATTGAAAATTGCTTCAAATTTATACTCGCAAAAATGACCAAAATCGTAACTGAATTTACCGATTTCTTTGCGCAGAGTTTTTTTTATATCTTTGCCTATTTTGTCTATTTCCTCCTGATAAATATTTCGAAAAACCATTTCGTATATCTTATCTTGCGATATTTTATATCTGAAATTGCTCTCACCTTGCGAAATAATATCTGTATAGACAAGCGATTTTAATTTTGTTTCGAGTTCTGTATCTGTTATTTCGAGCTTTAGGTCTGTGGCTATTTGTTCGCGAGTTCGTTCTTCGCCATTTGCATTAAACAGATACAGTACCATTCGCTTGGCATTAATATTATTAACTTCTTTAAATGCTTTGTGCAAATATTCCAACCAGGTACCACGTATATTACCTTTGGTTATTTCAAATTCGTAAATATCGTTGATATTATTAATATCGGTAAAGTTCTTCTTTCCTAGATAAGTCCCTTCAAATATGATAGAAATATAATATGGATCGCCCTGTGTTAGTCCAAGTATATATTCTGCATTTTCTGTATTTATTGGTATTTCGTATAATCTGGCACATTTTAATATAAGTTCGATTCCTGCTGCTTCTTCGAGGTTTCCCAAAAAGAACTCATTGAAGCGAGCTGGCAACAACTCCCATATAATGCGGCGCAACCAACCAATATAACTACCAGAGACAAATAAGGGAGCCAGACGACTTTCTGCTGTTCCTAAGTAACTGCCAGCAAGGGTATTCATCGGTAAGTTTGTCTGTCTGTCAATTATATATTTATTAATGTTTTGAAATTCATCTATAATTTGTAGTACTTTTATGTTTTTATTGACAGCAAGGACATGTGGAAACTCTCGGACGTACTCCCAAAGTTCTGAATGATTGTTATTTTTTATTAATATTTTGACAGTATTAATTGAACTGCCAATAAATTCATCTTTCGAAAATGAACGTTCTAGTAACTCTTCAAGGGGTAAAATATTTGCAACATACCTAGGTTGGCGAGAGACAAAAGCGTAATATTGACTTAAAAAGGAACTGAAAAAATTTATGGAAAAATCGCCCAACGACATATTTCGCTCTTTTATCTCATAAAAAAAAGGAACAACAGAATCGTTCTGTGTCCATACAATATTGAAGAGGCGTTGCATAATGGCAGTTTTCCCTTTTTTGCGTCTCGACAATAATGCACGTGATTTTCCGAGACCTTTACGTATATATCTCACCCATTGTCCGAAATTTTCCATTATTTCTTTACGTCCTGTAAATAATTC
>JAOZMB010000062.1 GCA_029934515.1 Bacteroidales bacterium
AATTTGTCTGATGAAACCCTTGTGTAAGTACATATCCTCCAGCACTGTGCGTTATAATGACGCACTCTCCAAGCGACCAGTCCAACTGGTATCCAGCATTACTGAAACTATCTCCGCAAGAACTTATAAGTTCGGGAGAAACTGTTTGTCCTCTTGCCAAACTGAGCAAAAGTAATCCTACAATAATTAAATTGAACTTTTTCATAATTTATGAAATTTAAATAAAAAAATTTTTGCAAATATAAATACGACAAAAGAAATATTTTATTTGAATAATTTAGCACTTTATATGTTAGCAAAAGGTTACATATGGTTAGCAAGAAATCGTTATAGCCTTAATATCAATCATATAGATTTTAAATTTGTTCCTTTTTTTAGGTAAATTTTTGTATGTAATTAAAAAAAAGATGTTTTTTTGTTAGTTTTTTAATTTTTAGTGGTTAGTTATTAGTGATTAGTTCTGTTTTAAAACTCACTATTTTCACCATAAGTGTGGTTGGAAACACCGCACAGGCGCAGGATAATTTATGAAGTTTAAATAAAAAACACCTGACATTCGCAATGTCATGTTCTACTTTACATTATTAAGTCATTAATAACAAAACAGTTTTTTAAACAGTTACTAAACATATAATTTTTTATATTTTACTATTTTAAATATTATTATATTTGCGAAATTTATTTTTTGTTAAAAAACCATAGAAAATGTCAAAAATAAAAAAGGAAGATACATTAAAATACCATTCCGAAAATAGACCTGGAAAGATAGAGGTAGTTCCTACAACACCACACAGTACACAGCGTGACCTTGCGCTTGCTTATTCTCCTGGTGTTGCAGATCCTTGTTTGGAGATTGAAAAAAAACAAAGTGATGCCTATAAATATACAGCAAAAGGAAATCTTGTTGCTGTAATTTCAAATGGGACAGCAGTTCTAGGTCTTGGCAATCTCGGAGCATTAGCAAGCAAACCAGTAATGGAGGGCAAAGGTTTACTTTTCAAAATTTTTGCTGATATAGATGTGTTCGATATAGAAGCTGATACAGAAGATATTGATAAGTTTGTAGAAACAGTTAAGATTATATCACCTACTTTTGGAGGAATAAATCTTGAAGATATCAAAGCACCAGAATGTTTTGAGATAGAGAAGAGGCTCAAAGCAGAATTGGATATTCCAGTTATGCACGATGACCAACACGGTACAGCAATTATTTCATCTGCTGGACTTGTTAATGCTGTTGAGCTGACAGGAAAAAAAATTGAAGATATTAAAGTTGTTGTAAGTGGTGCTGGTGCGTCTGCAATGGCATGTACAAAACTCATTATTTCGCTTGGCGTAAAATCCGAAAATGTTATCATGTGCGACAGTAAAGGTGTAATTAACAAAAAACGAGATAATATTAATATTTATAAAAAAGAATTTATAACAGACAGAGCGATAGATACTATCGGCGAGGCAATGCAAGATGCCGATGTGTTCTTAGGACTGTCTGCAAAAGATGTTATTTCGAAGTCGATGGTAAAATCAATGGCTGATAATCCAATAATATTTGCAATGGCAAATCCAGACCCTGAAATTTCTTACGAAGACGTAATGGCAACAAGAAAAGATGCAATTATGGCAACAGGACGTTCTGATTATCCGAACCAGATAAATAATGTTCTTGGGTTTCCTTTTATTTTTAGGGGAGCGCTTGATGTTAAGGCAACTCAAATAAACGAAGAAATGAAAATTGCTGCTGTTTATGCTATTGCTGAGCTTGCGAAGGAAGACGTTCCAGAGGAGGTTAATTCTGCATATAAGACAAGACATCTTAATTTTGGAAAAAATTATATTATTCCTAAACCATTAGACCACAGACTGATAACAAAAGTAGCTCCTGCTGTTGCGAAAGCAGCGATAAAATCTGGTGTTGCACTTTCACCTATTTACGATTGGAAAGCATACGAGGAACAACTATTAGAGCGGATAGGACATAGCAATAAATTAATTCGCAGGATACATGCTCAGGCAAAACTAAATCAGCAAAAAGTTGTTTTTGGAGATGCCGAAAATTATAATGTCCTTAGAGCTGCTCAGATAACTGTTAATGAAGGTTTTGCTCAGGCTATTTTACTTGGCAACGAAACAAAAATAAATTCGATGATTAATAAATATGAACTCGATGAGCTAAAAGAAGCAGATATTATTGACCCTAAATCACAAAAAGAATTAAGAAGAGTACAAAGAAATTCAGAGTATTTATATAGACATCGAAAAAGAAAAGGATTAACATTAAATGAAGCATTAGAAAAAATGTCTAATAAAAATTATTTCGGTGCAATGATGGTAGAAAATGGCGAAGCAGATGCTTTTATAACTGGATATTCTACAAAATATGCAAGAGCATTAAAACCAATTATTGAAGTTGTATCATGCTCGGAGAATCTAAAATCACTTGCCGGAATGTATATAATGATAACTAAATACGGTCCTTACTTTTTTGCAGATACAACAGTGAATAGAGAACCTGATGTACAAACACTTATAAATACTACCTTGCTTGCCGCAAAAACAATCAAAAGAATGAGCATAGAGCCA
Source organism: Bacteroidales bacterium (assembly GCA_029934515.1). Classification (GTDB taxonomy): domain Bacteria; phylum Bacteroidota; class Bacteroidia; order Bacteroidales; family JAADGE01; genus JAOZMB01. The sequence goes on from JAOZMB010000062.1 coordinate 2,581, forward strand.
AGGATTGCTTTTGTTTCGTTTTCAAATTTCGGCTCATCACGTGGCAAGTGTCCAGACTTGGTTCGTAAAGCTGTTGAAATTATTCATAAGGAACAACCTGATTTAATTGTTGACGGTGAAATGCAGGCAAATTTTGCTCTTAATTCGAAACTAAGAAATAAAAAATTTCCATTTAATAAATTAAAAAAATCAAGAGTAAATACATTGATATTTCCGAACCTTAGCTCTGGAAATATTGCTTATAAAATGATGCAGGAAATAGGAAATGCTGAAGCACTTGGTCCGATATTGATGGGTATAAATAGACCAATGAATATAGTTCAGTTGGAGGCTTCTGTAAGAGAAATTGTAAATATGACAGCTATTACAGTTGTTGAAGCACAAAATCCAATGACAAGAATAAATTATTAGATGTGTGATTTTTTTTTTAATACTGTCGGCATGGCTTTCAAGCCACACAGACGCAGGAAAATCAGTGTTTAATCCGTATAATCCGTGTTTATCTGTGTTCCTATTACTCCGATAAATAGGAACGCTGAAGAACGCTGATTATACGGATATTTCCGGATTTTGTTGCAAAGATATAAATATTTATATCTTTGAAAAAGTTATATTTAAATCCGAAGACCTAATTCACTCTAGTATAAAAAAACAATATTTATGCCAAAGACTAATAAGTTATTTTCTGAATATATTGAAATAAAAGGCGCGAGAGTTCACAATTTAAAAAATATTGAAATAAAAATTAAACGAGACAGACTTATAGTTATAACTGGATTATCTGGGTCTGGAAAATCGACTCTTGCATTTGACACAATATATGCCGAAGGACAAAGAAGATATGTGGAAAGTTTATCATCGTATGCAAGACAATTTTTGGGTCGTCTAAACAAACCAGAAGTAGATTATATTAAAGGTATTCCGCCAGCAATTGCAGTAGAACAAAAAGTAAACACAAGAAATCCCCGCTCAACTGTTGGTACGTCAACAGAAATATATGACTATTTAAAATTGCTTTATGCACGTGCAGGAGAAACTTATTCGCCAGTATCTGGATTAAAAGTTAAAAGACACACAGTTACAGATGTTGTTAATTTTTTGTTAAAATATCCAGAAAATACTAAAATTTTGATATTATGTAAAATACAAAAAAACAGCAAACGTACTAATAAAGAACAATTACAAGTGTTACAAAAGCAGGGATTTTCGAGAGTGGAATTTGATAAAAAAATAAAAAAAATTGATGTTATACTAAAACAAACAAAACTTGATATACCAGAACAAATAAATTTAGTTATCGACAGGCTTGTCGTCTCTGATGACAATGATACTGTAAGCCGAATAGCAGATTCGGTTCAGACAGCATTTTTTGAAGGAAAAGGTATATGTGCCGTAAAAATTTTTAATGGAACCGAAACAATACAGCAGCCTTTTTCTAACAAATTTGAAGCTGATGGAATAATATTTGAAACTCCTTCTGTTAATACATTCAGTTTTAATAATCCTCTTGGCGCATGTCCGTTGTGCAAAGGCTTTGGTAAGGCGCTGGGCATAGACGAGGACTTGGTTGTGCCAAACAAAAAATTATCAATTTATCAGGAAGCAGTTGCTTGTTGGAGAGGCGAAAAAATGAGTCTCTACAAAAATGAATTTATAAAAAAAGCACATAAATTTAATTTTCCTATACACCGTCCTTACCAAGAATTAAACAAAGAACATAAAAAACAATTGTGGTATGGAAACAAATATTTTTCAGGTTTGTACGATTTTTTTAAAACAATAGAATCACAAAAAAAAAAGATACAATATAGAATAATGCTTGCAAGATACAAAGGAAAAACTATTTGTCCTGAATGCAATGGTACACGACTTAAAAAAGAAGCTAATTACATAAAATTTAATGGAAAATCTATTTGCGAACTTGTTGATTTGCCATTAAATAAATTAAAATTTTTCTTCGAGAATACACAAATAAGTGATTATCAGTTAGATATCTCAAAAAGACTTTTGGAAGAAATACTAAATCGTTTGCAATATTTATTAGATGTTGGTTTGGGTTATCTTACACTTAATCGATTATCATCATCTCTGTCTGGTGGCGAGAGTCAAAGAATAAATCTAACAAGCTCTCTCGGAAGCAGTCTTGTTGGTGCCTTGTATATCCTCGATGAGCCAAGCATTGGTTTGCATTCAAAAGATACAAAATTGTTAATAAAAATATTAAAACAATTAAGAGATCTTGGAAATACTGTAATTGTTGTCGAGCATGATGATGATATTATTAGAGCGGCAGATGAGCTGATTGATTTAGGTACTTTTGCTGGTAATCTTGGCGGTGAAATAGTCTTTCATGGTAGCTTTCAGGAATTGATTAAAAATACAATAAAAAACAAAAAATCGCTCACTGCTGATTATATCACAGGAAGACGAAAAATAAAAATCCCTACAAAAAGACGAAAATCAAACAGAAGTATTGAAATAATCGGTGCAAAAGAAAATAATCTGAAAAATATAGATGTTAAATTTCCACTCGATGTACTAACTGTTGTTACCGGTGTCAGTGGTTCTGGAAAATCATCTCTTGTTCGTGGTATATTGTATCCTGTTTTGAGTAAAAAAATTCTCGGATTCGGTAAAAAAATAGGCAATTATTCCAAATTAAATGGAGATTTTAAAGATATAGAAGCAATTGAATTTATCGACCAGAACCCAATAGGAAAATCATCACGTTCTAATTCTATAACTTATTTGAAGGCTTTTGATGATATTCGTAAATTATTTGCTTCTGAACAGTTATCAAAAATATACGGTTTTAAGACTTCTCATTTTTCGTTTAATGTTGATGGTGGCAGATGTGATGCGTGCAAGGGCGAGGGCGAAATAAAAATTGAAATGCAATTTATGGCTGATGTTTTTCTTGTCTGCGATAGCTGTGATGGTAAACGTTTTAAGGACGCTGTACTTGAAGTTAAATATAAAGATAAAAATATTTATGATATTCTGAATATGACAGTAGATGAGGCTTTTGATTTTTTTAATAATGACCATAGAACAAAAAAAATTGCAAATAAAATTAAACCATTAGTCGATGTTGGTTTGGGATATATAAAAACGGGACAGTCCTCGAATACATTAAGCGGAGGCGAAAGTCAGCGAATAAAACTTGCATATTTTCTAAGCAAAGAACATAAATGTAAAAAAACTCTTTTTATATTCGATGAACCTACAACGGGTTTACATTTCCACGACATAAAAAAACTTCTTCTGGCTTTTGATGCGTTGATTAGTCAAGGACATTCAATAATAATAATAGAACATAATTTGGAAATAATAAAATCAGCAGACAGAATAATTGATTTAGGAGCAGAAGGAGGAGACAAAGGAGGTTATCTTATTTTTGAAGGAACACCAGAAGGTTTAATAAAATGTAAAGAAAGTTATACAGGAAAATATCTGAAAAAAAAATTTGATAATTAGATAGATTTTGTATATAAAACTGTCGTTGTGGCTTAAAACCAAAACGACAGTAATTTTATTTTTTATCTGTAATAATCAACAATTGATTGAAAAATTCCAAGTATTTTATCTACACTGTCAAGATAATATATTTTGTTATCTATAAATAGCTCATCGTCGAGTTTTAAAAATCTCCAATTATCGCCAGTTGTAACACAGCCGTGAATACATTTAATATCTGAATTTTCTTTTTTATTAAAAATCTGCGCTCCTCTCATCTGTGCCGCACACTGCGCTATTCCAGAATCAATATCATGTCTCTTTGCTTCGACTATTTGAAAAATCGGACTATCAATACTGAAATATTTGAAACCTTTTGTTATAACAAAATCACACTCACCAGTCAATCCTTTACTAACATCTGCTTTCAGCGTTTCACCAGAATAAAGAGTAATAAAATCTTTGTTCAAGCGTACTAATTCATTAAGTATTGGCTGAACAATTGTCTCTGACTTTGATTTTTCGTTAGTTGAATGCAAATAAACTCTATACTGTAAACTCGTTTTTAACCAATCACTTGGCTCTATAACATTTATTTTGTTAAACAAATTTATAAATTTGATATTTATATCAAACTTATTATTAAATTGTTTAAGCTCTGTAAAATCGCTGTATGACATTTTTTTATTTTTTTATCTGTAATAATCAACAATTGATTGAAAAATTCCGAGTATTTTATCTATACTATTAAGATAATATATTTTATCATCTATAAATAGTTTGTCATCGAGTTTTAAAAACTGCCAATTATCGCCAGTTGTAACACAGCCGTGAATACATTTAATATCTGAATTTTCTTTTTCGTTAAAAATCTGCGCTCCTCTCATCTGTGCCGCACACTGCGCTATTACATAATCAATATCATTTCTCTTTGCTTCAACTATTTGAAAAATCGGAGTATTAATTTCTACATCTTGCATATCCTTTGATATAATAAAATCACATTCACCGTTGAGTTCTTTTTTTGTATCTGCGTTCATATTAACTCCCGAAAAGACAACAATAAAATCTTTGTTATTATTTACAATTTCTGTTAAAATAGGCGAAACAATTGTCTCCGATTTTGTTTTTTCGTTATTAGAACGTATATTTTTTCGATATGATAAAGTCTTTTTTAACCAATCACTTGGTTCTACTGGTTCTACTTCATCAAACATTTTTTTTAATTGTACCTTAATTTCAAATTTATTTTTAAACTGTTTAATTTCTGTAAAATCGCTGTATGCCATTTTTTAAATTTTTGATTTTTAATTATTATTTTTGTTAGTGTTAAAGAAATAAATACAAAATAAGTTCTGGTTTATTTTTTGTAAAATACTTATTATCAGGTGTAAACCAATTCGTAATTTACTAATCTTATCGCTGTAAAGATAATAAAAATAATATTATAAATTATTAAAATTAAATCCAAGTGTAAATCTGAGAGTATTTGCGAGAGGGTTTTGTCTTCCGTCTGGTGTTATAAGATAAGCAAAATCTATTGCAAAAACATTTAATTTTATACCAACGCCTGTTGTAAAATATTTTCTGTTTCCTTTTGTTAAGTGTTCGTAGAAATATCCCATTCTTACGGCAAATGTTTTGTTGTACCAATATTCTAATCCGAATGAGTACATTATTTCGTGAAGTTCTTCTTCGAATCCACCTGGCGCATCCATAAATGATTGAAAAACTCCTACTGGAACAGATACATCTGGGTCTACACCAAGTGTGTCTATTACTTCACCGCTTATTGAATCTTTTATAAATATCCAATTTGTAGGAACAAGTAGTTTGTTTACATCAACAGTCGCTGTTATTGAATTATATTCATCGATGTCAAATTTAAAAGCTGCTCCGAGTCTAATATTTGCTGGAATAAATTCCTGATACGATTCATCGCCGTAAGAGATTTTTGTTCCGAGATTTGATATATTAAGACCAATTGCTAGATTACCTTTTTTGCCTTCTTGTTTTTCAAATTCAAAATCTTTTGTATAATAAACTGAAACATCTCCAGATACGACATTTCCCGGAGAAGAAGGTGATTGTCCCTGTGGTGCAATTCCGCCAGTTAAATTAGAATGAACATACCTCAAAGCAACTCCACCTGAAATGTCCTTAGAAAATTTAAGAGCATAAGCAGCATCCAATGAGAACTCATTTGGATTAAAATCTCTAATTCGTTCACCAAAACCATCTGTGAAAGCAATATCGCCAAGAGAAAAATACATAAGAGAGAACCCAAAAACTTGATTTTCGTTAACTCTTTTTGAACCAGATATATTAGCAAAATTTATATCGGAAACCAAGTTTCTCAGCCAAGGAATATAAGAAACATTCAGAGCAAAATCTTCATTAATAAAAGCATACTTGGCAGGGTTCCAGTGAATTGAATTGGGGTCAGGGCTTGTTGCAACACCAGCATCTCCCATAGCGCCAGCACGAGCATCAGGGGCAATCATCAAAAATGGAACTCCAGTAGTTATTGCATTTAATTCCTGACCTATTCGGTTACTATTATCCTGAGCAAATATATTCAATGCTATCAGGCTTAAAAAAACATAAAAAAATAATTTCTTGTTAAACATAATTGTTATTAATTTAATTTGGTTTTCAAATGTGAAATATTAGTTAAAATTTAATTTGCATGTTAAAATATGCAATATTAGTTAAAATTTAATTTGATTTTTAAATATGCAATATTAGTTAAAAAAAAACGTTTTTAAGAAATCTTAAAACATTATTTTAAAATTATAAAAAAAGTAAAATTGTTCTTCTTCTCTTATATTTATAAACTCATTTTTTTGATTAATATTATTTTATGAATGTTAAATTAATAATTTCTTTAATAATTTTTATTGTAACGGCTTGTGTAAACAACGAAAAAGAAAGCGAAAAACTCTTTTCTGACAAATATGTTAGTGTTAATTTGAAGTATGCCAAAAAATTTAAAATTAAAAAATATTCAGAATATACCGTGATGACAATTTTGTTACATGATGATAATTCGGATAGTATAAATTATTATCTTATAAATAAAAACAAAAAAATACCAAAATATTTATCAACAAAAAATATTATTCGTACTCCTATAGAAAGAGTCGTTTGCCTCTCAACAACACATGTTGCTTTTATAAATGAAATAAAAAAAAATAGTAAAATTAAAGGAGTCTCTGGAAGTAAATATATTTATAATAAAGAAATAAGAAAAAATATTGCATCAGGAAAAATTCACGATACTGGATACGACCAAAATATTGATTATGAACTTTTGCTTAGTTTAAAACCAGATTTAGTTTTTGCTTATCAAGTCATGGGTGAAGCATCGCCGACTGTTAATAAGATGAAAAAACTTGGAATAAATGTTGTTCTTGTAAATGAATATCTTGAACCATCAGCGCTTGGAATGGCTGAATGGACAAAATTTTTTGCAGAGTTTTTTGATGAACAAGAACTATCTAAGAAGAAATTTAATAAAATTGAAAAATCATACAACAAATTGCTTAATTTAACGGATACAATTTCTAATCGTCCCGATGTTTTTGTTAACCTTCCTTGGAAAGGAACATGGTATATTTCAGGTGGAATTTCTAATATTTCAGAATTTATTCAAGCCGCTGGAGGAAATTATATATTGAGCGATACCACAACAAAACACAATTTACCTTTATCAATAGAAGAGGTATATCAGCTGGCAAATAATGCAGATATTTGGATAAATCCGGGACAAGCAAAAACAAAAAAAGATATCTTTAATACAGATAAACGTTTGCAAAATTTTACAGCTTTCAAAACAGGTATGATTTTTAATAGGAATGCCAGATTAAACGAAAACGGCGGTAATGATTACATGGAATCGGGAACTGTAAACCCAGATATTATTCTGAAAGATTTAATAAAAATATTTCATCCATATTTAATGAAAAATCATAAATTTTATTATTACAGGAAATTAGATAATTTTTAATAACTTGACAGTATTTCTCGAAATTTTGCATTTGGTGTTACAGGGTCTCCTTCTTTGTGATATTTTTTTTTCAAACCGTTAACAAAATACATATCAATTTCGCCTTTATTTTTCGCTTTTATTTTTCCGCGATATGTACAATCAAAATAATTTTTGATATATTTATATGTTGTTTCTGATATGTTTACTTTTCCTGTTTCGCCAGATGATTCCATTCTGCTTGCCGTATTTACTGCATCGCCCCAGATATCATAAGCGAATTTTTTTGAGCCAATAACACCAGCAATAACTTTACCAGTGTGTATTCCAAGTCTTAGTTTCCAAACAGTATGATTCTCTTTGCTTCTGGAATCATTATACTTTTTCATAAATTTTTGTATCTCCAAACCCGCAAGTACAGTGTCAATAGGATTACTTTTATTTCTTAACGGAAGTCCTCCTACACACATATAAGCATCGCCAATTGTTTTAATTTTTTCGATAAAATGTTCTCCTGTAATTTCATCAAACTTTCCGAAGTAAACGCCCAGTTCTTTAATAATATTCTCTGGAGCAAGTGCCGACGATATTTTTGTAAAATCTTTAAAATCAGTAAATAATATACTTACTCTGCGATATTTTTTTGCATCAACATACCCTTTATTTTTTAGTTGTTCAGCAATTTCGTAAGGCAAAATATTTTTCAAAAGGTTATCTGTTTTTTTCATTTCTACTTCAAGGCGTTGTTTTTGCTGTTCTAAATTTTGAGATTGTATTTCTAATTTTTCTGCTTGTCCAGCAATATTTTTTATTAATTTGAATAATGATAATATTGATTTTATTCTTACTGTAAGTTCAATTTTATCAAAAGGTTTTATCAAAAAATCAACTGCTCCGTTGTTGATAGCTTTTTCAATTTCTTCTGTCTTGCTTAACATAGCAATAGTTGGAATTCCTCTTGTATCTTCAAAACTTTTTAGTTCATCTAAAAAAGAATAAGAACCTATTATATCAATATCAATAAGTATAATATCTGGACGCTCATCGTCAATAATATCAAATGCTTCTTCGCCCAAACAGGACTCTAAGACAGAGTAAGTTTGTGTTTGTTTTTTAAAAGAATTTGAAATAAGAGAAATTAATTTTTTATTATCAGACAAAGTTAAAATCTTATACCCGTTTTGATGTTTCATTTGTAAAGTTCAAATTTAGTTTTAAGTTTATTATAATTGATTTTTATCTTTTAAATTAACAAAATTATAAATAAAAATTAAAAAAATTATAATTTTCTTCGGAATACAAAAAATCAATTATATATTTGTAGTTTTTTGTTTGAGAAAATTAATTTTTCAAACAATAATCTACAAATCTTAAACCATAATTATAAAGATGATACAAAAAGAACAAATAAATGATATTTTAAAACGCAAAGAAGCGTTATGGAGGTATCTTTGACATTGAAAAAAAATGTGAACAAATAAATGAAAAAACAAAAGAATCACAAGAACCAGATTTTTGGAATGACAGCAAAACAGCAGAAAAAAAATTAAAAGAAATAAGTAGAATTAAATCATGGGTTAACGATTACAAAGCAATAGAAGATGCCACTGATGATTTAGATGTTATTTATGATTTTTTTGAAACAAAAGAAGCAGAAGAACAAGAGATAGACGATGCTTATGCAAGTGCTTTAAAATTAATAGAAGAGCTTGAACTTAAAAATATGCTTCGAAATAAAGAAGACAGCTTTGGTGCTTTGTTGAAAATTAACCCTGGCGCAGGAGGTACAGAAAGTTCTGACTGGGCAGAGATGCTGATGAGAATGTATATTCGTTACGGCGAACGTAAAAATTTTAAAGTAAAAAAAGTTTATTATCAGCCAGGTGATGAGGCTGGAATTAAAACCGTTACATTAGAATTTGAAGGCGACTTTGCTTACGGTTATTTGAAAAGTGAAAACGGCGTTCATCGTCTTGTGCGACTTTCTCCATTTGACTCTGGCAATAGAAGACATACTTCTTTTGCATCTGTATTTGTTTCACCGGTTATTGATAATTCAATAGAAATTATAATAAACCCAGCAGATATTACATGGGATACTTTTCGTGCTGGTGGTGCCGGTGGACAAGGTGTTAATAAATTGGAAACAGCTGTTCGTGTACGTCATGCCCCCTCTGGCATTGTTGTTGTGAATGCGGAGACACGTTCGCAATTAAGAAATAAAGAAAGTGCTTTACGTATTTTAAAATCACATCTTTATGAGTTTGAGTTAAGGGAAAAAGAAAAAGAAAGAGACAAAATTGAAAGTTCAAAGAAAAAAATAGAATGGGGTTCTCAAATAAGAAACTATGTATTACACCCTTACAAAATGATAAAAGATTTGAGAACTAACACTGAGACATCAAATGTTAAAGCTGTTCTCGATGGAGATATTAATACTTTTATTAAACAATATTTAATGGAATTCGGCGAAAAATAAAGATATTATTACAGATTATTCTACTGTTGAGAATTGTAAATTATATCTAAAAAAAAATATTAAAAAAATGGAAAAAGCTACAATTATATGTGTCGATGATGAGAGAGTTGTTTTGATAGGTTTGAAATCACAATTAAAAAGGCTATTTGGGAATAAATATTATATCGAAACAGCAAATAGTGGTGAAGAGGCTATCGAAATTTTAGATGAACTAAATGAGGATAATATTGATGTTCCTGTTGTCATTTCTGACCAGATTATGCCCGGAATGAAAGGAGATACTTTTCTCAAATATGTTAAAAAAAATTCACAAAATACATTGACAATAATGCTTACTGGACAAGCAGATGCAAACGCCGTTGGTCGAGCCGTTAATAATGCAAATTTGTATAGTTATATTTCAAAACCTTGGAGCGAAATTGATTTGAATATGACCGTAAAAGAAGCTATAAAAAGTTATTTTCAAAGCAAAAAAATTCAAGAACAAAACAAACAACTGAAAAAATATAACGAAGAACTCGAAGATATTGTAAACGAACGCACAAAAGAAATTGTAAAACAAAAAGAAATTATTGAGGTCAAGAACGAAGAAATAATGGGAAGTATAAAATATGCTCGTAAAATACAACGAGCTATTTTGCCTTCTGATAATTATCTTAAAAAAATTATTCCTGAGAATTTTGTATTCTACAAACCAAAAGATATTATAAGCGGTGATTTTTATTGGCTTGATGTAAAAAAAAATGGAGATATTATTGTTCTCGTTGCTGATTGTACTGGACACGGCGTTCCGGGAGCATTTATGAGTATGCTGGGGATAGCACTTATTAACGAAATTGTTAATAAATTCGAACATATCGAGACAGATGAAATTTTAAATCAGTTAAGGCAAAAAATCATTAAATCTTTGAATAGAGATACTGATAATAATAACAATTTAACTCGCGATGGAATGGATATTGCATTATTAAAAATAAATAAGCAAAAAATGCAAGTTCAATATTCAGGAGCATATAATCCGCTTATTATCATAAGAGATAAAAAAATAATTTTTGTTAAAGGCGATAGAATGCCAGTTGGAATTTACATAAGAATTATAAAACCTTTTACAAGCAAAACAATTGATTTGGTTAAGGGTGATATGTTGTATATTTTTTCAGACGGATATGCCGACCAGTTTGGTGGAAAACGAGATAAAAAATTTCTTATTAAAAATTTAAAAAAATTATTACTTAATATAAGTAAAAAATCAGTTAGCGAACAAAAAAAAATAATATATAAAAGATTTAAAGAATGGAAAGGAGCGGGTAGTCAGATTGATGATATTATTGTAATGGGAATTAGAATTTGACTTTTGATTACAAAAAAATTAAAAATGCCAAGCCAATTTTATTTCTGGACTTCCATAGTTGTCTCCATAAAAACGCATAGTACTGCCTTTTATGGACAAAGGAGTATTGAAACCGTAAGCAATTCCTATTTCAAATTTATCTGCCACCGTAGATGAAACAGTTGGAATTACAACGCCGTTGCTACGAAAATTTAAGGCAAATTCTATAATTTTGCTGAGTTTCTTTTTTCTATTATTTGCTCTTTTGTAATATGTTATTTTAGAAACAAATATATCATACGGATACAAATAATCTGCATTTCTTAAAATTTGAAGAAATATATTTATGGATATACTGCGCGCATAAAAAATATTTGCACTTAAAAAAACTCGCCTTTTATTTTTTTTTAAATATTCAATGCCTACACTCGCAAACAACAAACGTTTATTAATATTATTAAAAATATTTCCTCCAATAGGTTTTTTTTCCAATACATTTACTGCAAAAATTCCAACATTTGTTGTAAAATTTTTACTGCTGTTATTATTGCTGTTTAATTCGTTGTAGAGATACAATCCAGTATTTGCATCAAACTTTTTTACATTTAAGATATTATAATTTAAAGCTGGGTCGTTAAATTGGTTAAGTTTAAGATTTTTTTCGTCAATAATATATTGAGAATAAACAACCTCCGAACCAAATGACAGAAACCAATTATATCTTCTATTAGTATGCAAATTTATATGAAAAGAAATAGGAACTCCAAAAATCAATTCTTTAATATTTCCAAAACTAAACAAATGAAAATTCGCACCAAAACCAAAACGATTTTTTGTTCTTTTTATGGCTTTTCTTAGACCATTATAAGCCAGAAATACAGATTGTGGTGTTCCCGAAGAAAAACCTATATATTTTTTTTGGTAAGAGCAGGATAAAGAATTATTTGATTCAATATAAGAAAACGCTGGATTATGAATCTGATAACTAATAAAATTTTCGTAAATACTTGATTGTGAAAAACAAATATTTTGAGTTAAAAAAATAATCGCGAAAAATTTGAAAAAACGATATGTAAACTTATACATTTTATTTATAATTGAGGTCGTTCCATTTTTTTAAACAAGAACATCCAGATGAAATTTACTCTTTTACATAAACCCAGCCTTTGTATATTTCGCTGTCAATAACAATTTTATATAAATATATTTCTCCCGATTTTACTCGGTCTCCGTTTATTTTTTCTCCACTCCACGAGTTCCCAAACGAGCTAAAAACTTCTACTGAATATTCATCAAAAATTTGCATTCTTAGTTCGACATCTGATTTTATGTTCAGAATCTCAAAATCATCATTAAACCCATCACCATTAGGAGTAAAACAATTGGGAATAAAAATATCACCTCCAATTGTAAAATCGCTCTCTAATTCACAATTATTAGAATCATTTATAAAAACCGTGTAATCACCAGCGGCGAGATTTATGAAACTATCCATTGGCTGAAAATAAATATTGTCAAGCGAATATTTGTACGGTATAATGCCACCCGATACGTTAATTACAGCCGTGCCGTTGTCTGCTCCGCTCGGATGTACACTCGTTGTTGTTACGGAATCGGTCATTTGTGTTGGCTCAGTAATTACAATATTATTATAAGAAGAAGTGCAATCGTTCATATCTTTTACCGTAATGTTATAAACACCTGTATCGAGATTTGAAAAAATATTGTCGTCATGTTGCAGATTATTGTTTATCAAATAAGAATATGGCGACTGTCCACCAGATATATTTATCGTAATTATGCCGTCTGCTTTGCCGTTACATTTTACGTTCTTTTTTGAATAATCCAAAACCAATGAATTAACATAACCAGCCGAGTCTTCGTATAAAATTCCTGTATAATTTAGACCAAAAATTTCAACAAAATAATCAGAATTAATCGAATGAGTAAAATCATCGTTTATAAGTTCAAAACTTCCACCGCATTCTGTTCCGATACTTTCAACTGTAAATTCTAAAATTTTTATTTCTTCTTCCGCCTGCCAACTTACATATTCATTTGGGATACAACCGTAAGTTTGATAATAAAAATCGTTGTTGTTTACAGTTTCTCCAACTTCCTCAATATCAAAATAAGCAGATATTATTACAGGTGAAACTGTATTTACTGGATATCGCAAAGTGAAAATAATATTTGTAAACAATAAATTATTAATTTCAAATTTTGATTTTAACAGTACTTCATAAATATCATTTTCCTCAAAAATACCAATATCTACCCATTTGTTTTGTTGGTTAATAAATATCGAAGTATCTATGTTGCAATTGTTTGTGTCTCTGCAAATTACACTGTACCAATCAGATTGCAAATTGTCAAAATTACCGTCTTCCGAGAAGTTAATATTATCAATTGAATATTCCAAAGTCGGAGTCCCTCCTGTTGCAATTGCTGAAATCGAACCATCGTTATTGTCTATTGTTGCATGCTGAATAATAACTTCTGTAAAATATAATTCATCTGGTTCGTTTATAATAATTGAATCTGTTTGCGAACATGAATTTATATCAAAAATTGTCAGTTGATATGTTCCAGCTGTTATATTATTCAAATCCGGAGATGTGAAACCGCCAGACCAATTGTAAGTGTATGGTTGCAGACCTCCGATTATTTGTGATGTTATATTTCCTCCAGCTTGGTCAAAACACAATGGTTCTTCCACAATAAATGAAATATCAATAGTATTTATAAATCCAGCTTCGGCGTTTGAAATTTCGCCAGTATAGTTATCTCCCCAAAATTCGATATAATATGCTCCGTTGTTATTCTGAACCCAGTCATCTGTACTTATTTCAAAAACACCACCGCAGTTTTCACCATTGCCAGAATATGTAAATTTAATAACATTAATTATTTCGTTTATTTCCCATGTTATTGATGTATCTGGCAGAGCTACAAATTTTTGATAATTCATATTTCCGTTTATCACAACATTGCCATCTCGTTGCATGTTGAACGCCGAATCTAACATAATAATATCAACAGACTCGGCAACCCAACTTACAGTAAATTGTAAATTTGTAAAAAGTAAATTATCAATATTCTCCTGAGGAATAAGCTGTAAGGTAAAAGTATCTGTTTGTAATTCAATTATTTCGATATTTACTTGTGATGATAAATTTCCGTATATAAATATTAATACAAAAATAAGTAAATAAATTTTTTTTTTTTCAAAATATTTCATACATTCGTACTTTAATAATAAATAATTTTTTTGAAAATGATTAATCAGCTTCTCTATCATTTTTAACAAACAAATTTGTAAACTTGTTGAGGCTCTTTTACAAAAAAATACAAACAAACTTTTTATTTTACATTGTTTAATTATCGCAGGTTGCCAAACGACAACACTGCGAATTTTAAACATGTCAAGTATTTATTTTATAATAATTTTTCTTTGCCAAACGTCTCTGTCGGTCTCAATTTTTACAATATAAGTTCCCGGAGACAATTGTCCTAAATCAATGTTTGTTTTTGAATTATATATATTTTCTGAATATACTTTATTTGATAAAATATCGAAAATATTTAAAATTACATTATTGGTGTTGCCAGGTAAATTAACAGATATATTTCCATTGCTTGGGTTTGGATAAATAATAACTTCACCCGCGCCGTTTGGAGGAACATTTGTTGGACTCATTACATTACCGGTTTTGTCTTGTCCCCAAAGCGAAACATAAAAATCCCCGTTAAAATTCAATTCTTCCGTTACTATTTCAACCTTCTCATTTTTTGGAAACGAAAGAACAGTAAACTCATCGCCTGCATTAATGGTTTCGGGAAGTTCATTCCACTTTATTGTTGCAAATGTTTGGTAATACTTATTGTTTTGTGCGCTTACAAAATTTTGTGAACTAATACCATTATATTCAGAGTAATAATCAATTATTTTTTCGGAAGTAAGCAAACTAAACTGTAAATTATCCATTGCTGGATTAGTTACTGTTTCCGTGCATAACAAACGTATTTCGTACATGCCTTGATTTTCAACAATATAAATATCAAAAGTAGGCTCGGCAGTGAACGTGTTTTTATTTGGTAAATCAAGAAGCGGTTCACCCGTGTAAACTGAAGTAATTAATACTGGTGGTGTTATTAATGACAACAAATTGTATGAAATAATTGAAGGGTCATTGTTAGGTCCAGTATATTTAATAATACCGTCCATGTTTGCATCTTCTGTAAAGTACCCAGGAACAACACTTACAAGTGTAGCATCGTCTCCGAATACATCAAAGATACGAGAAATTACACGTCCTCTGTCGTTACCCAAACCGCTGATTTTTATTTCATTATTATAATTAAGGTCACCAGATGGCATAGCAAATCCATCGGCGGTTGCTATCATAGGTTTTTCGCCGTAAGCTTGAGTTATTGCAGTTGTAAAATCATACACTGAGGTATTTGGTAAAGTAACAGGAGCAGACGACATTATAGGAATATGATTACGATGACGAATAACTATGTAATAATCATTACCATATTCAATATTATAAAATTTTACGCTCGCTGTTAAATCATCAGCATCAATTAGTATCCCATTATTGTTCAACAAAGCCGCTCGTGTTTCTACAACGGTCGTTTCATCGGAACGCAATTCAACCAAAACCCAATCAACAATATTATCAGGCATATTATCTACTTGTTCATTTCCAGTATAATTAAAAGGTAAATCTGAATCTGAATAAGGTTGTGATAGTGGTAAAATATCTGTCAAATCACTTCGCATTAAAGATGTTAAGTCTTCATCATAAGCACCGTAAAGCAAAACAACAGCGGAAACTTCAACAAAACATGCTTCAGTGTTGATACCTATTGCATTTGCAGTAATATTTCCAGTAATAACCAAAGGGTCGCCAAATTGCTCAACATAGTAATCACCGTTGTTTGCTGTTGTCCAGTCATTATTTATTATCTCAAAATCGCCGTTGCCAGTACCCCTCTGGTCGTGTTCAAATGTTAAAACTGTGTACTCAATTTCGGCTGTCCAATTTACATTTGCAAAAGAAGGTAAATTAATTATTTGGTAATACGATAAACTGTTGTCGGAAATTACAGGACTACCAACGGTCTGAAAACCGTAATCAGAACTGAAATTTATAAGCTCAAGGTCAGAAGGATAGCAAACAGTAAAAGTACTGGTAGTTAATGTTTCGACATTTAAATGCGGGGTCATCTTAACTTCAAAATCGCTACAACCACCATTTGAAATAATTGCAATATCAACAACATCTCCTGGAGGAGGATTAACATTAATATTTACTGTTGCGGTGTTTGAAGTATTGCCGTCGTCGTCATCAACAGTGTAAGTAAAACTATCAGAACCAGTATAATCTTGATTAGGTTCATAAGTAACAACGCCGTTTGTTGTGTTTGTTGTAACAGAGCCAGATGATGGATTAGTTACAAAATTTACACTCCATGGCGATAGTGTGCCGTCATCTGTGTCGTTTGCCAAAATATCAATATCTACAGACGTATTAACTTGTGTAGTTGCGTTGTCATCAACAGCAACAGGAGGAAGTGAACCAAATAGTAAATTTCCATCAATGCCAGTTGCAGATAAATGTTGTGCGTCTGCATCTGATAACATCAATTCTGTTATTGTTAAGGGTGTTCCTGCTCCTGCTGTGCTTGTGTAAGTTAAATCAATAATATTACCGCTTCCAGCTGAAATTGTCTCTCCACTCATTGAATAAAACATTATTGTTACATGTACACTTACAGGATTACTGGTATCTTCATTAAATGAAATAATATGACTTGATGCTTGTCCAATTGCTATTGCTCCGTCAATTATTACTCCTTGTGTTGAATTATAATCAAATTCAAGCTGACCTGCACTAATAACATCGGCATTTGTTAAATCCACCTGCACTGAACCAATTGTATTTTCTGGTAAAATCTCCGTAGGCATTGTTAAAGTATTTTGCCCAAAACTTATACTCACTGCTAAAAATAAGCAAACTATTAAATTTACTGTTTTCATTTTATTGATTTTTAAAAATTTGAATAATTAAAATTGATAAATATATTCCGATTTTTGAAAAACCGGAATATCAAAAAAAAATTTACTGTTTTATAAGTTTATGATAATATCGTTTGTTGTCAATATTT
>JAOZMB010000005.1:0-32573 GCA_029934515.1 Bacteroidales bacterium
AATCTCAAATTTATTTTCATCGTTTCCATCTGTTATTGAAAATGTAAATTCTGAACCTGCATCCTCGTCCTCAACCTGAACCTGATGAACAATGTTTCAGCATTTAAAATCATTCCGGGCTGATAATATTCAGTAACTTCTTCGCCTTCATAAGGACACATTGTTTGCCCTCCTCTTGTCATAAATACTGGTCCAGTATGAGCTTTAGGTGTTTTAACATCCACACTAAGATAATCTCTTGCATTTCCGTCATTAAGAACATATCCGAAAGTAACTTCGTTGGTTGTTGTTGTTCCATCGGTTTTAGTTTCGCGGTGTTCATAGGTTTGTTCAATATTAATAAGCGCTCCGAGAGATCCATTAATCGAAAAACCAGTTTCATAAGCAATTCTCGGCGATACCATCCATTCAAAAGTCTCAGTTTCGGTTGTCGTAGTATCATGTGTTTCATAACTTTCGTAAATTACGCCAGCATCAAAAGATAAATTCTGGTCGAGAATAGAATTAACTTTTTGCTTCTCATTTTGTTTAAGAATTTTTTCCCATTCTTTAATTTGTTGATTAAAATGCCAGACAGTATCAGTAAATAATGAGTCTTGTTGCCAATCATCTGGAATACTGAAATTATATGAATTTCCAGTATAATTAACACTGTCGGATGTTGTTTGCGTTATGTTATCGCTACCATAGTATTCATTGTCTTGTGGATAATGTGAAGTATAATCTGTAGCCGTTGCCAAAAAGGAATTTCTCAACATTTCTAAATTCGGTATCAAATAATTTTTAATATGATTTTGAGAATATTGAAAAGCTGTTCCGAATTCGGTGTTCATTCTTATTCCTACAAATTTTCCAATTTTATAGCCATTAATTGGATTACCTACATGACCTTCTCCGTCATCGGACTTAAGTAAATCAATAAAAGTACATTTTCCGTAAACAATGTTTGTCGAATGTCCTATAATTATATCGCCACCACTACCAACAAAGTTTTCTTCATCGCTTGTTTGCCAACGTTTTGATGTAGTGATTATTGAAGTTGTAGTATTTTCGTCAACCCATGTTTCGCTATGTTCAAACCCTAATGTTATATTATTATGTGCCGATGTTTCAATAATTACACC
Organism: Bacteroidales bacterium; assembly: GCA_029934515.1. Lineage (GTDB taxonomy): Bacteria > Bacteroidota > Bacteroidia > Bacteroidales > JAADGE01 > JAOZMB01. The sequence continues at coordinate 1,125 of JAOZMB010000005.1, forward strand.
TGCACCAAGTCTTGCAAAAGTTGTAACTGTTCCTCCCATAGTTACATTTGGAGTTTCTCTGTAAATAAAATCTAAATTATAATGATACTGAATGCTGTCAATTCTGTATTCGTATTGAATTTCTCCGTTTGGCAATGTTATTTCATTTATTATAAATAAGCAACAAATTCTCCAGTTTCCTGGTCAGGAAAAATTTTTATATTTTTAGGTGAAAGCCCTGCGATATAATACCCTGTTTCTCCGACATTATTTTCTTGGTCGTCTTCATACATTATATTATCCCATGAATCATCAACATTGCTTGAAGTATTATCAGTTATGTCATATAGTTTTTGAGTAGTGAAACCTATTTCAGCATTACCGATATTATTTGAAGTTTTTCCTAAGCCACTTGGTTTTGCAGCTTGAATCGGTACTCCAGTAACTTTTCCTATCACTTTAACAAGAGTAATATCTTCGAAATCAATTCCAGTTACTGGTGCCTGAAAATTGTGGTTTCCTTCAATAGGTCAGCGTCCGTTGTCAGCAAATCTGTGATTGTTCATTTTTACTTCAAAATAATGCCAACCTATAGGAACATAAATTTCGTAATTTCCGAGATTGTCTGATTTAATCGGAATTCCGTTTGCAGCAACAACTATCTTATTATCAATGTAAAAAGTAGCATCTTCAACAGGGAAATTTGTATCTTTGTATCTTATGTTTCCTGTAATTCTAAATGCAGCAATATCAATAAAATCAATATTTTTTTGTGCAAATGTTCCACTCGGTGCTACAAGCAAAAAGCTAAATAGCATTGATAAAAGCCATAAATTCCCGAATCGGAATCTTTTTGGTTTTTTTCTCTAAGAAATAGATTTTTTGTTTTCAACAAAAACAAAGTTTTTGTATTAACAGATTGTAAAATGTTAGGGCAGACACATCAAAAATAAATCATACTTGATTATCAATATGTTATGTTTTTAAAGCCATTAAAATTCACTATTTTCAAAAATAGTAATTCCTTGATTTTCAGCATTTAAATATTTTGGTGCGTCTGCCCTAGTAAAATGTAAAGAATTTACCCAATATTCAGTTTTATTCTTAACTTTGCATTTTGTAATCTTAAAAATATTTATTATGGAAAAATATTTTAACACCGCAGGACCTTGTAACAGTAAAGAACATTATATGTTGCCGACATCAGAAATAATAAAAGAAATAATGTTTTTAATAAGACGAAAACAATATTTTGTAATTCATGCTGCCCGACAAACAGGAAAAACAACATTAATAAAAAACATTGTAACTGAAATTAACAAGGGAAAAGATTACTACGCATTATATTGCTCGTTGGAATCGGTGCAGGTGTTTAGTAAACCTGAAATAGGAATAAAACAAATATTAAGTGTTTTAAGAAAATCATTCAGATATTCAAAAATACCGAACAAAGAAAAATTCGGAGCAAATACTGAAAACGAAACAACAAGTACTTTGATAAATGTAGCCCTAAGCGATTTTTGTATTGATACAGACAAACCTTTAATCATATTTTTTGATGAAATAGATGGATTAGAGAACGGAACATTATTAACTTTTTTGCGTCAATTAAGAGACGGATATATAAATCGCCCTGAAACCAACTTTGTTCATAGCATTGCTCTTGTAGGAATGCGAAATATCAGAGATTACAAATCAAAACTAAAAAAAGGATATCAAACACTAGGCTCAAAAAGTCCATTTAATATTGTTACAAAGACTTTTACATTAAAAAATTTTACTCTCGAAGAAGTTAAAAATTTATACAAACAGCATACAGACGCAACAAAACAAATATTTGAAAAATCAGTAACAGAATATATACATTCGCAATGCGATGGTCAGCCTTGGCTTGTAAATGCAATTGCTGCCGAAATTATTCAAGAAATTTTAAAAAATGATTTTTCAAAAACGATAACAAAAAAATTAGCAAAACAAGCAATTCAAAACATTATTTTGCGAAGAGATACACATATTGACAGCCTTTTGAGTAAACTGAAAGAAGAAAGAGTAAAAAAAATAATTGAACCTATAATTATTACTACAATTGAAAATGATATTGACGATTTTACAAGCGATGATTTGCAATATTGTAAAGACCTTGGACTTATTGCCAAAAAAAATTATACATGGCAACCTTCAAATCTAATTTATTCTGAAATTATTATCCGCAGACTATCAAATAACAGTCAAGAAAAATTTGAAACCACAGTAAAAAATACTTGGATAAATAAAAATAATACAATTGATATGAACGGTTTATTAGAAGCTTTTCAAGAATTTTGGCGTGAAAATAGTGATATCTGGCTTAGCAAATATCAGTATCGAGAAGCCGCGCCTCACCTTATTTTACAAGCATTTCTGCAAAGAGTTATCAACAGCGGAGGCGATATTCTGCGTGAATATGCCTACGCCAGAAAACGTATTGATTTATGCGTTCTTTTTGGTGGACGAAAATATCCATTAGAATTAAAACTTAATTACGGCAAAAAAACAATTCCCGAAGGTTTAGAACAACTTGATGAGTATATGGACGGTTTCGGTGAAAAAATTGGTTGGCTCATAATATTCGACAGAAATAATAAAATATCTTGGGAAGAAAAAATCTATTGGAAAACAGAAAAATATAACGATAAAATTATTCATATTGTAGGTTGTTGATTTTTTCTAATAGTTCCATGCTACTGGACAGATACAGACAAACAAAATCAATTTGAATTTCCTTTTCTTTTTCATTTTATTGTTCATTCAAAACATTTTCTAATGTTTCTTTAAATTTATTTTCATTATCGTTGTTATAAAAAGGAACACCTGTTATTAAATATTTATCAGATTGAATTTCTATTACTTCATTTTTGTTTCGTATTTCCTTTAAGAAATCTTCTTTCCATTTATCATAATATTTTAAGTGTTTGCCTTTTGGTTCAATAAAAACTTGATAAGTTAATTTTTTATCGCTCTTTTGCTGGCAGAATAAAACAAAATCTGGTTCAAATCCTCTACCAATTTTATCAAAGATTTTTAGTTCTCTTTCGTTTCTTATTAAGTATATATCTTCAAAATTTTGTTTTAAATTTTCGAATCGCCTTGCAAACATCTCTACAAATGATTTTTCTTCGCGCGTTCCATAGTTTGCATTATAAACATACCAATTTGGCTCACTTACAACATCAAACTGCCCATCTGCTCTTTCACTATCTTTATACACTTTTATTTTTTTGTCTTTGAATACTTCATGGACAAATTTATTTATATAGTTAGAACCCTCATATTCAGATAGATTTGATTTTATGTCGGTTTCAATAGTTTGTAATAATCCTTGAACTGCTGTTAAAAAATCAAAATGCGAAATTCTTGAAAGCCTTTTTTTTGTTCCTTTAAAAGTAATTTCTAATCCTCCAAGATAATCAATATTTTTAATGAAATTAGATAAAGAATTAACATTCGGAAAATAACGCTCTAAATTATTAAAATAGAAAAAAAGATTTTGCGATAATGCAAACCTGATAACATGTTTTGAAATATCTGACATCTTTATATCTTTTTCTATTTGTATCTCATCTTCCGAACTTGGACTTTCCATAAAATTAAATGCGCTTGTTACTTTACCGACACCAGAAGATAAAACATGCTTATAATTTTTGTTTTTAATTCCTAAATCAGAAAAAGATTTTACATTATTGTAGCTCTTTTTAATTTTTTTATTGAAATGGACTCTTCCTTTTTTATAAAAATCTGTTTTCTTAAAATCTTTTTTTAGAGTTATTTGCTTTGTCTCTAACTTATTATCGTCTTCATAAATACCAGTATCAATTAGTGCTTTTTTTATTTCTGAAATATAACGGCTGTCTTCTTTTGTATGATAATAAAGCTCTTCTAATATTTTGAAATCATTTGAAATATCATTGTCATATTTACGAGTAAATTTATCTTGCGAGTCATCTAAGGTAAATGGAAAATATCTTGCTCCACGTCCAATTAATTGTGCTTCCGAAACAGTAGTCTTTCCCAGATTACCTTTTTTACCGACTCTGGTTTCATATAAACGAACAATATCAAAAAGATTTAAAACGTCCCAACCTTCGTTTAATTTTTTAACTGCAAAAACAGCTCTAATAGGGTTGTTTTCATCTTCTAATGTATTTAAACGAATTTGGTTAGAAGTCGCTTCTTTGTCATTATTGGCACTTATACAATTTTCTATTTTGAAATTAGCTTGAATTCGTTTTGCTATTTCCGTATATGAAATATTTTTATTTTCAAAAAAAACAAAAGCTTTCTGAACAATATTTACTGTTGACGTTTTTTGAATATTCTCAACCATTTTTGATGAAAAATTATCAATCAATTTATGAAAATTTAATTTATTCTGCTCAGACTCTTTTATAGTTCGCTTTGCTTTAAAAAGAATTACTGGTTTTAAATTAATGTCGTTTGAAGTTGCTAATTCTTGACGGTATAAATTAAGAATCAGAGCTTGTATAATTCGTTCCTGCTCTTCGTAATATGAACGAATTAGATTAATTTCTTTTGAATATTTATCAATTCTGAATTGTGAAAGGTCATATTTATGTATTACTTTATCTTGATATTTTTTTGTAATTTTTTGGCTTTTATAATCAATAGTTGCTGTAAATTCTAAAAGAATATTTTCATAGTTTTGGTTTAATATTTTTTCAACTGTACCTTCCCAACTGCCAAATAATTTACCTTTTTTTTTGGTAGCAGAACTTAAATGGTGAGCTTCGTCGGCAATTAATATTATTTTCCTATCTATAAAATCCTCGAAAGTAACGCTATTTTCTTTGGTAATGTTAAGGTCATTATGCAACTGTTGTATTGTAGTAAATTTGATATTGATATTTTCGTTGTCTGATTCTTCAAAATTATCTACTTCTTTTATAAATATTTCTTTACCATCAATTACAATTTTATTACTAAATAAATATTTTGATGCTTGCTTGTTTAAAAAATTGTCTTTCGTTTTATTTATAATATTATTTGAATTTACAAAAAATAAAAAATTAAGATAGCCAGTTTTTTCATATAAATAAAGTATTAAACCAGCCATAACAAGAGTTTTACCGCTTCCAGTTGCCATATTGTAAAGTAAATGAAAGGGACGATTTGGTTTGTCTTCGAAATCTTCGTTGTAGCAAAGTATAAAACGCTGAAAAGACTCGGTTTGATAAGGTCTTACTTTGTATTTTAGATTATTCGTAACAAAATTGGGAACTTCTGTTCTGGCAAGTTCTCGTTTACCAAACTCATGTATTAAGGTATCGTATAAAAATGCCATAATTAATATTTTTTTATTTGATAAAAACTATTTGTTATTTGTTGCTCTTCCGGGCTGACTTCAAAATCGGAATCGTTGATAGACGAAAGATTTACATATAACTGATTTTTGTCTAATAATTCTACCAAATGTTCTTTTTGCTGTTTTAATTCTAATCGCGTAAACTCATCAATATGCTCTTCTTGTTTTTTTATATCTACATTGTAGTTTAAAAAAGATTTAGATTTCATCTGCTCCCATATTTTAAATAATGCTGTGCTGTCTTCGGCTTCTGATATATGTTCTATAAATGTTTGATTATATTTTTTTAGCTCGAAATAGGTAAAAGAACCGCCACCTTGCCAGTTTACTGACTTTGAAATTCCAGAAGTATCATTATTAATTACATTTTGTAATCTCTTAACACTATCATTTTTGCCATAATCTAACTGTTCTATTCCAATATATTGTCTTTCCATTTTATGAGCAACAGCACAAGTCGTTCCACTTCCTAAATGATAATCAAGAACTATATCAGTTTTATTGGTAATCATTTTTAAAAGTCTATGCAATATCTTTTCTGGTTTTTTACCATTACTCAGTTTTACTCCTCCTTCGTCAGATATTGCTCCTGTAGTTTTAATGTCTTGCCAAAAATCACAAGGATTTTTAAAAATGTTAGCATCTGCAAAAATTACCTGTAGTCTTGGTTGTTTTGTATTGCGATTAAAATTTGTAATATAGAAGAACAATATACCTTTTTTAGATATAGCGGCAGCAATATCTTGTTTTGGAATTGAATCTAAATTTTTAACAAATTTAGTAAGACTTGAAGAACCAGCTGTCTTAATTATTCGATAACTATTATTAAATAACCACTCTTTTATTTCAACTTCATCTTTAAAATTTAATTCTTTTATTTTTTTTGAAAGTGATATTTTCTTGGTATTTGATAAGATTTTATTAGCTTCTATAACATCATTATCTGTGTTGATTTCTTTTGCCTCAAATTCAATTAAAGCCTCTCTATCTTTTTTGCTTATTTCTTCAATAAAAATATTATTTTCTTTGTCCCATTCTTTTTGTTTATACTTATCAATTTTTAAAAATCCATTAAAATTTGACATTTTATAAATTAAAATATATTCCTTTATTTTTGGAAATCTACTTTTTGCATGATTCATTTTTACACCACTTGCTTCACTCATTTTAACAACTATATTATTAAGAAAACAACCTTGAAAAACTTCATCCATAAGAATTTTTAAATATGCATTTTCATTATCATCACATTGCACACATATAACTCCATCATTTCTCAGTAAATTGCGAGCTATTTCTAATCTATTCTTCATAAATGTTAACCATGTTGAATGATTAAAATTATCATTGTATTTAAAACTGTCATTACCTGTATTGTAAGGTGGGTCTATATAAATTAGTTTTATTTTTCCGGCAAATTCTTTTTTTAATGAATGTAAAGCGAGAAGGTTATTTCCTTTTATAATAATGTTGTCTGTGATTGTATTTTTTGGTAAGTTACGTTTTTTATTTAGTTCTTCATCACGCTTAAAACCTTTAAATTTATGTTCACCATTTTTGTCAAAAGTTTTAGCATTTGTTAGCATTTTTGGTTCTAAAAGTTGTGTAATTTCGTCTTGTGCGAGTGTTTCGTTAAAAAATATTTCTTCTCTTTTGTCTTCTTCTCTGCTTTGTCCTCCTTCTAGTATACAATCTTTAAAAGGCCATACGAGTGCTACTTCGTTTCTTTGTTTTAGATATTTGTTTCCAATTGTTAGTCCTACTTTGTTTTTATATTTTGTGTAGCTGTCATTTAAGTAGTTTTTTTGTTCTAGGAATTGGACAAACAAATTTTGTTTAAAAACTAATATTTTTTTTATTTCGATAAAGAATTTTTCTTTTAACTCTTTATTTTCCAATAGCAATTCAATTATTTTATCATCAAAATTTTGAGCTTTATTTATTACAACCCATTTTTTAATTTCTCCATTATCAGTAACAAAATTGTTTTCTTTTTTGAGTTGTTTTTCTAATATTTTGTATAATTTCATATATATAAAAAATTAAAAATAATTACAACCCGCAAAAGTAGAGTAAATATTACAGAAAGAGTAAACTATTTTAATTTTTGATACAATTCGCATAATAGGAACACGGAAGAACACAGATTTATAAATCTTAACAAAAAACAAATCATGAAGTTATTTTTTAACAATTACTTACTGTATATAAACTGTCGTTGTTTCTTTAAGTCACACTGTCAGTAATTTATTTTCAAACAAAAAAAGTATTCACTATTATGGAACGAAAACTAAAACGTCAAATAAAAACTGTTGGTTCTGTTGTTAAAATACCTCTTGAAAATGGCTATCATTCTTATGCAAGAATATTAGAAATTTTGATTGCATTTTACGATATTCAAACGAAAGAGGAATTAGAAGTTGAAGAAATTATAAAAAATAAAGTTTTGTTTGTTACAGGAGTTTACGATTGGGTAATTAAAAAAGGTTATTGGCAAAAGATTGGAAAGAAACGTCCTTTGGAAAATTATTTGACAGAATTGGAACGCCGACCTATGTACACGGAAGATGAATTTATAGGCAAATGCATCATTCATTATTACAATGGAAACAGAAAAATTGTTGAACGAGATGAAGTAAGAGGAATAGAAAGTGCTACCATCTGGGATTATAAAGGCATTGAAAAAAGATTAAGTGATCATTATGCAGGGCGTTTTAATCAAGATGTTGATAATATATTGAACGGAAAGCCATTTACAGGAATGTTGGAGCGTTCAAGAAATTAATATAAGATTTTTATTTCTTGATTTTTGCTTTATAAAAAAAACTTTATAAATTTGTATTTTTTAATTTAAATAACAAAAAGATGTCTACTGAAACATTAAACCATCCTCTATCTAAAGCACAAATAGAAATCTTAAATTTATTTTCAATGAAAATGACTGATGATGATTTGTTGAATTTAAAAAATGTTCTAATAAATTTCTTAACTCAAAAACTTGATATACTTACTAATGATTTTTGGGATAAGAATAATTTCGATAATGAAAAAATGGAACAGCTTTTAAATACACATAATAGGACAACATACAAACCAAAATAAATGAAACCAAAAATAATTATTGATACAAATGTTTTGTTAGTCTCAGTTTCAAAGAAATCTAAATTTAGATGGATTTTTGATAGTTTTATTAATGAAAAATATATCTTATCTGTTACTACTGATATCTTATTAGAATATGAGGAGATAATTTCCAAACATATGACAAAACAAATTGCAGATGTAGTTTTGCAAATAATTCAAAATGCTTCAAATACTGAGTTTATAACTCGATATTATAAATGGAATTTAATTAAAAATGACCCTGATGATAATAAATTTGCAGATTGTGCTATTGTCGCAAATGCAGATTATCTTTTAACACATGATAAACATTTTAACATTTTAAAAAATATTGATTTTCCAAAAATTAATGTTATAAATATTGATGAGTTTAGAAATATAATTGAAAATAATAACAATTAGTAAATTACGAATTATAAATTATGAATTACGAATTGGTTTACACCTGATAATAAGTATTTTACAAAAAACAAATCATGAAGTTATTTTTTAACCATTACTTTTGGTCATATTTTTTCTTGTGTTACTCCATAACGTCTGCATTGGTTTAACGACTTTTATAATTAGATATTATCTAACATCAATAATACTTAAATCAAAAATTAATGTTGAATATGGCATTATAACTCCTACTCTGTCTTCTCCGTAAGCCAAGTATGATGGTATAATTATTTTTGCCGAGATTCCTTTTTTCATATAAGCTATCGCTTCCTCCCAGCCTTGTATTACATTGTCTTCCTTGTAAACATAAATACCTGGATTGTCATAATCTTTTTCATCAAATACCTCTGAACTATCGCTAAGTAAATATCCATTATAAGAAATAATAACAGTATCGCCTTGTTCTATTTCTTTTGAATTTATGTCATATGAATTTGACTGTTCTACTTCAATATAGTATAATCCACTCTCAAGCGGTTCTGTTTCAATTTCATTATTTTCTATATATTGCAATAATAATTCTAATTCTTTTTCTTCGTTGTCTTTATTACATGATACAAAAAAGATAAAAATAAAACAAAACAGCTTGAAAAAAAATAATATTTTCATAATTTTATTATTATAATATTCTATAAAAACACTGATTATAACTGATTTTGTTGAGAGATACTTCTTTTTTAATAAAAAATTATTTTTCAAACAATAATCAATTATCAGTTATTTACAACCTAATACAATTGAGCTTCTTCCTTTAACTGAAATAAAATCATCGTAGAAAACTTCGCTACTATTTTTAATTGCTTTCGTTCCAGCTTGATTATAATCAAGTATTATATCTTTGTCTTTACACAAATATATTTCTTTATTCTTGAAAAATAATGTTTCCAGAGCAGCGTTGTGTATTATGATTAGTTTTTTGTAATTAGTTTTTATTTTAGTATTTTTTTCTATTGTATTATCGAGCTTATAAGCAATATAACATTCTGAATATGTCTGCGATTGTTTATTTATTTTTCTGTTATCTTCGTTTATTATAAATCTTAAACCTTTACAGATATTTTCGGCAGAGCTGTAACGAAAAGCAGGAATATTACGTCTCATTTTTATTAGTCCTTTGAAATATTCTAACAACTCGTTTGCGTATTTTTTATATTGGTTTGATAATCTATCCCATCGAAACATATTTGTGTAATCATTTGAACAATATGAATTTTCATGAAAAAATAATGTTCCTTCTTCTTTATCTGTATTTATACTTGTTACTTTTTTGTGTTGTTCTTTATCGAAATCGGCAAGTGGTTTAGTTCTTAAAATTTCATCGCCTCCGTGCAGAACTATTTTACCCTGCGAGCAGAACAAAACAGCGGCTGCAAGTTTCATTATTTTAAGGCGTTCTTTTTTAGATTCGTCTTTTATACAGATATTTATTTTATCCCACATTGTTAATCCATTGTGTATAGAAAAATAATTTAAACAATCGGCTGGCGAATCTGCAAAGAGCTTGTATGAATTATAAATAATATCTTTTTTGAATGGAAATTTTTGAATATCATAATTAGCAGAATCCCCAACTATTCCAGCTGCAATACGGTTTATTTGTTTATAATTTCCCAAAATAAATCCGGGTGAATTTATTGTTCCTGCACAGGCATCTCTAAATGAATCATTAAAAATTCCGATATTTTGGTTCTCAGTTTCTGAATAATTTAGTTTTGTAAATGTATTTTCTTTTAAATCTGTTTGTTCTAATACTTCGCCATGTAAAATCAAATCGTTTATATTATCTGTGTTATAGATGGCACCTACTTTTTTTCGTATAATTTTCAAAGTTTCTTTATCCATGTAATTCATCGAATCGAAACGAAATCCATCGATGTGAAATTCTTTTACAAAGTATGTTAGAACATCAATAATAAGTTTTCTGACAATTTTATTTCTGCTTTCAAGTGTAGCACCTGTACCGTTGTGACCAGATATTTTAAAATCTTTTGTGTGTCGATAATAACATCCAGATGCAACATTCTCAAATGTTTCAACAGCATAAGTATGACTTAAAACGACATCAAGAATAACACCTATACCATTGTTATGCAAATTATTAATCAGATTTTTTAATTCAATTATTCTCAAATAAGGGTTCTCAGCATCACTTGAATATCTGCCATCAGGAGTAAAAAAATTCATTGGGTCGTAGCCCCAGTTATAATTACTGTGTTTTGATGATTTGCCAGTAAAATCACGGTCGTAATCGTTTGAGTTGTAACATTTGTTCACAGGCATTAGCTGTACATGAGTAATACCAATTTGTTTCAAATAATCAATTTTTCCAACAAATCCTCTATATGTGCCAGCAAGCAAAGTGCTACCCGTATTGGGTTGTATCGAAAAATCTCTTACATTTATTTCATAAATAATTATATCTGTTTTTGTATCTATATATTTATGATTTTTATATTCTTTTGTTGTTTTATGTTCTGTGCTTTTCCAGTATTGATATGTTTTTCTGTCTCTGCTTGGTTTTTGTTCTTTTTCCGAAAAGTCGTCAACTATTTTTTGTGCTGGCATATTACTTTTTTCGTCAAAATTTTTAGCCGTTGTTCTTACTTTTGCAATATCTATAATTGCTGCTTTTCCGATTTCATCTGAACCTCCTGGCATATAAGCAGCCATTGATTTTGCATAAGGGTCAAGTGCTGGTTTTATTTTGCCGTAAGAATAAACATTGTAACGATAATACAATTTCTCAAGCGATTCAATTCCTGTTTGTTTGGCTGTCAATACACAAGTCCAGACTCCATTTTTATTTTTTTTAAGATATAATTTTTCATTTACAATAAATTCTTCTTGGTGATTATTGAACAGAACAAGTTCAACTTTACAAGCTGGTGGCGACCATATTTTAAAAATTAATTTATTTTTCTTGAACGTTAAGCCAAGATTATTAACAAAAGAGGCATCAAAATTTGTGTCTATAACTCCACCGATTGATGGGTCGAGAATAACATTAATCTCCTCATTTACAACATAATTGCTGATTTTTTTGTCAATTTTTATGATATAATTTTTGTTAAGGCTGAAATTACCTATAAGCTTTATTTTATTCTCGTTAGGAAAATATTTTTTTTCCAAAATTGCGTGTCGTCTGCTGTTTATTTTTTTTCCGTATGTATAATTATATAGATTTACATGTTCAGTATCAATTTTTCTGTACAGACAAATTTCTATCAATTTATTTGATATTAATAATGCACGTTTCAGTATTTTATTTTTTTTGTCCGAAAATAAATTATATTTTTTTAGTTCTTTATGTGTTGTAAGCATTGATTTTTTTGTAAATAATTACAGATATTTAATTTATTTATAGAAATAAAAAATATCTAAAAAAACTTATGATGTATATGTATGCACGCTATCTGCCGCCGAAGGCATATAATTAACACCAAACCATGCCAACAGAAGTATTGCAAAAGAGAGTCCGAGTATCCAAAGATGAATTTTTATTTTATTTTTATGATAAAGTCGAAAGTGCATATATGTAAGATAAGCTAGAAAAGTAAGAAGTGCCCAGGTCTCTTTCGGATCCCATGTCCAGTAATGTCCCCATGCTTCTTTTGCCCACAATGCTCCGAAAAGAAGTCCAAGTGTCAAAAAAGCAAAGCCAGTATAAACAAGATTATCTGCAAGATTTAATACTTCTTTAATTTTTTTATTGTAATTGTTTGTATTATTTGTATTTAGAAAAATACCATAAAGAGCTATCAATGAAGATACACCAAGCAAAGCATAAGCAAAAATATAAACAACAACATGTGGTACAAACCATGGACTTTGTAGAGCAGGCATTAATGTTTTGCTGTAATTCTCTGGATGTGCTAAGTTTATACTTATAAATAATATTGCAAGTAAATTTGAATACATTAAAAACCAGCCAAACTTCCAGCGATTAAATGTGATTATTCCTATAAATGGTAAGAAAAAAGCATACCATATTCGTGTTTCGCCAAGTGTTCGTAGTGGTGGGCGGTCGAGTTTAATCCAAAGTAATGCAATAAAACCGCCCAATATTAATATCCCAAGTATTGTCAAAATATTTGCTATAATCGTTTTTTGTTTTGACGGGATAACAGGAAAAAAACTGCCAAGTTTTGTAACAATCATTTGTATGCCTTTGCCTTCTACAATTATCTTTTGTGTTGGCACAATTGCAATAAATGCAGCCAAAAGCCATAAAAACCCAGCTGAATACGCGTAATATGTAAAATTAATCCATTCCATTTTTTAGTGGTTAGTTATTAGTGGTTAGTTTTTAGTTTTTAGTTTATAATAGTCCTCTTCCTGTTTTTTCAAAAATATTTTCTTTTTTCATATACTTAATTATTTTGTCAAGTACACCATTTACGAAACTGCCACTTTTTTGAGTTCCATAATTTTTTGCAAGTTCAATATATTCGTTGAAAGATACTTTTATAGGAATAGAAGGGAACTCAATTATTTCTGAAATAGCCATAAGAAGAGTTATTTTATCGGAGAACGCTATACGTTCATAATCCCAGTTAACTATTTGACTTTTAATTATTTCTTCATATTTTTTATGATTTAGAACTGTTTTAAGTAATAGGTCTCTTACGAATGTCTTATCATCTTCTTTTTTAAATAACTCAGGAAAAACTATTATCTCTGGTTTATTTTTTTTGAATGAAGCAACAGTTTTGTTAATCATATCAATTACAAAATCTATATCACTGTTCCAAAATATATTTTGCTCTTCAAGTTTAGAATACAAATCTTTGCTATTGTATAAAATATCTCTCAAAATATACTTGACTATTCTTTTATCATTCCTGTATGTATGATATGGTTCGTTGATATAAGTATCGTAAACAACAGTATTTCGTAGTGTTGTATGGATTTTTTTTATTAATTCCTGAGAATCTCTCCAACTTATTTTACTATTATTTATATAAGTTTTAAAAGATTTGTTTTCTTTTATCTGTAAAATAACTTTATTTTCAACGAACCTTGTATTAGGATTGATATCTGTCTCAGATGCTGTGATTCTGTTCTTTCTAATATCGAACATTTTTCTTTCAAAATCTTGTAGTTCTGTTACAAATAAAAATATGTAATAAAACAGTTCATAAGTTTTTTCGACACTCTGAAATAACTCGTTATTAATTTGTTGAAGCGAAACTTTACTTCTCGAAAAATACGAGTAAAGCATTTGTAGAACTTTTACTCTTAGTAGTCTTCTGCTTATCATTATACGGTTATATATTAATTATGAAAAATGCAAATTTACAATATTAATAATGAATACAAAAAAAATTAGTAAATTTGAATTAAAAAATGTAAATATGATAGTGGTTTTATAGATTTTGTAATTTTTTGTATATGTTTTATTACAATAATAATTTATATTTTCCATATAAATTATTATTTAATAACTTTGCACAATAATATTGATGAGATTATTGAGCTTACAAATAAAAAACGAGAATATATTTTAAAAATAATTGATAAGGTCTGAAAATATTGACCTTAAATAATATTTTATTATGAAACAAATAAAAAAAATACTTATTGCAAATAGAGGTGAAATTGCGATAAGAGTTATGCGTTCGGCAAAAGAGATGAATATTTCTACGGTTGCAGTATTTTCGGAAGCAGACCGTTACTCACCGCATGTTAAATATGCAGATGAGGCGGTTTGTCTTGGAGCGCCGCCTTCGGCACAGTCGTATTTGCTTGGCGATAAGATTATTGAATTTTCAAAGAAATTAGATGTCGATGCAATACACCCTGGTTATGGTTTTTTGTCGGAGAATGCTGATTTTGCAAACAAAGTTAATGATGCTGGATTAATATTTATTGGACCAAGTGCTGATGCAATAAAAACGATGGGAGACAAACTTGCAGCCAAAGAAGCAGTAGGAAAATATAATATTCCTATGATACCGGGAACGAAAAGTGCAGTTACAAATATTGCAGAAGCAAAAAAAAATGGTAAAGAAATAGGATATCCGATATTGATAAAAGCGGCAGCTGGAGGAGGAGGAAAAGGTATGCGTGTGGTTGAAAACGAGCTCGATTTCGAAGAACAAATGAAACTCGCAGTAAACGAAGCACAATCTGCATTCGGTAACGGCGAAGTATTTATAGAACGCTATATTAGTTTGCCGAGACATATTGAAATACAAATAATGGCAGACGCATACGGAAATATAGTTTACCTATTCGAAAGAGAATGCTCAATACAAAGAAGACATCAGAAAGTTATAGAAGAAGCACCTTCGGCAGTACTAACACCAGAGTTAAGAAAAATTATGGGGCAAAGTGCAGTAAATGTTGCAAGGTCTTGTAATTATGTAGGTGCAGGAACAGTTGAGTTTTTGCTTGACGAAAACAATAATTATTATTTTCTTGAAATGAATACAAGACTGCAAGTAGAACATCCTGTTACAGAACTAATAACAGGGATTGACCTCGTGAGAGAACAAATAAGAATAGCAAACGGTGAGAAATTAAGTTTTACACAAGAAGAACTTCAAATTAATGGACATGCAGTTGAACTAAGAGTATATGCAGAAGACCCTGTAAATAATTTTATGCCCGATACAGGGAAATTAGAAATATATAAAAAACCAGAAGGAATTGGTATTCGTGTTGATGATGGTTTTGAGGAAGGTATTTCTATACCAATTTATTACGACCCAATGATATCAAAACTAATTACTTACGGTAAAGACCGAAATGAAGCAATAAAAAGAATGATTAGAGCTATTGATGAATATAAAATATCTGGTATTGAAACAACATTGCCTTTTGGTAAATTTGTTATGAAACACGAAGCCTTTATCTCTGGTGATTACGATACTAATTTTGTGAAAAAATATTATACTAATAATGAAAATATTAAAAATAAAGAAGAATATGAAAAAATTGCAGCATTGATTGCAGCAAAATTTTTTAATAATAACGAAAATAAAAACACATCAATAACTACAATAAAAAAGAACTGTAAATCTGCTTCTGCTTGGAAAAAAAATAGATAAATTTTATATTATAAATTCAAAATTATCCATTACAAAAATATAATAAATATAAATTACTGTCGGTGTGGCTTAAAACCACGCCGATAGTTTATATGCAATTGTAGAATAGAAATTGCAAGTTAATAAACTTCTAAATATGATAAAAAAAGTAATTAAAAGTATAGTTAAGACCTCGATGAAAGATGTCATAAGATACGTAAAATATCCGATTGAAACACAAAACAAAATATTTAATTATTTAATCGAAAATGGAAAAAATACTGCTATTGGTTCTGAGTTTAATTTTTCAGAAATAAATTCTATTGATAGCTTTCAAAAAAATTTACCAATACAAAAATATGAAAATCTAAAACCGTATATTGAAAGAATATTGAAAAAAAAAGAAAAAAATGTTCTTTGGAATACGCCAGTCAAATGGTTTGCAATGTCTTCTGGAACGACTGATGATAAAAGTAAATATATTCCTGTTACACGAGAGTCGCTGAGAGATTGTCATTATAAAGGCGGTCGTCAGATGCTTTCTGTTTATATAGACAGACATCCTGAAACGAATTTTATTTTCGGAAAATCACTTATTCTCGGAGGAAGTCAACAGGTTAATACTATTGGAAATGATATTTTTACAGGTGATATTTCTTCAATTTTGATTACTAAGCGTCCTTTTTATATTAAATATTCTTGTGTGCCAGACCTAAAAACAGTTCTGATTTCTGACTGGGAAGAGAAAATCGAAAAACTTGCAAAAAATACAATTAATGAAAATGTAACAAATATGGCGGGAGTGCCTTCATGGATTCTTGTTTTGCTTAAATATATTGAAAATTATACAAATAAGACAATTCCAGAGATTTGGCCTAATATGGAGGTTTTTTTTCACGGTGGAGTTAGCTTTACACCTTACAAAGAACAATATGAAAAAATAATTCCAATAAAAAATATGAACTACTGGGAAGTTTATAATGCCTCAGAAGGTTTTTTTGGATTTCAGTATTCTAATAATAATAAAGATATGATATTGATTTTGGATAACGGCATTTTTTATGAATTTATATCTTCGGCTGATTGGGATAAAGAAAATCCAAAAGTTGTACCTCTTGAGGCTGTCGAAATAGGAATAAATTATGCTATTGTAATAACAACAAACGGAGGTCTCTGGCGATATCAAATCGGAGATACTATTGAATTTACTTCCAAGACACCATATTTGTTCAAATTTACAGGAAGAACAAAGTTATTTATAAATGCTTTTGGAGAAGAACTAATTATTGACAATGCCGAGAAAGCACTATCAATTGCTTGTAAAAAAAACGAAGCTATTGTGTCGGAATTTACAGCGGCTCCTATTTATATTGGAGACAAAAACAAAGGTTCTCACGAATGGCTAATTGAATTTGAAAAATATCCAAACGATATAAAAAAATTTACAAGAGACCTTGACAATGCTCTGAAATTAGTAAACTCTGACTATGAAGCAAAACGCTCACACAATCTAACAATGCTTATGCCACAGATTATTACGGTTAAGAAAGGTACGTTCTATAATTGGCTTAAATCAAAAAATAAACTCGGAGGACAAAATAAAGTACCATCTTTATCAAATGACAGAAAACATATCGAAGATATAAAAAAATTCATTCTGTAAATAAATCCATTGATTAATCTTTTTCTTGTAGAACTCCCAAATTTTAGAATAAAACCTTATATATTACATTTTTCAAAAAAAAAATAAGATATCTTGAATAATCTAAAAAATATAATCCAATCCAATATATAAACCACTTTTGCCGTCTTGGCTATTAAAAACTCTTCCGTAATCAACAGCAATAATAAAATTATTGTTAATTGCAAATCGTATTCCAGCTCCGTAACTTGAATGAATACTATTATCTTTATTGTTTAATATTTTTAGATTTTCTTCTTTTGTATTTCCGTATCCAGCTGTAACTCCGCTCTTATCAAACGAGTAATCAGATACTATTGTTCCTGCATCAATAAATGTATTCAGTGCAATATATAGGTTTTGATTTAATATTATTGATTTAAAAAATTTCCATCTGAACTCAAAATTTCCAAATAAAAAACCATCGCCTACAACTCTATTTCTCATAATTCCTCTTAAATTTTTTGCTCCGCCCAAACCGTTCTTTGTAGATTTTGAATCAAAAACAAAAGGAAGCATGTAAAAAGGTTGTTCTCCAGCAATTTTTGATTGATAACTAAGCCTATATGCAAAAGTTAATCTGTCTTTAATTAACGTAAAATACTGACGATGAGTAAGCATAATTCTTAAAAAAGAATAATCGTTTTTCAACAATCCTGGTGCCGAAAGAAAAAGTAACTCCGACCATATTCCTCCGTTCGGATTTGCCTCATTATCACGAGTATCGTAAACCAATCCAGCTTTAATAATATTTGCATTTCCTCCATTTTTTTGGTCATCTTTTATTATTCCCCATTCAACATATTTGTCGTACAGCGCTGCTGTATCTGGCAATATGTCCTCTGTATCTTGTCCTTCGTTTAACTTATCAATATCAACCTTTCCGAGAGTTGTTCCGTAGTGAACAAAACCAGCAAGCCATCTAATTTTTTTTGATTTAATATTGCCTTGTAAATCAGCCTTCAAACGAAGTAGTTCTCTTGCGTGCCGATAGTAAACTCTCGAAATATAGTCGCTGTGTTTATCGTCTATAAAATTTTTATTATAATCAACATTATAACCATTAAAACCGTAAAAATTAAGTGTTAATTCCGTGAAATATCCAGCTTCAATTGTCATACGTAAATTTGGAATTAATGTTTGCGTTTCGAAAACAGCCAGATTAACTCCACTGCCCTTTGTTGTTCGAGATAATTCAAGATACAATGAATGATTATAATTTGGATAGCGAGTTCCATCGCCATAGTGATATAAATTTACAAGACCACCATATTTAAAACCAATATCGCTGTCATAGGCAACCACAGGAACACCGCCCATACTAAATCCTTTCTTTATTTTTTCGGTTTTTGTGCTGTCCTCCTGTGCATACATATTAGCAGAGGTAAATATTATGACAAATAAAATTGTAAAAAAGTATCTCATAATTTTATATTAATATAAAAAAAATTAGTATTAATTTGATATGCGCGTGCTACTTGTATAACACATAATAGGAACACGGAAGAACACAGATTATACGTATTTTCACGGATTTATAAATCTAAATAAAAAAGGGACAATTAGCCCCATTTTCAATAATAAAACTCAAAAAAAACAAAAAATAATTATTCTTCCATTTCGATCATCTTGAACGGAATTTTTAATATTGATTGGTAATCTTCTCCCGCTTCAAGCATATCTTCATCATCCTCTTCGTAATACCAATTGATAATAACATTGTTATTGTTTTTATAAATTGTCTCTAATTTTTTAAATACATCAAGAATACATTTGGACGAACTTGTATTAAAATACTCCAATTTAATATTTACATTTGTTTTTTGTGCTGGCTTATTTGCATATTCATCTAACCAATCCACCAAAGGTTTATAAAATTCTATTGAATTTTCCGGAATTGATCTTCCTTCAATTTCTACAATTCCTTTACTTGAATCAAAAATAATATCCGGTGTTTTCCTTGATCCTTTAATTTTAATAGGTTCCATAATTTAGGCAATATTTTTTTCGGTGTTAATTTAATATTATTTTATGAGACAGTAATATCAAATATAAAAAATTTATAGTCATGACTGTGCTCAACAAATTCAAATGTTAATTTATTTTTGGTTTTTCGGGCAATATCAACCATTCCAAGTCCGCCACCACCTTTTAACGAAAATTCATCGTTACTCAAAACCAATTTATATATAACTCTTAGCTCTTGTTTTGTTAAATAATTAATCTGTTCTATTCTATCTCTTATTATTCTAACTCTTTCGGCTCTTACAAAATTTCCTGAAATAACATTATAATTTCCTGAAGATAACTTAGACAAAGAAAAAATTGCAAATCTTTTATCCGCTTCTTTAAAATTAGGTGGAACATCTGAGTGATGAAATAAATTTTGAAGAACTTCAACAGAAATATTGTAAACTCTGCGAATTACTCTTAATTTTTCACCTGTATCTTCAAGTTTTATTTCAATTTTATCAAGTAAATCATTTATTACATCGTCGGTAACAATTCCACTATAATTAATAAAATGATTATTTATACTTATTTTTTTATACCAACCAGTAACATCAAATTCCATAATAAAATTAAAAACATATTTTTATAAAAAAAAATTAAATTTAAAAGAAATTAAGAAAATAATACTTTTCCAACAGCAAATATACAAACTATTTACGGAAAACATATTTTTTTTTAATATAAAAATAAAAAAAAAAATAAAAACATTCAAAAATCGTTGTAAATAATATAGTATAATGTTAATATACAGAATGTTATATTAATTTTTATTTATTTCATAAAAATTAATATAATTCGTATTTAACGTACTGAGATTTTAAATTTCCAGCATATAAATCTGTTTTTTCTGTTGGTTTTAAACCTATTTTAGTTAGTGCTTCTATGTTTCCTGAAAATATATAAACAGTCCAGTTTGTAAATTTTCGTTTTAATGTGTTTCCTATATTCTTATAAAATTCAAAGATATTTTTTTCTTTTAATCTTACATCATAAGGTGGGTTTGTTATGATAATTCCGGGTTCTTTGTGTTTTGCTATTCTAAAAAAATTCTTTAACTGCAAATCTATAACATTAGATAAATTAGCTCTCGAAATATTTATGCGAGATGCACTTATTGCTTTGAAATCAATATCATGTCCGATAATTCGACATCCAGTGTCTTTTTTTATCAGTTTATCTGCATTATTTTTTACAGATACCCAAAGTTCTGTATTGAAATCCGAAAATTTTTGAAAACCAAAATTCTTACGATAATAACCAGCTGGAATGTTTAAAAGTATATTTGCAGCTTCAATTAATATCGTTCCAGAACCACACATTGGGTCTATAATATTTTTTTTATTTTTTATTCCAGATAACAATATAATACCAGCCGCAAGGACTTCATTAATCGGTGCCTCAGTTCTTTGTATTCTATATCCTCTTTTAAAAAGTGCTGGTTCAGAAGTATCCACAGAAATTGTACATTTTTTATTGCTAATATGCAAATTTATTCTTAAATCTGGATTCCTAGTATCAACAGAAGGACGTATTCCTTTTAAATCAGTAAAAAAATCAGCTATCGCATCTTTTGTTTTAAGAGCAGCAAAATGAGAATTATTAAAAAATTTTGAATATACTGTTTTGTCAATAGCATAAGTTTTGTCAGTATCTAAAAAATTATTCCACTTAATTTTCTTAACATTTTTATATAGTTTATCATAATCATCTGCATAAAAAACATCTATTTCCCAAAGAATTTTTATAGCTGTCCGGGACAAATAATTTACCTTATACATAACTTCTTTATCTCCCTTAAAGCGAACTGCTCTTTTTATAATCTGTATATCTTTTGCGCCTATCTGACGAAGTTCGCCAGATAAAATATCCTCTAAACCCTGAAACGTCTTTGCAGTAAATTGCATAATAAATTATTATTGTGTGAAAAAATATTGTGTAAAAAATATTGTATAAAAAAATATGTGCTGTAAAAACACCGCACAGTTGCAGTTCCTGAAAATATTTTTACACTATAAAATTTATAGATAAAAACATATTTTATTTTTGCAGAGTAAAATTTCCTTTTTCTAATAATCTACCTGTTCTTAAATCAATAACAACAAAGAAATATGTCCCCATTGGTAATAGATTATTTTCATAAGTTCCACTCCAATCGTTTTGATAATTTATTTGATGATAAACTTCATTGCCCCAACGATTGTAAATATAAACTTCATTTTCTGGATAATACTCAAGACCAACTATAACAAGATTATCATTTACGCCATCTCCGTTTGGTGTAATTATATCCGGAATAACCAACTCGCCAGTAACATCAATAAATACAGTTGCAGTATCGCACAGCTCAGGACAATTCTCAACACAAATATTATAAATAAACTCATCTTTTCCTATATATTCATAAATCGGCGTGTAGTTTATAGTGTAATCAGAATTTATTTCAATATCACCATTTTCAGTATATAATTCTATATCAATCGAATAATTATTACCCCAAATACTGTCGTTAATTGATATATTAATAAACTCTTCCGTATGATTTTGTGCTGCCGTAACATTATCGGAATTTGCAACAGGCATTTTTGCAATATTTACAATAATATTATCACTTGTGCTAATATTACAAGCACCAGAAGGCAAAGTCCAAATAAATTCATAAGACTCACCGTCATTTAAATTTGTAATATAAGTTTCGTAAGAATTAGGTGTTACAATAATTGCATCGCTTTCGGTAGACCAACTACCAGAGACAATAGAATTTCCAGCATTCAATTGAGCAGAACCGTTGTCTAAACAAACCAAGAAATCTTGACCAGCATAGGCAACCTCAGGAGAACTAACATCAACAACAACTGCAACAGGCAAAGCAAGGTCAGAGGCACAATCATTCTGAACAATGGAAACAGTATATAAACCAGCATCATTTAAAACAGCAGGTTCAATTGTTAAGAAATTTACAGTTGTTGTAATATTTATCCCAAGCGGTATATTCCAAATATATTCATCGCCAGCGCCAGTTGTAGATAACACAATCTGATTATTCTCACAAACAGGCGAATTTGTTGTAATTAATGGTTGTGCTGGTTTGTCATAAACCGTCATCACAATGCCTACATGCGTATAAGAACAATTATTATCATTTGTAATTTCAACTAAAACAATATCTCCATTTTCCAAATCAGAAGTTGTATATGTGTTATTTGCACTCAACTGCACTAACTGACCATTAATAATGAAATTATAAAACTCAAAACCGGGTGTAGCCGTAAATGTAACAAATTCATTTTCACATATTTCATAATCAGATGCAATTAAATCTACATCAGGAATATCATAAACTGTCATTGTAATTGCTGGCGATTCCGAACTACAACCAGATGCATTCTCAATCTCAACAGTTACAATATCTTCATCTGATATTTCAGTCGTAGTATATAAATTAGAAACTCCGTTCTGAACAGCAATTTCATTTACTTTGAATATATAATTACTAAATCCGAGCGAAGCAGTAAATACAACTTCTTCGTTTTCGCAAATTTCATCTTCGGAAACATCCAAATTAGAAAAAGGAGCATCTTCAACAGTTACAGATATGCCTTCCGTTGTAACAGAACAATTATTTGAATTAATAACCTCAGCCGTTACAGTCTGTCCGTTTGTCAAAGTGTTTGTAGTATATGTTGTTATTCCCGATGGCCCCTGAACACTTGCACCATCAACAAAGAACTCATAATTTGTTCCGCCTGATGCCGTAAACACAACCGTTTCACCTTCGCATAAATCTGTTGCCGAACTAACTAAATTTGCATCTGGTAAATCATTTACAATTATAATCACAGCTGCACTGTTTCCACTACATTCATTTGAATTCGTGGCTGTTACAGTTACAATATCACCATTATTAAAATCAGAACTATTATATATATAAGAAGAAGAACTCTGGACAGAATTATCATTTATAAAAAATTCATAGTTTTGATAACCGTTTGTAGCTGTAAATGTTACTGGTTCGTTTTCACAAATATCATTTGAAGTATATGATAAAACAACAAAAGGTATTTCATTAACAGTTATGATAATCGGCGAAGCAGTAAATTCACATCCAGCATTACTTGTTACTCTAACAGAAATAAAATCTGAATTATTTAAATTAGAATTAGAATAAGTGTTATCTGTTCCTCCCTGCACCTCTACGCCATTTAATATAAATACATAATTTTCAAAACCTTCAGTAGCCGTAAATATAACATTCTCGCCACTGCATATTGCCGTTGAAGTAGCATTTAACTCAGCAATTGGAATTTCATTTACTGTTATTGTTACGCCGGGTGTTGTGTATGTGCAATTTCCTGGATTTATAACTTCAACAGTAATTATATCTCCATCTGAAAGCGAAGCAGTTGTATAAATATTTGAATTGCCCATATAAACAGGAATATCATTTATCATAAAAGTATAATAATCAAACCCAGTAGTTGCTGTAA
The DNA here is from genome assembly GCA_029934515.1 of Bacteroidales bacterium. Lineage (GTDB taxonomy): Bacteria > Bacteroidota > Bacteroidia > Bacteroidales > JAADGE01 > JAOZMB01. The sequence goes on from JAOZMB010000005.1 coordinate 25,236, forward strand.
ATACAACACTTTCACCGTTGCAAATATCATTATCCGAACTCATTAACGCCGCCGTAGCCTGATTATAAACAGAAATTATTATTCCAGTTGAGACAATAGAACAACCAAATTCATTTTCAACTTCAACCGTTACAACATCATTATTTGCAAGTCCTGTTGTCGAATAAGTATTAATTTCTTCGTCCTGAACTATTATTCCATTTACCCTAAATTTATAATTATTGTAACCAGGCATTGCCGTAAATATTACATTATTTCCAGAACAAATATCAGTATCCGATGCAGAGATGTTAGCATTCGGAGCATTACTAACACTTACTGTAATGCCTTCTGATTGCGATAAACAATAACTTGAATTCATAACATTGACAGTAACAGTTTGTCCATTTAATAAAGAATTAGTAAGATAAGTTGTCGTTCCACTCGGTCCTTGAACACTCATCCCATCAATAAAGAACTCATAAAAAGAACCTCCTGATGCCGTAAATGTAATAAATTCGCTTTCACAAATTTCTGTTTCGCTTGCCTGTAAATTTGCAACAGGTAAATTACTAACTGTTAAGGCAATAGCTGAACTAATATCAGAACAACCACCACTGTTTGTAACTAATACTGTAATAATATCATCGTCTTGGAATGTATTGCTGGTAAATGTCGATGCAGGAGAATTCTGAACAGTATTACCGTTTATTCTGAAATCATAATTTACAAAACCAGCAGTAGCAAAGAATATAACCTGCTCGCCGGTACAAATATTATTAAGCGTACTTGTTAAAGTAACTTCTGGTATTTCACTTACGACCATTATTACTGGATTTGTATTTGCCGAACAATTTGTAGTATTATTAACCTGAACATCAATAATATCTCCATTGTTTATATTAACAGTATTATAAATATTTGAACTACTATTTTGAACCAATTCATCGTTTATAAAAAACTGATATGCATTGTATCCTTCCGTTACGGTAAAAGTAACATTCTCGCCCCTGCATATAGCTGTTGTCGATGCTTCGAGTAAAACTTCTGGTTCTGAATTAACAACAATATCTATCGAAGGTGGCGAATAAGAACAACCACCATTACCAACAACCTCAACACCAACAATATCACCATCTGACAAATTATCAGTTGTATAAATATTTGATGTCCCAAACTGAACATACGAATCATTTATGCTAAATTTATAATTCTCGTATCCATCAGTTACTGTAAATGTAACAGCTTCGTTTTCGCAAATTTCATCATCACTACTTACCAATAATGCCGTTGGCGGTTCGTGAACAAACATCAAAATATTTTCTGATAAAGAAGAACAATTAGCTGTATTTTCAACTTCAACACTCACAAGGTCATCATTCGATAATACCGATGAAGAATAAATATTTGAACTTCCTGTTTGCTTTTCAATAGAATTAACAAAGAAAGTGTAATTCGAATATCCAGCATAAGCAATAAAGTTTACATTCTCTCCTTCACATATCTCATCAGCAGATGCAACAAGCGTAGCCGTAGGAAGAGGCTGAACAGATACAGAAATATTATCAGAAATATCTAAACAATTATTTATATTGGAAACGCCAACACTTACCAACTGCCCATCTGTCATCGAATTATTTGAATATGTCATTTGTCCAGAAGGTCCTTGAACAGATAATCCATCTACAAAGAACTCGTAAACAATACCACCCGAAGCCGTAAATGTAATATTTTCGTTTTCACAAATATCTGCTCCTGAACTAATAAGTCCTGCAACAGGTATATCAGAAACAGTAATTGCAATAGCCGAAGCAACAGCCGAACAAGAGCCGTTGTTACTTGCCGTAACATTAACAATATCTCCGTTTGATAAATTAGAAGTTGTAAATGTATATGCACTTGATGTTTGAGCAGGTATGCCGTTTACCGTAAATTCATAATTTATATATCCGCTTGTTGCTGTAAATACAATATTCTCGCCATCACAAATATTATTTGCAGAGTTCGTTAAATTTACTGTTGGTATTTCATTTACAGTAATTATTACTGGTGAAGTATTTACCGAGCAAGCCGATTGGTTTGTAACATTTACAGTAATAATATCACCGTTACTCAAACCTGTTGTGCTGTATGTATTATCATTTCCGTTTTGAATTTGTTCATTATTCAAAAAGAATTCATAATTTTCAAAACCTTCTGTTGCTGTAAATTCAACATTATCACCGTTACATATAGTTGTTGCCGAAGCATCAAGCGAAGCATCAGGCATATTGTTTACAGTGATATTTATACCAGCATGACTGTAAGAGCAATTATTTTCATTATAAGTTATAACACTAACAAGCTCTTGGTCAGATAAATTATTTGCCGTAAAAATATTAGAACTTCCAGCTTGTGCAATAATTCCTTCAATATAAAATTCATAATATTCAAAACCAAGACTTGCCGTAAATACAACTTGTTCGCTTTCGCAAATAATTGTAGCACTTGGCGTTAATGTTGCTGTTGGCTGTGGATATACTATTATCGGAACTCCTTCGGTTTCAAAAATACAAGATTCAGTATTTGCAATTATTACGTTTACAATATCTCCTGTTGATAATTCCGAAGATGTATATGTATTTTGCGAACCCGTCTGGACTACAATACCGTTGAGTTTAAAATCGTAATTATCATACTCGCCAGTTGCAGTGAACGTTACACTTTCTCCAAAACAAATTTCATCGGCAGATGCCACAAGCACAGCTTCTGGAAGTTCATTTATTGTTACTGTTATTTCGTTTGAGATATCAAAACAATTATTCAAATTAAATGCCGCAACGGATACAGTCTGACCGTTTGTTAAATTATCAGACACATAAGTCGTAGCAACATCAGGTCCCTGAACACTAACACCATCAACAAAGAACTGATAAACAGAACCTCCTGATGCGGTAAAATTTATTGTCTCCCCAGAACAAATTGTTGTATTATTAGCTGATAAATCTGCAATAGGTAAATCGGAAACAGAAATAATCGAAACAGAACTTGCCGAGCAACCACCTGAATTATATACAGTAACTCCAACTACATCTGCATCGGATAGCTCGGAATTAGAATATGTATTTGCCGCCGATGTTTGCACTGTCTCTCCGTTTACACTAAAAATATAATTTACATATCCTTGCTGTGCCGTAAACAATACAGTTTCACCTTCACAAATATTATAATCAGAAACATCAAGAGTTACAGAAGGAACTTCATTTACAGTCATAATTACTGGCAATGATAAATCTGAACAACCCGAAAGATTTGTAACATTCACTCTAACAATACTGTTATTACTTATATTTGTAGTATTGTAAATATTAGAGTTTCCGTTTTGAACAGGTATTTCATTTATCAAAAATTCATAATTTTCAAAACCTTCTGTCGCCGTGAAAGTAACCTGCTCGCCGACACAAATTGTCGATGCACTCGCCTGAATTGTTGCAACTGGAATTTCGTTTACAGACATTGTAATTCCATTATGTAAATACGAACAACCTTCTGAACTAAATACTTCAACTTTAATAAAATCATTATCCGAAATTTCAGTTGGAGTAAATGTATTTATATTACTGGTTTGTAAAATTATATCATTAATACTAAACTCATATGTATCATATCCTGAACTTGCCGTAAAAGTAAGCTGTTCGTTTTCACAAATTTCTGTTTCAGTTGGTATTAATACAGTTATAGGATTATCAAAAATATTCATTGTTATAGAAGCAGGACTGGAAGAACAAGCCGTTGAATTAGTTACTTCTACTTCGACAATATCATTGTCAGCTAAATTAATCGAAGAATAATTATTGTTATCACCATTTTGAACAACTATATTATTAATCATAAATTTGTAATTATCATAACCTTCTGTTGCCGTTAAATTAATTAGTTCTCCTTCACAAATATCATTATCTGAAACGAGAAGCACTGCATCTGGTAATTGATTTACAGTAATCGGTATTTCCGAAGATACATCATAACAACCATTTGAATTACTAACTGAAACAGAAACAGATTGTCCGTTTGTCAATTCGCTTGTCGTAAATTGATTTAATCCAGAAGGTCCTTGAACATTTAATCCGGATACAAAAAATTCATAATTCATTCCGCCAGAGGCTGTGAAAGTAACTTGTTCGTTTTCGCAAATAGATGTCTCTGTACTTATAAGTGTTGCCGAAGGCTGGTTGTTTACGGATACTATTATACCCGAACCAATTGCCGAACAATCTCCAGCACTTGTTGCCGTTACATTTACAATATCATTATTATTCAAATTTGAATTTACATAAGTGTTTACCACAGAGTTTTGTACTGGTAAATCATTTACCGTAAAAATATAATTTGCATATCCGGGTGTTGCTGTAAATATTATCTGTTCTCCTTCGCAAATAACATCAGGATTGTTTGTTAATAAAACAACTGGCGAATCGCTGACCGTCATTATTACTGGTGATGTCACCGTTGAGCAATAATTAGAATTTGCAACCTCACAAATAACAATATCACTATTTTCCAAACCAGAAGATACATATTCATTTACTGCACCGTTTTGAACAACTTGACCATTTAAGAAAAATTTATAATTTTCATATCCGCTTGTGGCTGTAAATGTAACCTGTTCACTTGTGCAAATAACACTCGAAGAGGCATTCAATACTGCATCTGGCGAATCGTTAATTGATGCCAAAATACCCGGATAATTATAAGAACAATTCTCTGTATTAAGTATTTCGACACTAATTAAATCATCGTCTGAAATTATATTACTTGAATATGTATTTACTGAACCAGTCTGCACAAGCTCTGTATTTTTACTAAATTTGTAAATACTAAATCCCGGACTTGCCGTAAAAGTTACTTCATTGCCAGAACAAATAGACGCTGGTGTTTGTGATAAAGTTATAGCTGACGCATCAGGTAAAGAGTTTACAATTATTGAAATATTTGCTGTCTCTGCTTTACAAGCTGATAGATTTGTCGCTTCAACATTGACCTCATCACCGTTGTTGAGGTTTGTTGTTGTATAAATATTATTTTCATTATTTTGAACTTCAAACCCGTTGACCATAAATTTATAATTTTCATAACCACTGGTCGCCGTGAACTCAACTGGATAAGTTTCGCAAATTTCTGTATCGCTTGCCATTAAATCAACAACAGGTATATCGTTTACCGTCATTGTAATACCAGAATATATATCCGAACAATTATACTCATCGCTAACCTCAACAGAAACAGTCTGTCCGTCAAGAATAGAATTACTAATATAAGAAGTATTTCCAGAAGGACCTTGAACACTTACTCCTGAAACGAAGAACTCATATAGCGATGCTCCCGAAGCTGTAAAAGTAACATCTTCGCCAGCACAAATATTATTATTATTTACATCAAGTTCGGCAGTAGGCTTATCGTGAACAGTTACAATAATCGCTGGACTCTCTGCAAGACAACCTTCTCCATTCAATGCTTCCACACTGACAACATTAGAATTTGTCAAACCAGTATTTGTATATATATTTGCGCCAGAGTTTTGCACTTCGTCGCCATCAATCATAAATTTATAGTTTGTATATCCACCTGTTGCCGTAAAAATAATATTTTCATTTTCACAAATTTCATTATCAGAAGCTATCAAATTAACCTCAGGTATTTCGTTAACAGTTATTAATACTGGCAATGTTGTTACTTGACAGTCATCAGAATTTGTTACTTTTACGATTATGTTATCCAAATTACCAAATTCGGAACTACTGTATGTATTTGCACTTCCGTTTTGCACTGTAATATTATTTAATATAAATTCATAATTTGTAAATCCTGTGCTTGCTGTTAATGTAATATTTTCGCCGATACAAATTGTTGATTCAGAAGCCTCTAATGTTGCTGTTGGTAATGTATTTACATTTATTTCAACTCCGGGATGTGAATACGAACAGTTATCAGTATTATAAACATCAACAGTAATAAGACTGCCATCGTCAAGCGAAGAAGAAGTAAATTCGTTTAATGTACCCGACTGTATAAGAATGTTATTAACTTTAAAATCATAATTTGAATAACCAGAACTTGCCGTGAAAGTAATAGGTTCGTTTTCACAAATTTCGGTTGCACTTGGCGTTAAAACTGTTATAGGATTATCATGAACTGTCATTGTTATCAATGAAGGTTCGGCAGCACAATTTGCTGTATTTGTTACTTCAACTCCAACTATATCATTATTGCTGAGTGTGTTAAAAGAACAACTATTTGAAGCTGTATTTTGAACTTCAATACCATTAATTGTAAATTTATAATTGTCATAATTACCTGTTGCAGTGAAAGTAACATTTTCGCCTTCACAAATTTCATCATCAGAACTTATCAAAACAACCGATGGGTTTTCTTCAACCATTATAATAACATCTGCAAGGTCGGAACAGCCACTTTCATTGGTTACTTCTACGGTAACTGTTTGACCGTTGTTTAAAGAATTTGTAGTAAATTCTGTTAAATTTAAAGGACCTTGAACACTCATTCCTGCAACAAAAAATTCATAATTCGTTCCTCCAGATGCTGTAAAAGTAACATCTTCTCCTTCGCAAACAGGATTAGTATTTTCTGTAATAATAGCAATAGGATTAATATTTATATTCATTATTATATCTGGACTTCCAGCAGTACAAGAATTACCTGATAAAGCAATTACACTAACAATATCTGTATTATTAAGTACAGAACTCGTATAAATATTTGAATTTGAATTCTGAATAGAACTGTTGTTTACAAAGAAATTATAATTTGAATAACCATCTGTTGCTGTAAATATAACATCTTCACCATTGCAAATATCATTGTCAGAGACAACAATATCAACAGCTGGATTGTCATTTACATTCATTATTATAGGCAATGATATTTCCGAACATAATGAAGAATTGGTAACTTGAAGTGTTACAATATCATTATTTACTATGTTTGTTGTGCTGTAAATATTACTCGTTCCATTTTGAACAACAACATTGTTTATCATAAATTTGTATATTGCGTTTTCAACTATATTAGCAGTAAATACGGCATTATCACCTGTGCATATTACGGTTGCAGGAATATTTAAACCAGCTGTTGGTACAGTATTAACAATCATTGCTATCGCAGCGGGTTCTACAAAACAACCATTTGCATTAAATACTTTAACAGTTACTTGATCATTATTCATAATTTCAGAAGTTGTGAAATTACTTAATGCACCAGACTGTACAGCCGTACCTCCGACACTAAATTCATATAAAGTAAATCCAGAACTTGCCGTAAAAGTAACATCTTCGCCTTCGCAAATTTCTGAATCATTAACGC